>JAIPDZ010000154.1 GCA_021737425.1 Deltaproteobacteria bacterium
ACCGAATGGCGTTTGGCTTCCTGTAACTTGTTGGGACCGTATTGCTGAAGCCGACGGCGGACCTCTCCTGCAGTGAGGCCCTGGGTTCCCTCCACCTCCAGGGCATGGAGGACCTGATCTGTGGGGAGGCTATGGGATGAAGTGTTTGACATTCGTCTACGGGGTTCTTGTTTGTTTATATCGATGACCAGTGCTTTTTTGGTTTCAGGTTTCAGGTGTCAGGTTTCAGGGTTGGAAAACCTCTGAACCTCTGAACCTTTGAACCCCTGAACCTATTTTTCCGGCGCCCTTCCATAGGTCCGGGTCATCTCGGTTAGACGGCCGGCCACCGGTTCCGGCAGCAGAGTCTCCGGGGCCCGCCACTGCCAATTGCCTTCGGGACCGGCCGGAGAGTTCATCCGGGCGTGCTCGTCTAAGCCCAGCAGGTCCTGCAGGGGAATAATGGCCGTATCCGCCACTGAAGCCATGGCCAAACGAATCATTTCCCAATGGATCTCCCGGGTCTTGGGCCTTTTCCCGAGGTATCCGTACAGATGGTTGCGCTCCTGATCGGTGGCTTCGGATGAAAACCACCCTTGAACCGTGTTATTGTCGTGGGTGCCGGTGTATACCACACAGTTTGGACGATAGTTATGGGGCAGAAAGGCCCCATAGGGATAATCGTCCCCAAAGGCAAACAGGAGGACCTTCATGCCCGGCAGATCGAATCGCGCCATGGTCTCCCGCACATCCGCCGTTATGGTTCCCAGGTCCTCGGCAATCAGCGGAAGGCACCCGAACCTACGGAACAGGGTGTCCAACAGGCGGTCTCCGGGAACCGGAACCCATTCCCCATTCACTGCGGTCTGGGCCTGGCCCGGCACCTCCCAGCAGGCCACCCATCCCCGAAAGTGATCGATGCGGATACGGTCGAACAGTTTCAGGTTGTGGGCGGTCCGTTGAACCCACCAGTCAAAGCCTGTTTTTACCAGGACCTCCCAGTCGTACACCGGATGTCCCCAGAGCTGTCCGGTCTCGCTGAAATAGTCGGGCGGTACACCGGATACACGTAGAGGCGAACGGTCTTGGGTGAGCTTGTACAGGTATGGATTGGCCCAAACCTCCGCACTGTGAAACGGCAGATAAATGGGCATATCGCCGATAAACTGAATCCCCTGATCATTGCAATACCGTCTCAAATCCTTCCATTGCTGAAAAAACAGATACTGTAAAAACGCTTCCCGCTGAAGCGGAATTGAAAAGCGTTCTCCCACTGCCTGTAAGGCCCCAGCCCGCCGATCCCGCAAATCCACAGGCCAATGAGACCACGGTTTGCCGTAGTGCCGGGTCAGGACCCGAAACAGCGCGAAATCCGAGAGCCATCCATTTTCCCGTATGAAGTGGCGCACCGCCTCTTTTCCCTTGCCGGTCAGGAACCGTTCAAAGGCCTTTTCCAGCAAGGGGAGTTTCAAGGTGCGCACTTTGGAAAAGTCCACCCGATCAGCGGGAAACTCCGGTACATCTGTAAGCGCCGAGGACTCCAACCATCCGTCTTTGATGAGTAACTGAGGGCTGATCCACAAGGGGTCCCCGGCAAAGGCGGAGAGGCTGTGGTAGGGGGAGTGGCCGTGGTCCGCATCCGTGAAGGTCACCGGCAGGATCTGCCAGTATTGCTGGCCGGTTTCTGCCAGCAGGTCCGCAAAACGGTAGGCCTCAGGTCCCATATCCCCGATGCCGAACGGGCTTGGCAGACAGGTGGGGTGAAGCAGAACGCCGCTGGTCCGAATTCCTTTCAATGGACCTCCCCCATGAGCAAGGCCACAGGGAATCGGCCCAAAACGGTTTTGAGCGGTACGGCATGTTCTGCAGCGTACCTCTCTTGGGAAAGAACGCTGGTCCAGCGGGTGGGATAGGTATCCGGAAGGTGCAGCACCGTATCCGCCCATCGATCTCCCAAGGGGGCTTGGCCTTCAGGGACAACAGGGTTGAGAAACCGGGGGATAACGGTCAGACAATATTGTTTGCCCTCCACCCGTGCATAGGAAAGCGCATGATCACAAAACCTCCCTGCAATCTCCAATGGTTCATAGGATCCCTCTTGAAACAGGGCGGGCCGCTGTTTACGGAGCCCAAGGGCTGAGACAATGAGATAAAGCTTCATGCGGTCATACCCCTCCTTCCGGGTATGTCCCTGGGGGAGCGAAGGCGGCTTCCCTGGTTCATCCTGGATTGCTTTAAGCAGTCGAATGCGATATTGGAAATCCACCGGCCGCCGATTATCCGGGTCCACCAGAGAAAAGTCAAACAGTTCAGTCCCCTGATAGAAATCCGGGACCCCGGGAGCCGTAATCTTGATCAGGGTTTGGGCCAGGGAATTATAGACCCCCAACCCGGCCACTTTGTTCACAAAGGGTATAAAATCTCTCATAAAGGCCGTGTCTTTCGCATCCGGAAACAGCAGCCGCCGGACGAACCGGCCCAAGGCCTGTTCATAACCGGCATCGGGTGAACGCCAGGAGGTATGCGCTTTGGCTTCCCGTACGGCCTTCACCATGTAATCCTGAATGCGCGGCCCGTACTCCTTGAGGGTAGAGGGGTCAAAAGGGAATGTGCCCACCAGGGTCTGATACAGCAGGTACTCCACGTTGGGATCCGGGACGGATGTTCCGTGATAAACCGGCTTTTTGTTCCGGTTCAGTTCCCTCCAGGCAGTACAGTGGAGCCGCCATTCATCAGGGATTTCAGAAAGCACATTGATGCGGGCCCGCACATCCTCGGACCGCTTGGAATCATGCGTGGAAAGGGCATTCAGCGTATGGGGCCATAATCTTTTGCGCTCAGTTAGAAAGGCATGAAAGGATGAGGGGGATATCCCCATCTCGTCCGGGTCTCCGCCCACTTCATTCAGGGAAATCAGCCGGACATGCCGATACAAGGCGGTGTCCTCGATTCCCTTGGCTGCCAGGGGGGCACACAGTTTTTGGAAGCGGGAGACAGCCCGGAACCGGATTGCAGACGGCCCTCCCTCGTCATGGCCTCCCGGTTCACCGAAAAAGCAGCTTCCGACCACGTCAAGGGCCGGAACGAGGTCGGGTCGTTGGTGCGAAGCCTCCTGGAGGATCCTGCCGATCAATCTCTCATCTGCATCGGATAACCCGGTGGGGTCGGCATAGGTCCGGTACACCGGGAACCGCATCAGCAATTCCACTGTCGCATCCCTCAGGGCCTTCTCATTCACCCCCTGGTCTTGCCCTGCCTGTTCTGCCGCCGCCATCCGAACGGATTGTACCAGATTGGCCAAATCCCCTGCAAAGGACTCCTCCAGCACCTGTTTCTTGGCACTCCGGCAAATTTCAGCAAAGGATTCATGTCTTCCGGAGAAATCTTCATACAGGGCGCTGAGCGGTTCCTTGGCATCCCGGCGGCAGAACAGCCGGGTCACCCGTTCGCAAAATTCATATCCACTGGTCCCCTCCACAGGCCAAAGGGGGGGTAACGCCTCATCCTCTGCCAAAATTTTTTCCACCACCAAATAGATATCACCGCAGGCCTTGCGCAGGCGATGAAGATAACGGGCCGGGTCGCACAGGCCGTCAATATGGTCGATTCGAAGCCCGTTGATTTTGTTCTCCCTAATGAGACGGATGAGGAGCCGGTGGGTATGGTTGAACACCTGGGGACGCTCCTGTCGCAGACAGATCAGTTCGTTGATGTCAAAAAAACGCCGGTAGTTGATCTCCTCACCGGCGCTGCGCCAATGGCGAAGCGCATACACCTGCTCCAACAGAAGACCCTTTAAGGCGGCAACGGCCTCGGGGTTACCGTCTTGAGGGTCCAGCCCTTTAAGCCGGGCCTCCACCAAGCGGCGCACTTCAGGATGCTGCTTCATGAGTCTAATTATGCGATCTCTTGCCTCCCCAACGCGGGCATCCCTGTCCGATGAAGGAGGGGCCTGGGCATTTTCCACAATGTCCCGGACGCTCCGCGCCCACATATCCCTCAGTTGGGGGGGCCACCCCATTCCGGCATCCTGTGAGGCGGGCTCCAGCAAGGCATAATGGGAAAGTCGCAGCGGAAAAAAATGCTCAAAGTAGACCACGCCCAGGATGCCGTTTTGCAATACCGGCCGGATCTCCCCCCGCTCCAGGCAACGGTCCAGCTCATCCCCCAGTAAAGGGGCCGCCACCCGGCCTGAAAGTCCTTCGGCCGGATGATTCCACCAAATATCAAAATAGGGGGCAAATGCTGATTTCTCCCCCAGGGCAAAGAGATCGGCCAGCATGGGATTGGCTCCGCTGTAGGCCATGTGATTGGGGACCGCATCCTGAAGCCAGCCCATGTGTTGGTCCTGAAGCCGGGCCACCAGTTCATTGAAATCGGCTTCGGTTCCCAGTTCGGGATTGAACCGGTTGGGATTCAGGACATCGTAGCCATGGGTGCTCCCCGAACGGGCCGCAAAGACGGGCGACGCATAGAGCCAAAAGCCGCCCAAGGCTGAGAGGTACTCCACAATGCCCAAGGCATCCCGGAATCGGAAATCAGGGGTGAACTGAACGCGGTAGGTGGCCGGGGGAATCATGATGTTCAACTCCACTGGAGATTCAGCTGTTTGCAGAGCGTTTCGAAAAGCGTCTCCCAGGGGGCCAGCTCATCTTGCAACCAGTGCAGGGGCATGATCATGTGATTGTAGGCCTGGGCCAGGGCGGAGCCGTGTCCGGAATACCGCGCCAAACTCCGTTTGTCCGCCTCCAGGACGGCCTGGTATACGTCCGGTGCATGGATTTCCATCCAGGCCAGCAGGGTGGGCCCGAAGTTGAAGGAAATCTTCTCGTAGTTGTTCACAATCTTCTCGATTCGACCCGCATCATCCAGGATCCGTGAATACACATTGGCGGACCAGCATTCCACGGTGATGCGCCGGTTCCAGTCGTGATAGGGGTGGGCCGAGTCCTGGACCTCAACCGCCTCCAGCCAGGCGTTTTCCCGGGGCGGCTGATAGAAGTGACCGTGGATACAGATATATTTCGTTTCCATCAAGATTCCGTTTCACGGCGCCATTGTGGTAAGATCGGTTTTGCCTTCAAAGCCGGATACTGAGGTGAAACGATCCGGCCTCTTCTCCCTGAGACACCTGAAACCCCAGCTCCCGCCCCAGGTTCAGCATGTTCCGGTTTTCTGCCAGGACAATGCCGTAAACGGTTTGAACTCCATAGTCCCTGCCGGCATCCAGGACCCGTTCCAGGAGTTTCATGCCCACACCCTTCCCCTGCCACGGATCGCCCACGGCCACGGAAAATTCGGCGTCGTCCCGATCCGGTCCGATGATGACCCTGGCCACACCCAGCATCCGCTCTTCTTCCTGATTCCGGCTCAGGGCCACCAGGGCGATGTGACGGTCATAATCGATCTGGGTCAGCCGTATGAGCAGATCGCTGGACAGGGACTTCAGGGGGCTGAAGAATCGATGATAGCGACTTTTTGCCGACAGATTCTCAAACAGGTCTACCAGCATAGGGGCGTCTTCGGGTTTTATGGGCCGAATGAATATGGACTCGCCTTCAACAGGGGCCTCCTCGGATTCGTATTGCTCGGGATAAGGACGGATGATTAGATGATGAGGCGGCTGAGTCCGGGTCCTTTGAATCATCACCCGGGCATCCACTGCCACAGGGCGGCCGTTCTTTACCATGACCGGATTCATGTCCAATTCCGCAATTTCCGGAAAATCCACCAGAATATGGGACAGACAGACCAACAACAGCTCAAAATAGTCTAAATCCGCCTTGGGCATGTTCCGGTAACCGGTCAAAAGGGTGTAGGCCTTGGTGGGCTCCATGAGCCTCCGGGCCAGGGTCCGGTTGAGCGGCGGTAGACCGATATTCCGGTCTCCGAGCACTTCCGCGAAGATCCCTCCCATGCCGAACAGGACCACAGGGCCGAAATTGGGATCCTGCTTGGCCCCGATCAACAGTTCCACGTTCGCATCTTGGATCATGGGCTGAAGGGATACCCCCTGGATTTCAGCACCGGCATCGTACTCCCGGGCCGCTGCTGTCACCTGTTGGTACGCCTCCACAATATCCTGCTGATTTTTAAGATCGGTTCGGATTCCGTCGGCTTCGGTCTTGTGGGAAATATCCGGCGATAGAATCTTCATCACCAACGGATACCCCATATTCTCAGCCACCTGTTGGGCCTCTTCCTCTGATCCTGCAGCCACGGTAGGATTGACCGGGATGCCGTAGGCCGCCAATAACTGCTTGGACTCGACCTCTGAGAGGAATTCTTTCCTTCCGTCCTTTTGATCCAGCGCTTTTCGGACCAGTTGCCGGACCTGGTCCTCGTCCTCCTCCACCTCCTGGGGGAACCGGGACGGGATTTCCTGCAGCAGATTCAGGTTGCGGGCATAATCATACATCACTGAAAAGGCCCGGACCGCCCGCTCCGGGGTATCATAGGTGGGAACCCCCTTATGGTTGAGGATTTGCCGGGCCTCTTCCACCTCCCTCCCCCCCATGATAACGGTAAACACCGGGTAGGACTTCCGCTTGAGATCCTGACCCAGGGCCCGGGCCACATCCGCAGGATCGGTCATGGCCTGGGGGTTTACGATGAGCAGCATGCCGTCGATCTCTTCTGCTTCAAAACAGACCTCTGTCACGCGGGCGTAGCGCTCCGGGGTGGCATCTCCCAAGATGTCAATGGGATTGCCGTGGCTCCAGTGCGGCGGCAGGGTGTCATTGAGTGCGGACAGGGTGTCGTCGGATAATGGACTCAGTTTCAGACCATACTCGGTCAGGGCGTCCGCAGCCATCACTCCGGGACCGCCGGCATTGGTGACCACCACCAAGTGCCGTCCTGAAGGCGGGGATTGCTTGGCCAGCAGTTCTGCACAATCGAAAAAATCCTCCAGGGTGAGAACCCGGGCCAGGCCCGCACGCCTAAAGGCCGCTTCATACACCTGATCCTCGCCGGCCAAGGCCCCGGTGTGGGAGGCGGCGGCCCGGGCCCCGGCCTCGCTCCGCCCGGCCTTCAGCACCACAATGGGTTTGACCCGGGACACCTCCCGGGCCGCGCTCATAAATTTTTTGATCTCGGTGAGGCTCTCGATATACAAAAGGATGCTGGTCACCTGGGAATCGTTTCCCAGGTAGTCGATCAAATCTCCGAAATCCACATCCAGCATGGAACCGATACTGATGAAGTACCGGAATCCCATGTTTTCCTTGAGGGACAGATCCAGCATGGCCGAGCAGATGGCCCCGCTCTGAGAAATAAAGGCAGTATTTCCTTTGGGCGGCATGTGGGCGGTAAAACTGGCATTGAGATTTCGATCCGGCCGAATAAACCCCATGCAGTTGGGGCCGATAATCCGTAGCCCGCCCTTCTTGGCTTCGTGCCCGATCTCTTGCTCCAGATCCTCTCCCTTCTTCCCGGTTTCCTTTCCTCCGGCGGAAATGATAACCGCCCCGCTGACCCCCGCCTCCACACATTCCCGAACAATGCCCGGTACGGTCGAAATAGGGGTGGCAATAACGGCCAGATCCGCGGCCTGGTCTGCCTCAGATAGGGACGGATAAGCAGTAATGCCTGCCACCTGGGAATACCCGGGGTTTATGGGAATGACCCGACCCGCATACCCATTTTGGGTTAAATTCGCCATTAGGACCCGGCCGATACTTCCCTGGGTTTCACTGGCCCCGATCACGGCAATGGAATTTGGCTCGAATATCTTGTTCAGGTGGTACAATCCCATGGTACGCTTGATCCTCCCCCCGCATGGTCGGGCTTACTTCCTTTCTCAGGCTTCGGCTTCTTGGGTCAAACTCTCGTAGGCCTTTTTCACTTCATCTACGGAGGCTTCATTCTCCAGGGTGGAAACATCACCCACTTCTTCCCCGGAAGCCACCGCCTTGAGCACACGGCGCATGATCTTGCCGCTTCTGGTCTTGGGAAGGGAATTGACAAAATAGACATCCTCCGGGGTGGCAATAGGGCCAATGGCCTCACGCACCCGCTTGACCAGCTCTTCTTTAAGGGTATCAGAAGGGGCTTCCGATTTTTTTAGGATGACAAAAAGAACCAAAGATTCCCCTTTTTCCTCGTGGGCCTTACTGCTTACGGCCGCCTCGGCCACCGCGGGATGGGCGACCACGGCATCTTCCACTTCAGCGGTCCCCAGACGATGACCGGCCACCTTAAGCACTTCATCGGATCTACCCATAACCCACATATATCCGTCCTCATCGCGCATGGCAAAGTCACCCGCGTCGTAATAACCGGGGAATTGGGACCAGTAGGTGGCCTGATAGCGATCCGGGTCATTATAGATATTCATCAACATTCCGGGCCAGGGCCTTTTGATGATCAACTCGCCTCTGGTTCCGGCCTCGACTTCCTTTCCTTCGTTATCCACTACTGCCGTGTCAATGCCGGGTAAAGGGAAACAGACCGAACCGGGCTTGAGCGGCACAGGATCAATTCCCGGTGTGGGTGAAATCATAATCCCCCCGGTTTCAGTCTGCCACCAGGTATCCACAATGGGACATCGTTCGCCCCCGATATGCGTATAGTACCAGTGCCAAGCCTTGGGATTGATGGGTTCCCCCACACTACCGAGAAGCTCAAGGCTGGAAAGGTCATGTTTTTGAGGCCATTTTTCGCCGTAGCGCATAAACGTGCGTATGGCGGTGGGCGAGGTGTATAAGATGCTTACGCCGTATTTTTCCACGATATCCCACCATCGGTCCACTTCCGGATAATCCGGCGCACCTTCATAAATGACCACAGCAGCCCCGTGGGACAAAGGGGCATATACCACCTGACTGTGTCCGGTGACCCAGCCGATATCCGCGGTACACCAGTAAATGGATTGTTCTTGGATATTAAAAACCCACTGGTATCCGGAATGGTTAAACACCATATAGCCGCCGGTGCTGTGCACAATCCCTTTGGGCTTTCCTGTGGTACCGGAGGTATAAAGGATGTACAGGGGGTGGGTGGCCTCCACTGCTTCCGGTTCCACCCACATGTCCGCGTTTTTCATGAGATCGGAAAGCCAATGATCTCTTCCTTCCTTCATGGGCACTTGCTCGCCGGTCCTTTTGACCACAATGATGTTTTCCACACTGGAACATTGATCGATGACCTCTTCGATATTCTTCTTAAGTGGGATGGTTTTACCCCGCCGATAGCCCCCGTCAGCGGTAATGATGAGCTTGGCCCCCGTATCCTGGACCCGGTCTGCCACGGCATAAGCACTGAAACCGGAAAAGATCACCGTATGCACAGCCCCGATCCTGGCACAGGCCAGCATGGCCACGATCACCTCAGGGATCATGGGAAGATAAAGGGCGATCCGATCTCCGGTCTCGATACCCATGGATTTCAATGCAGAGGCAAATTGGTTGACTTCCCTGAAAAGTGTAGAATAGCTGAGGACCCGTTCCTCCCCGGACTCTCCCTCCCAATAGAGGGCCACCTTGCTCTTTCGCCAGGATCTGACGTGCCGGTCTACACATTGGTAGCAGGCATTCAGCCTTCCGCCCACAAACCATTTCGCATACGGTGGATCCCAGTCCAGAACCTGGTCCCAGGTTTTATACCAATCCAATTTCCGGGCCTGTTCGGACCAGAAGCCTTCGGGATCTTGGAGTGATCGGCGCCGCATATCCATATAGCGGCCCGCCGGCCAGATACCTGAACCGGCATGAGGCGTTCCAGCCTTCTCCTGCTTGTCTTTGTGGGCCATAGCTTTCTCCTTTTCTAAAAATACTGAAGATGAAACAACCCCCGGAAGGGAGAATACACGGAAACGTCGTAATTCCAAAAGAATTTCACCTCAGGCGTAGGCATCACGTGAAGGGCCGTGACCTTGACATCCCCCCCAATGCGGGCCTACGGCCGCAACCAAATCAGTGCCTCCGGGTAGAACTGGGAGGTTACCCTCCCAGAACCCCCACAGACCCGTACGAGCGCGATTAGCGCATACGGTTCCTCAGGGTTATGGTTTCACTGCGCGTATGTG
>JAIPDZ010000155.1 GCA_021737425.1 Deltaproteobacteria bacterium
ATTAACTTAAGGCTCTATCGCCTTATCCCTACAGACGAACGTCATTCCGGGCTTGATCCGGAATCCAGTCTTTTCAAATACCTCTGGACCCCGGCTTTCGCCGGGGTGACGAATCAAAGTCATGGAATCTTGCTTAAGTGAATGGCATTGTGCTGAAACCTGAAACCTGAACACTGGTCACTGATTTGGTTGCGGCCGTAGGCCTGCATTGGGATATTTCTCAGTTTCGACAGGCGTAATGGCCTAAGGTATATGCCGATTTACATCATAGGATGATGGACGAAAATCTGAAAAATTGGGGAGGGTGCCATGTTTAGAGGATCTATTGTGGCCATAGTGACGCCGTTTAAAGACGGTGCGGTGGATGAGGAAAAATTCAGAGAACTCATCGAATTTCAGATCGAAAACGGTACCAGCGCCATTGTGCCGTGCGGGACCACCGGGGAGTCGGCTACCCTGGATATGGAGGAACACCAGAAGGTGATCGATATTGCCATTGAGGCGGTCCACAAACGGGTGCCGGTGATCGCCGGAACCGGTGGAAACAGCACGGCCGAGGCCATCGAGCTGACCCGGCATGCCAAGGCCGTCGGGGCCGATGCCACGCTTCAGGTCACGCCATACTACAACAAACCCACCCAGGAGGGATTGTTTCAACATTTCAGCGCCATTGCCAAGGCCGTCCCCCTGCCCCAGGTCCTGTACAATGTGCCCGGCCGGACCGGGGTCAACATGCTCCCGGAGACCGTGGCCCGGTTGGCGGAGCTCCCGGAGGTGGCGGCCATCAAAGAGGCGTCAGGGAGCATCAGCCAGATGACGGACATTGTCAGGCTGGCCGGGGAGAACATCACCCTTCTGGCCGGGGACGACAATGTGACCCTCCCGGTGCTGGCCGTGGGGGGGAAAGGGGTGGTCTCTGTGATCGCCAATATCGTGCCCAAGGAGAACGCCGAGTTGATCAGTCTGTGGGAGGAGGGCCATACCGAAGGGGCACGGGCCGCCTTTTTGAAGCTGTTTCCCCTGTGTCAGGCCATGTTTTTTGAGACCAACCCCATTCCGGTCAAGACCTCTCTGGCCCTGATGGGAAAGATCGGGGAGGAGATGCGGCTGCCGCTGTGTCCCATGGCGCCCGCCAATCTGGAAAAATTAAAGACCATCTTGTCCGGATTCGGTCTGATTTAGCCGGGGGTATGTGGATGGTAACATCTCAATAATCAGGGGCAAACCTCCTGGATTCCGGCCTTCGCCGGAATCCAGTACCGTGCCAGAGAAAGCGGTCCCCCCGATTTATTGAGAACATACTGTGGATTGATGGCGGATCATCCCAAAGGCCGCGCGGGAGTTCGGGGATCTTCCATCAACCATGGTCAGTCAGCCATGGGAGATCCCAAAAGAGGGGAGGGAGCGATGCTCAAGGTAATTGTGGCCGGTGCGGCCGGACGAATGGGGAGACGGATTGTTCACATGATCCATCAAAACCCGAACACCACCCTTGTAGGGGCCTTTGAACGGGCCGACCACCCGGATGTGGACAGGGATGCGGGCCTGATGGCCGGTGTGGGAGAACTAAGTGTGGGGATCGCCCCCTCCCTGGAGGCGGTCCAGGAGCAGGGGGAGGTGCTGATCGATTTTACCGCCCCTGAGGCCACCCTGGCCCATATGAAGGAAGGGGTATCCAGAGGGCTGGCCATGGTGATCGGCACCACCGCCATCAAGGGGGAGATGCTGGAGGAGCTGGAATCCCTGGCTCAGAAAACGCAGTGCGTGTTCGCCCCCAACATGAGTGTGGGGGTCAACGTCATGTTCAAGGTGGCGGAAGAGATGGCCCGGATCCTGGGGAGTGATTTCGATATGGAGATCCTGGAAACCCACCACAGGCTCAAAAAGGATGCCCCCTCAGGTACGGCCATGCGCCTGGCCCGGATATTGGCCGAGGCAGCGGGCCGGGACCTGGAAAAGGTGGGCGTATATGAACGAAAAGGGATGATCGGTCAACGGACGGATGAGGAGATCGGGATTCAGACCTGGCGGGCCGGGGATATTACCGGGGAGCACACCGTGATGTTCGGGGGGATCGGGGAACGATTGGAACTGATCCACCGGGCCCACAACCGGGACAATTTCGCCCGGGGTGCGGTCCGGGCGGCCCTGTGGGTGGTGAACCAGCCCAAAGGTCTTTACGACATGCAGGACGTGCTGGGTCTCCGGTGAGCGTAGGTGAGAAAGGGGAAGACGGCGAGGAGCGTATGGAGATATTTAGAAAAGCGGACCGTTTGAAACAACTGCCTCCCTATTTGTTTAAGGAGATTGATCGAAAAAAGGCCGAGGTCAGGGCCAGGGGCGTGGATATCATCGACCTGGGCGTGGGAGACCCGGATCTCCCCACTCCCCCCCACATCATCGAGGCCGGACAACGGGCCATGGCCGATCCGGCCCACCACCGGTATCCCTCCTATTCCGGGATGAACGGCTTCAAGGTGGCGGCGGCGAGGTGGTATAAAAGGCGGTTTAACGTGGAGTTGGATGAAACCACCGAGGTGGTCTCCTTGATCGGGAGCAAGGAGGGGATCGCCCATTTTCCCCTGGCCTTTGTCAATCCCGGGGACGTGGCCCTGGTCCCCACTCCGGCATACCCGGTGTATCATATCGGCACCCTGTTTGCAGGGGGAGAGTCCTATTCCATGCCCCTTTTGGGTGAAAACAGGTTTCTGCCGGATCTGAACGCCATCCCCGAGTCGGTGGCGGACCGGGCCCGGGTGATGTTTATCAACTATCCCAACAACCCCACCGCGGCAGTGGCGGACCGGACCTTTTTTGAGGAGGTGATCGGGTTTGCCCGGCAACACGGGGTCATCGTCTGTCATGACGCCGCATACACGGAGATGGCCTTTGACGGGTACCGGCCCCTCAGCTTTCTGGAAGTGGACGGCGCCAAGGAGGTGGGGGTGGAATTTCATTCCCTGTCCAAGACCTATAACATGACCGGATGGCGGATCGGGTTTGCGGTGGGAAATGCTGAAGGGATCGAGGCCTTGGGTGCGGTCAAGAGCAATATCGACTCCGGTGTGTTTGAGGCGGTTCAGATGGCCGGCATTGAGGCCCTTACCGGTGACCAGTCTTGCGTGAGGGAGATGGTTCAGATCTATACCCGGCGCCGGGACCTGTTGATGGAGGGCCTGAGGGACTGCGGTTTTGAAGTGAATCCCCCCAAGGCCACCTTCTATCTGTGGATCAAGGTGCCCGAGGGCTACACCTCGGCCGGTCTGACCGCCCGGCTCCTGGAAGATGCCGGACTGGTGGTCACCCCGGGAAACGGGTTTGGTGAGCCAGGCGAGGGCTATTTCAGAATTGCCCTGACCCAGACCCGGGAGCGGCTCACTGAGGCCATCACCCGATTAAAGGGGATGACGTTTTAGTTGCAGGAAGGGGCCTGGGATTGACCCATGTGACCTATATCGGATTGGGTGCCAACCTGGAAAACAGGATCATGCACTTAAAGGAGGCCATTGATCGCATTGACCAGATTCCGGAGTGCAGGGTGAGGGCGGTGTCCCCCTTTTATCGGACCGAACCGGTGGGGGTGAGGGGGCAGAAGTGGTATGTAAACGGGGTCATCCGGGTGGAGACCTCTCTGGGCCCCGGAGACCTGTTGAAATCCCTTTTGGATATCGAGGCGGACATGGGCCGTATCCGACAGACCCGGTGGGGTCCCAGAGTCATTGATCTGGATATTCTCCTGTTCGAAGACCAGATCATCCAGGAAGAAGAGATCACCATTCCCCATCCCCGGATGCAGGAACGGCGGTTTGTCCTGGTTCCCTTGACCCGCCTGGCCCCGAATCTGATACACCCGGTGTTGGGAAAGACCATGATGGAATTGCTCCATGAGGCGCCTGAAGCGGATCAGGCGGTCTTGGAGATGGGAGGATGACGGATGATTCGGTTGCTGATCCTCGTATTTCTGGTCTATTTCCTGTACCGGATGGTGCGCAGATACCTGGGGCAGGGTCAGATGGGAGACGGACGGAGCCCTCAGGGGACGGAAATGGGCTCGGTGGACGAGATGGTCCAGGACCCTGTGTGCAAGACCTATGTCCCCCGCAGAGATGCCCATAAAAGGGTGATTCAAGGGAAGACCTATTTTTTCTGCAGCCGGGAGTGCGCAGACGCGTTTGAGAGGGAGAAGAGGGCGTAGTCGCTCATTGAAACCCGCCCGGCTGTCGATAATGAATATGGAGGAGCGCATATGAAATTTTTCATTGACACGGCAAACATAGATGAAATCAGAGAGGCAAAGGACCTGGGCATGGTGGACGGGGTGACCACCAATCCCAGTCTGGTCTCCAAAGAAGGCAGGGAATTCAAGGGGCTGATTAAGGAGATATGCCGGATGGTGGACGGCCCGGTAAGCGCCGAGGTGGTCAGCGTGGAGGCAGAGGGCATGATCCGCGAGGCCCGGGATTTGGCCGGCATTGCCGAGAACATCGTGGTGAAGGTCCCGCTCATCCCCGAGGGGCTCAAGGCGGTGAAGGTGCTGTCCCAGGAGGGCATCCACGCCAACGTGACCTTATGTTTTTCACCGGTACAGGCCCTGCTGGCGGCCAAGGCCGGGGCCGCGTACGTCAGTCCGTTTGTGGGCCGACTGGACGACATCAGCCAGGTGGGCATGGACCTGGTGGAGCAGATCCTCACCATCTATGAGAATTATGGATTTGAGACCGAGGTGATCGTGGCCAGTATCCGGAACCCCACCCATGTGCTGGATGCGGCCCTCATGGGGGCGGACATCGCCACCATCCCCTTTAAGGTGATCCAACAACTCGCCAAACACCCCTTGACCGATATCGGTCTGGAAAAATTCCTGGCCGACTGGAAAAAACAAGGCGGAAAATGAGCTGGAAACACCTGGCCTTGGGGATTCCCCTTTTCGCGCTCCTCTTTTTTACACAGGGTGTGAGAAGTGTTTCAGCCGATATCTACTGCTATGAAGATGAAAACGGGGTCCTGCACTTTACCAACGTGAGGACCGATAGTCGGTATCGCATCTTTTCCCGGAGTGCGCGGCGCACTCCGGCGCAGTATATTGAGGATTTTGCCGACATTATCCGTACAGCCTCCAGGAAGTATCAGGTGGATCCTTGCTTGATCAAGGCCATTATCAAGGCCGAGTCGGATTTTGACCATATGGCGGTCTCCCACAAGGGGGCCCAGGGGTTGATGCAGTTGATGCCGCAGACCGCAGCGGACATGGCCGTCCAGGATCCCTTTGACCCCAAAGAGAATATCTTGGGGGGAACGCGCTATTTCAGTATGCTGCTCAAGCGCTTCAAAAATGACAGGGTCCTGGCCCTGGCCGCCTACAATGCAGGCCCGGAGAGGGTGGAATCGTGTAGGGGCGTCCCCCCCTTTCCAGAGACCGAAGACTTTGTGGACAAGGTACTGGCCTATTACCGGTCCTACAACTCGAGGCCCCAATGAGGGCGGAAAAACGGCTTTTGGGGTCGTGGGGACCTTCCACCGGACCTGCGGCGTACTGATGCCCAGGGCGTCTGAACGCAAACGGGTGCTGAATCTGCCCAATATGTTGACCTTGGCCCGGTTGCTTTGCGTCCCCGTTATCCTCACTTGTCTTTCATTTCCCGACCCACGGGGAAGTTTTCTGGCAGCGCTCTTTTTCGGGATCGCCGCTGTGACCGATTTCCTGGACGGATTTTTGGCCAGAAGATATGACGACGTGACCGTCCTGGGGAAGCTCATGGACCCCCTGGCGGACAAAATCCTGGTTTCAGCCACCATGATCATGCTCATTCCCCTGGACCGGATCGCCGTATGGATGGTGATCGTGATCATTGCCAGGGAACTGGCCATGACCGGATTGCGGGGCATTGCCGTGAGTGAGGGCCTGGTGATTCAGGCCAGCGCCCTGGGAAAATACAAGACCCTGTTTCAGTCCATCGCCTTGGTCTCCCTCTGCCTTCACTATCCCTACTGGGGGATCAATTTTCAGGTGGTGGGGACGGTTTTTCTGTGGGGGGCCCTCATCCTGACCCTCTGGTCCGGATGGAATTATTTTCGCCGGTTTTCTCAGGTGTTTTATCAGGAAAAATAGGTCTCATAGAAATGCTCTTTTGAAGCGGGGGCTCCTCCGGATTTTTTGTTGACAAAGGCGCTTTGTGCTGTAAAATAGATAAGTAATGTGCGGGAATAGCTCAGCTGGTAGAGCCTCACGTTGCCAACGTGATTGTCGCGGGTTCAAGTCCCGTTTCCCGCTCCACAGGGCGGCATAGCCAAGAGGCTAAGGCAGCGGTCTGCAAAACCGTTATTCACCGGTTCGAATCCGGTTGCCGCCTCCAAGGTCAGAACATAAGGTCTGTAAGTGAAATCAGTAACTTACAGGCCTTTTTTTGTGTCTGAAAAATGGTTGATTTCGACTATAATAAAACCCTTTAATATAAAACCAATATCACAGGGCGTCCAGAAAATAACGTCATTCACCTAAAAAATTCCACCATTTCTTCCACCATTTTTCATCAAATTTTGCCGATATGAGCTAAAGGGTAAGCTGATAGATCAGGGGCCGTCCTGCAGGTGGTCTTTTTTATGGTCTTAGAGAATAAAGAGATTAAAGCGAATAAAGTCCCTTGCGATGACTGGAGTCAGAAGAAAATGAGGTCGCATCAAAAATTTTCTTGACATTAGAAAGAAACCATTTTATTTATCAGTAAACACTGACAAGTGAAAGATATGAAGATGGAAGAGTATTTGAAAAGCGATATTGCCAAAATAATCGATAGGCCAATCAGAACGATCCAATATTGGACCGACCAAAAACTTGTTATTCCTGATATTGAGCCATCTCAAGGGAGAGGGAAGGCCAGGGTTTATTCAAAACGTAATCTTATCGAGTTTGCAATGATCGTTGTGATGTCTTCATGGTCAAATGTTGAGCTTGCGTCAATAGATTTCATACTTGAGGCACTCCGTGAAGGTAGAGATATATTTAGTCCAGTAGAGACCACATTTTATGATTTTTATACTAATTCTGAATGGGGTGATAAGAAGGAACTCGTTTTCGTCCAAGAGATCCGTTTTGAACCTATGTTTGATGCTATTGCTAATATAGAAGGTGCAGCTGCCGGAAACTTTTACGTCATTCCAAGAGACAAGACGGAATTTACAGAACGTTACCGTCAAGAGCTGAGTTGCAGAGATGTGCGTGAAGGAGAGCGAACATTAAAAAAAAGTGTAATTTTTTTGGGTGGCATAAAGAAAATAGCTTTAAAAATGTTCAATATTCCAGAGTAAAAAAATTTGAGTGCTATTGTCAGTTGTCAGTGATAAATGGAGGTTCTAAATGAACAAAAGACTAAAAGCCAAGATTATTGAAAGGTTTGGATCACAGGCGGATTTTGCTCAAGAGATCCAGGTTGATGAGTCAGTGATCTCCAGGGTGATTCGAGGTCGGCGGGTTTTATCTCCGGAAGATCGGGCCAAGTGGTGCGAGGTCTTGGGTTGTGATCCATCCATTCTGGCGCCTCTCAGTAAATGACTGTTGAGGAGTATCTCAACATCCATGAGGCGGGCGGCATGCTGAAACGGTCTCCAGCCGCATTAAGAAACCTCGCATACCGAAAGCAAATCCCTTATCGGAAGGTGGCGGGCCGGTTGACGTTTCTGCGGTCCGAGTTGGAGCAGTGGATTGATCAGGCCGAGGGTCTGCGGTGGGAAGATATCCAAATAAAGAGGAGGTGATCGAGTGGAACAACAGGTATGAGCAGGCCAAGCTGCTTGCTCAGGATTCTGGTGCGTTTGTTAGTACGAATTAAAAAAAGCCTTCGAGGATGGGGGTCCAAGAAGGCCATAACTAATTGAAAATGAGGATTTATGAACAAAATAGAATCTAATCCAGGCGATGTCAATCAGTTTTTCAATACCCTATGGCCGGATCAGGAAAACGGCCTCTTATCGGTTTCAACCAACGGCAAGTCCTGAGGTTTGATCTCCAAATTCTACCGCCATCCTATCAAATACGACCTCCTATCCGGAGCCATCCAGCGATTCAAGGGGAACGTATGGTACACGGTCGGGATGATCAGGCAGCGTCCGGAGAAAGGCCGTGGTACGGAGGCGGATGTCAAGGGGATTCCTGGTCTCTGGATGGACATTGATGTTCTTGGGGGTGTCCACAAAGAGGAGAATCTTCCATCTAAGGATGAGGCCTTGTCATTATTGGATGAGACCCAATTGCGTCCGTCCATCCTGGTGTGGTCCGGTGGTGGGTTCCAGCCGTACTGGATATTCAAGGAGCCTTGGATATTCGATGGTCCGGATGATCATGAGAATGCCAGACAATTATCAAGGCGGTGGCAGGCCTTCATCATTGCCAGAGCCAGGGAAAAGGGGTGGAAATTGGACAACACAGCATCCCTTGAACATCTCCTGAGGGTCCCTGGTACATACAATCACAAGGCGGATCCGGTGCCGGTGAAGATCATGGAAATGAATGATTTTAGGTATCAGCCGGGGGTCTTTGAGGATTTTCTGCAGGACCAGCCACAAAGAGAGCCAGGAGTATCAGGAAAGCCGGTTACCGATATCGGGGAAGGGTCAGGCCATATATGGGAGATCGTGGGTCAATGCACCTTCCTGAAGCATTGCAGGGTCGATGCGGGGAGCCTTTCAGAACCTGAGTGGTGGTGTATGGTGTGTGCTCTATGTTTTGAAGGTGGCAGTCGGGATGCCATTCATAAGCTGTCAGAGCATTATCCACAGTATCAGCCTGCGGAAACGAATGTAAAGATCCTGGAGGCGTTAAAGCAGAGCGGTCCCATGACGTGTCAGGCCATACAGGAGAAAACCGGGTTCCAATGTCCCCCTGGTGGGTGTGGGGTGAAATGTCCGGTCCATCTTCTGAATGGTCAGCGGATCGAGTGGGAGGAGCCCGTCCTTTTGGATGATTTCAGTTTGCCGAAAATGGAGCCGGTTCGTGGGATGATTGGAGACATATCCAAGGCCGTCTCGGATGCCACAGAAACGCCTCTGGAGCTTGCCACAGGGATGGTCCTCGCCGCAGTTGCTACAGCCTGCCAGGGTCGTTTCATTGTCCAAGCAAAAAGAGGATATTCAGAGCCGGTCAATGTCTGGATTGTGGTTGCCTTGGATTCGGGGAACAGAAAATCCTCAGTCCTGATTGAGGCCACACGTCCTTTAATATCTTGGGAGTCTCAGAAACGTTGCGAGATGGAGGATAGTATTAAGAGAGCGTCGAGCAAAAGGATGAGCCAAGATGCCAGGTTGAAAAGCCTCAGAGCTAAGTATGGCAAGGCTAAGGGCGGTGATTTGGCTGCCATTGAAGAGGAGATCCAGGAGCTTGAATTAGAGCTTGTGGAGATCCCGATTGCACCAAGAGTATGGTGTGATGATGTGACGACCGAACATCTTGGAACTTTGATGTCAATCCATAATGAGCGGATGTCTGTTATGTCGGCGGAAGGTGGGATTATTGATACCATAGCCGGTCGATATAGCAACGGTATTGTGAACATGGATTTGTATCTCAAAGGCCATTCCGGAGATCCCGCCCGGGTGGATCGTGGCAGTCGTGACCCTATTGATTTGAAACATCCAGCTTTGACATTGGGATTGAGTCCACAGCCGGATGTCTTGAAAAACATGGCTAACCTGCCAGGGTTTAGAGGCCGTGGGTTTAATGCCAGGTGTGGATTTCTTCTGCCAAAGTCTAAACTCGGATTTAGATCATTGGAAACAGAGCCGGTGATTCAACAAGTCAGGGATGAGTATGAACGGGTTATTCATGCGTTATTGGATATCGAGCCAGGAACAGATGAACATGGAGAGCCGGTCCCGTACATTTTGAATTTGAGCCGGTCAGCTTTTCAAGAGTGGATGGAGTTTTCCAAGGTGGTGGAGCTGGGCCTCCGGGAGGGTGGCCGGTTCGAGTTCATTACAGATTGGGGGGGTAAGTTGCCAGGGTTCGC
>JAIPDZ010000156.1 GCA_021737425.1 Deltaproteobacteria bacterium
CCCCTTACTTCACGGGGCAGAAATCCCACACACGCACCTGCGAGACAGAACCCCAGAACCACCATCCAGGCGCCCATAGGTCTGGATAAACTGTTCTTTCTTCCTTTCCCCATAATCCCTCACCTCCTTGAAATGAATTCGTACCCGGGCGATCTTACCTACCCTCCCAGATAAGTGAAGTATGTAATATGCAGCCACAGCGGTTTGATTCCCTATGCTCAAACCGGCATTCAAATCGTTGAAGTGACTCACGGGGACAAATCCCGTTTTGCATTTGGAAAAGGTACCGGGTTGAATTTCGCCTAAAAGAAAGATAATTCGTGTACGATACCTCCACAGGAGGTAACATCTCAATAACCAGGGGCAAACCTCCTGGATTCCGGCGAAGGCCGGAATCCAGTACCGTGCCAGAGAAAGCGGTCACCCCGATTTATTGAGAAGATACCACAGGATGTTGTTAGTCATCATAAAGCATAAATTATGCCATATTTTTTAAATTATCATTAATAAGGTATGTTTGGGAAGGGTGTAAACCAGCCATAGAAGGCTGGCTCCAGCATTTTCCAAGCCCATTCGCAGGCAATGTTATCGGGTCCATTTTTTTGGCCAAAAGCACTGTCTGTCAAATTTTTGGCGTCAAAAATGGAGAGGAGATTTGCGGTTTTTGACCGAAGCCGGCAAGTTATGGACATTTCAAAACTGGTCAACCAGGGGTATTTCTGTTATGATTTTAAAAGGCTGTTTTTATGATACAAGCGGGGCCGTCACTAAGGAGAGGTTGGCAGTCTCTGGCTGGTGTAGGGTCCATGTTCATGGGCAATCGGACGGTTGTTGTTTTTGGCAGGCCCATGCGTATTGAAGGGAGAATGAGATGAGAATCCGAATGATGTTGTTTTTCATGGCGAGTGTGGCGGCGGGTGGTTTTTCAGCAGACGCCGACAGTGGACAAGGCAATCCAAAGGTGACGGTGAAGACCTCAAAGGGTCCCATTGTCATAGAACTGTATCCTGACGCAGCCCCGAAGACGGTGGAGAACTTCCTGCGCTATGCCAGGTGGGGCCATTACGACGGGACCATTTTTCATCGGGTGATTCCCGACTTTATGATCCAGGGCGGCGGGTTTGATCAGGACCTGAAGCAGAAATTGACTGAAATGCCCATTGAAAACGAGGCAGACAACGGGCTTAAAAATGATCGGGGAACAGTGGCCATGGCCAGAACCAATGATCCCCACAGTGCTACGGCCCAGTTCTTCATCAATACAAAGGACAACAACTTTCTGAACTTTCAGGGCAAGACCCCTCAGGGCTGGGGATATGCGGTATTCGGGAAGGTCCTGGAGGGGATGGATGTAGTGGATGCCATCTCACAGGTGGAGACTGAAAAAAGAGGTTCAATGGCCAATGTACCGGTGGAACCCGTGATCATCAAATCCGTTACCGTTCTATGAGGTTCGTGCGTCCATTGCTGGCGACGAAACGGTGGAAAAGATTTCAAATCTAAAAGAACTGAAACTTAAAATCACGACGGATTTTGCATGTGGCGCCAAATCCCCCCCTGAAATCGAGAAGTTGGACGCCTTATGGGGGGGTTCCCAAGACCATGGGAAATGTGGGTCCCATTTCCCATCACGTTTCGTGAAGGGTCCAGGTCTCGATTTCTCCAACAAAGACGGGAACAAAGGTGTGATGAAAACCCTTGCTATAGATTAATGGTCAATCTTCAGTGACTGAGCACGGATTCGCCAGTTGACCGATGCTTTCGATTTCTACCACCACCTCATCTCCGTCTGAAAGGTAAAAGGGCGGGTCACGAAAAGCGCCCACCCCGTGCGGCGTACCGGTCAGTATGATGTCCCCTGGGTTTAAGGTGAAATGCCTGGAGAGAAAGCTTATGACCTCGGGTATGCCGAATATCATCTGGCCGGTATTGCTATCCTGCATTACTCTGCCGTTGACCAGACAACGGATGCTGAGGGAATGCGGCTCAGGGAGTTCGTCTGGAGTGACAATCCACGGCCCGAGCGGGCAGAAGGTATCCAGAGATTTTCCCCGAACCCACTGACCGTCCCCGAATTGGAGATCTCTGGCGCTGACATCATTGGCACAGGTATAGCCGAACACGGCCTTAATGGCATCTTCTTCAGGAATCCTGTAAACAGCCTTTCCGATAATCACGGCAAGTTCCGCCTCAAAATCCACTTTTTCAGAAACTGTAATGCCCCATGTAATGGGCTTTCCGTGTGCGGTTAGGCTATTGGGGAATTTGGCAAAGATCAGAGGAGTTTTTGGGATCTTTCCCTTGCTTTCTTTGGCATGGTCCCGGTAGTTGAGGCCCAAAGCCATAATTTTGGAGGGTCGTGTTACCGGGGGTGCCAGACTCGATCCGTTTAGGGGAATTGGCGCGCCTCGCTCATATCGATCCCAAGTACACTCCGAAATCACATCAATCATGTCTCCGACTGCATGAAAAGGGAAAATCATGTCGCCTTTTAGGATGCCGGGCCGGATTCGTTTCTCATGATAAAATTGGATGAGTTTCATGACAACATCCCCCTGGGCTTGGTTTTTGGATTTGAATTTGGCGGTTTCATGTACCAGCGCCTTTTGTCAAGATTATAACGTTGCGTTTCGAATGTCCACCCGTAGGACAAGGTCAAAAAGGCACAATCAATGACACATGGTTTTTCTTAAATGGGGCAATGCCAACGATTCCTTTAAATAAACAGCCCTTATTTAACGCAAAACTCAGGCCCGATATGAGGAATAAAGGATTGATTATCCTGTCCGGGCGGTTTGGGGCAATCGAATTCTTTGCACGGCCATGAGGGAGACCAGGGCCATGAATGCTCCGCCAAAGAACGGGATTCGATAATCCACCATCCATAACAGTCCCCCCAAGGCCGGCAGAAACACGGCCGCGATATGGTTTATGGTAAACCCTACCGCCATGCTGGGGGCGATATCTCTGGGGTCCCCCACCTTTTGAAAGTAAGTCCGAATGGCCATGGCAAAATTGAAGAAGATGTGATCCAGGATATACAGGAGCGCAACCACCACCTTGGATTCCACCGTGGCATAGGCCAGAAAGATGAAGATCAGGCTGAAATACTCCAGGGTAAGCACCTTTCTTTCCCCGAAACGGATGATACTCTTTCCAATTGCGGGGCTTAAAAAATAATTGACGAGGTTGTTGATCACAAACAGGGCCGCCACTCCCTGTACGGAGAACTGGAACTTCTTGACCAGAAGAAAGACCGCAAAGGCCATGAAGATCTGTCTTCTTGCGCCGGCCATAAAGGTTAGAAAATAGTAGAGCCAGTATTTCTTCCTGAAAACCATGTTTTTATGCTGGGGCACGAGATCCTGATGGGTGGGGTTTCGGTGGAGCCCCCAGATTCCGGCCCCCATGACCATGAGGCCGATGACCAGGTAGGTCTGTTTGAAATCCAATACAGATGCCAAGAGATAGATAAATATGCCGATGCCGATATTGGACGCCGCGGCAAGGCTCCTGAGCTTTCCGAATACCCACGGGGAACGGGCCTGATCGAAATATTGAAGGGTCAGGGACTGGTTGGTGGTTTCAAAATAGTGAAACCCGAAACTCATCATCAGGGTGGTAATGATGAGCCCCAAATAGGAGGGAAACAAGCCGGTGAGGGCCAGCCCGGCGCCCAGCAAAAGGACGGAGAGTGCGGAGAGGCGATGCTCCTTTATAAGCACCATCACAAAGACGGCCAGCAGGGTAAGGAATCCGGGGATTTCCCGGATGGATTGAATCATGCCCACCTGTTCCCCCGAAAGCCCCACCCGCTCCGCAGCGAAATTGTTGAACAGCATGAGCCAGGCCTGCAGCCCGATGGTGGAGCTGATGGTCAGCACCATGAGGAACCGGTACATGGGGTCTTTTTTGGAAACCGGGGGCATGCTGATCTCTCAAGGTTTACTTTCGATTGACGGGGATATCAAAAATGAGTGAACCGGCCTTTTTTGTGGAAAGCCCGCATTTCGCCCCACGCTGAGGAAGTGTAAAGAGAACCCGCTGCCCAGGCGGCAAGGCTCAGGGGGGTGGGGCCGTGCCGGTCCCGTGGGCGTGCGCATATGGTCAGGGTGCCGCACGCGACCAAGGCCGGTAAACGCCTAACCGCCCCAGGGCATTTTGGAATAGGTCTCGGTCAGCTGATCCCGAAACTCCCTGAAAAAGCGCTCATGGGCCTTTTCCCAGTGGGCCAGCATGGCCAAGGCCTCGGCCGGTTGACCTGTGGCCTTCTTGGCCATGTTTTCATAAAACTCGCTCAGATCCTTCTCGATCAACCAGGCGGTGTTGAATACGGTCACGTCCGGGACCATGGATTCATAGATGCATCGTTCCAGAAATTCGGACCGGCTTCGTTCATCAAAGTAATCGGTGGGCTCTAAGACGATCGGTTTGAGATCAGCGATATTCAGTTCTTCTTCGCTGCGCAGGTTGGCCAGGATGGTGTCGATGAACTCGATGTGTCTGGATTCCTCTTCAATGAGGCGCTTGAAGGCGGTGGTTGCGGCCCCCACGCCCAAACGTTGAAGCGAGGTCTCAAAAAAGCTCTTCCCGGTCTCTTCCTGGTTGAGCGCGTATTCGAAGATACGAATCAGATTCTGATTGTCCATGGCATTTCTCCTTCCCAAGGGTGTCAGCGGTTCAGGATTGCGGCAATGTCAATCGGTTCGGGCCAACTTTTTCTCCTAAATATACTCGGTCCACCCCATCAAATCAAGGTGATGGTGGCTTCATTTCCGTGGACGCGGTATAAAATCAGGGACACCCCTTCCCCCCTTGCGGATTCGCTTGAAATGAACCGTTGGAAATGATATGATATTTTATATGAAAGTGGCCACATTTAATGCCAACTCCATTCGGGCCAGGCTCTCCATAATCTTAGACTGGCTCGAGCAGGAAGCGCCCGACATCCTCTGTGTTCAGGAGACCAAGGTCCAGGACACGGATTTCCCCTTATCCCCATTTATGGAGGCCGGTTACCAGGTCACCTTCCGGGGCCAGAAATCGTACAACGGGGTGGCCATTGTGAGCCGGTCTCCCCAGGAATTGCTGGCTTCAAGCCTGAGCCCGGAAAATGACGTGGACGCGCGCCTCATTGCCGCCCGGATCGACGGGCTCGTGGTAGTCAATGTATATGTCCCCCAGGGGGTTGAAGTGGGCTCTCCTAAATTTCAGTACAAGCTCTCCTGGCTTGCGGATCTGCTGGCCTATATTAGGGCCCATTACCATCCTGAAGACCTCCTCCTGCTGGCAGGGGATTTCAACGTGGCCATGGAACCCAGGGATGTCTATGACCCGGAAGGACTGGCCGGAGCCGTGGGGTTCCACCCCCGGGAGCAATCCGGTTTCCGAGAATTGCTGACATGGGGATTGGTGGACCTATTCAGGGAACATGTCCAGGATGGGGGGCGTTACACCTTCTGGGATTACAGGGTCCCCAATGGCTTCAAACGCAATCTGGGCTGGCGCATCGATTACCTCCTGGCCACCCCGCCGCTCGCCAAAAAATCCGTAAAGGCCTGGATTGATACCGGGCCCCGGACCCTTCAGAGGCCTTCGGATCATACCTTTTTGGTGGCGGAATTGGATTTGAAGGCATAATAAGAAGAACCATTCTCCTTTATCCGGTGGTTAGCCGGTGATACAAGGCCTCTTCGATTTCCCTCAACTGTTCAGGGTCCTCTACTTTCTGGCCCTCCAGGTCTCGAACGTAAAATACGTCCGTGATCCGATTGGCCTTTGTGGTGATCTTGGCCAGCCGAATGTCCAGCCGCAGCTCAAACAGGGTCCTGGCAATGGTGTGCAGAAGTCCGATGTGGTCGTCTGCAAAGACCTCGATGAGGGTGAAAAAGTCAGAGTCCTGGTTATTGAGGGTCACCGCCGGCGGCTGGGAAGGAGAGGGGGGGGCAAAGAGCAGAGAAGAGGCATCTTTTTCCTCCAGCCGATGGGTCAGCCCCAGCTTTCCGGTGAAGGCCCGATCCATGTCCCGCTCAATTCTCTCCCAGATTTCGCCGGACCTCAGGGGATCGCGAGGCGGGGTCACCTTGAACAGGTCCACGGCCGTCCCATCGCGCCAGGTATAGATGTGGGCCTCAAATATGTCCATATGATTGAGGGCCAGGACCCCGGCCATGTCGGCAAAGAGCCCGGGACGGTCCTTGCAGATGATGGTCATCTCAAAGCAGCCTTCCGCCTCATTTTCATGCACCTGCAGACACATGGCCGCACCTGATGTCCTGTGCGGGTTTTTCAGCAGGGAGTGAACCATTTGGATATGCGCGGCTATCTCCACGGGGGGGCAGGTCAATAGATACCGGGGCGACATCACCGAAAAGAGGGTGTCCAGGTCAACCGCCGGTCCCTTACGGGCAATGATTTCCCGTACCTCCCCCATGGTCCTCTCCACCTTTTCGGAGGCATCCATGGTGGCCAGTTCCCCCTTTTCCAGTATGTGAAGCACCTTGAAAAAGAGTTCAAGGAGGAGATTGGCGGTCCAATCGTTCCACGCCCGGGGCCCTGTCGCCTTGGCGTCGGCCCAAGTCAGCAGATAGAGAAGCTTGAGGCGATTGATATCTCCCACGGTTCGTGCACACTGGACCACCACCTTTTCCTCACTCAGATCCCTGCGAGTGGCTGTTTTCATGAGGAGGAGATGATGCCGGATGAGAAAGGTTGCCTCGGCTCGCTGAAGGGGGTCCGGGCCCGTTTTGTCCAGGAGCCCCCAAGCGATCTCCGCTCCCCTTTTCTCATGATCGCCTCCGATCTTGCCGATATCATGAAACAGCCCGGCCAGCAGCAAGGGGATGGGATCTTTCAGCTCCGACATCAGGTCTACCAGGAGGATATCCTGAACGCCTCGGCCGATCTCCTTGATCCATCGCACGGTTTCGATGCAATGCCGTCCCACTGGAAAGATATGATAGGCGTCAAACAACACCCGTTCCTTGATGGGGACGAAGTCAGGGAAAAGGGCCTCCAAAAATCCCACCTCGGACATCTGTTCCAAAGCGTCAAAGGTCCCCCCACCGGATAAGATATTCAGAAAGGCAGAACCAACGGACTGTTGCCGCCTGAACCGGTCATCCACCAGGTACAAAAACTCTCTCAAAAGACGTCGGGCCCCCATGGAGAGAGGAGCGCCCAAACGCGCCCCCTCCTCAAATATCCGGATCAACAAGGTGGGATCTGAGAGGATTGCGGTGGTGGAGTCGAACTCGATTTCTCCTCGATGGATATGAAGATGTGCAGGAAGGTCATTCGCTCCGAAAACCACCCTGTTTTTCCCTTTGTCCGGGAGATGGGCGGTGACAAAGGTGCGATGAAGCGCTTTTAGGGAAATCATGGCCGTATGGAGCCTTCCCATGAACTGTTCCACGGCCATCACATCTCCCTCTCTCTCAAATCCCAACTCCCGGGCAATCTCCTCCTGATACTCGAAGCCCAACCTGTCGTTGTGTCGCCCTGAGAGGTGATGCAGGTGGTTTCTCACCAGCCAGATCAGTTCCAGGGCCTTCCCGAGGTCAGCATATTCATTGTGGGAAAGCTTTCCCAGGTATTCCAGGTCCCTGGGTGCGGTGAGGTCGAAGAAGACCTTGGAGATCCACAGCATGTGATGGTAATCCCTGAGGCCGCCGATCCCCTCTTTAATCTGCGGCTCCAGCAGGTAGCCGCCGTCTCCATAGGCTTCTTTTCGGAGTTTGTAGTGATCCTCCAGCCACCGGAACCACAGGTCCCGCTTTTTTCGGAAGATTTTGTCCTTCAGGTGTTCCATGAAGGAGAGGTACAAAGGGGAATCCCCGCATATGAACCGGGCGTCCAGCATGGATGTGCTGACCTCAAAATCGCTTTCACACAGCTTCAGGCACTCTTTGGTGCTGCGGACCGCATAGCCCAGATCCAGTCCCAGGTCCCACAGGGGATAAAAGGCTTCCCCGGCCAGGGTTTTGGCCTCGGCGGGAAGCCTTTTTTCAAACAGGATGACCAAATCAACATCCGAATGGAGGTTGAGTTCCTTTCGGCCGTATCCGCCCACCGCCAGAAAGGCGAAGGATACCCCCGCCTTAAACAGGCGATGACCGGTGGCGCTCTCCTGAAGGCTCCTCCTCAGGTAGTGATCCATGAGTCCGGTGTAGTGCCGGGCAAAGGTGTGGGACCCCTCTCCCCTCAAAAACCGGGTGATGAGCCGTGCTCTGGCCGCCTTCAGTTCCTGGGATGCAGGCGTCGCCCGCGGCGCGGAATCTGAGGACTTCTGGTGTGCCACGCCTATATGGCCTCCCTGCCGGTTTCTCCGGTACGGATGCGGATCACCTCTTCCACAGGAAATATGAAAATTTTACCGTCGCCAATCTGACCGGTTCTGGCCTTTTCCTGGATCATCTGGACGGCCTCGGGTACCAGATTCGCTTCTATGACCACTTCGATTTTGACCTTGGGCACAAAGTCCACCTGGTATTCGGCCCCCCGGTACACCTCCCGATGCCCTCTCTGACGGCCAAACCCTTTTACCTCGCTGACGGTCAACCCCTTGACCCCCAGGGTGGAGAGACCGTCTTTGACCTCATCCAGTTTGAACGGCTTTAAAATGGCTTCTATCTTTTTCATGAGTTTTGCTCCCTTGTCTTTTTTCGGGGTCTCGGGGCGGCCATGGCCTCCCCGGACCCGTGACCCCGTTTTGAGCGCCTTCAGGGTCAGGTTAGAAACTGTAGCCGGTTTCGTTATGAAGCACCACGTCCATCCCCTTCTCTTCCTCTTCCTCGGTGATCCGGAGCCCTACCATCAGGTCCACCCCCTTGAGAATGATAACGGTCATGACGAATGCGAACACCATTGTGGCCGCCACCGAAACCAATTGGATCCATAACTGATAGGGATTGCCGAAGAAAAGGCCGTCGGCGCCCCCGGGGTTGATGGCCGTACTGGCAAAAAGTCCGGTGGCCAGGGCCCCCCAGGTACCGCCCACCCCGTGGATGCCCACCACATCCAGGGAGTCGTCATACCCCAGTCTGGCCTTCAACAATACGCCGCCGTAACACAACACACCGGCAACCAGTCCGATAATGATGGCCGACATGGGCCCCACAAAGCCGGATGCGGGCGTGATGGCCACCAAACCGGCCACCGCGCCGCTGGCCACTCCCAGGGTGGTGGGTTTCCCGCGATGTACCCATTCAAAGATGATCCAGGAGAGGGCCGCCCCGGCAGAGCCCAGGTGGGTGGCCACAAAGGCACTGGCTGCCAGGCCGTCGGCCGCGAGCGCGCTTCCGGCATTGAATCCGAACCAGCCGAACCACAGCAGGGCCGCACCCAGGAGGGTCATGGGCAGGTTATGGGGGATATAGGCGGTGGAGCCGTACCCCAGCCGTTTTCCGATGATCAGGGCCGCCGCCAGGGCGGATATACCGGAACTGATATGGACCACGGTTCCCCCGGCAAAATCGAGGGCGCCCATTCGGCCCATCCAGCCGCCCACGCCCCATACCCAGTGCGCCAGCGGGTTGTACACGAAGGTGGCCCATAAGAGGACGAACAGCATGAACGCACTGAACTTGACCCGCTCGGCAAAGGCCCCGGTGATCAGGGCCGGGGTGATGACGGCAAACATGCATTGAAACACCATAAAGGCCAAATGGGGGATGGTGGAGCCGTAGTCAGGACTGGGGGTCATGCCCACGCCCGTTAATCCCACCCAACTCAGCCCGCCGATGATGCCGCCGTGATCCGGACCGAACGAGAGCGAGTAGCCCCACAACGCCCATTCGAGAGAGATGACCGCCAGGATGAAAAAGCTTTGCATCAAGGTGCCCAGGATATTTTTACTGCGGACCATTCCGCCGTAAAACAAGGCCAGGCCCGGTGTCATGAGCATGACCAGGGCCGCTGACATGAGTACGAAGACCGTATCGCCTGTGTTCATCATATATTCCT
>JAIPDZ010000157.1 GCA_021737425.1 Deltaproteobacteria bacterium
ATCATCGTCGAAGCAACCAGTGGAAATACGGGGATTGCCCTGGCATTCGTGTGTGCGGCCCGGGGATACAGGCTCTATCTGACCATGCCCGATACCATGAGTCAGGAGAGGCGAAAAATATTATCTCACCTGGGTGCAGAACTCGTTCTTACCCCCGGACCACAGGGGATGAAAGGGGCCATTGAAAAGGCGAGGGAGATTCTCAAAGGAACGCCCGACGGCTTCATGCCGAACCAGTTTGCCAATCCCGCCAACCCGGATATTCATCGGAAGACCACTGCCGAGGAGATTTGGCTGGATACGGACGGCCAGGTCGATATCTTTGTGGCAGGGGTGGGGACTGGCGGCACCATCACGGGGGTGTCGGAAGCGCTTCGAAACAGACGGCCGGGATTCAGGGCCGTGGCTGTTGAGCCGGCTGCATCCCCGGTGCTTTCGGGGGGACGCCCCGGCGCGCATAAAATTCAGGGAATCGGCGCCGGCTTTGTCCCCGAGATCCTCAACCGGGAGGTCATTGACGAAGTGATCCTTGTGGACGATGAAGAGGCCTTTGAGACAGCGAGGGATCTGGCCAAACTGGAAGGGATCCTTTGCGGAATATCCTCCGGCGCGGCTGTGGCAGCCGCCTTAAAGATCGCCCGACGGCCTGAGAGTAAGGGCAAATGTATTGTCACGATCTTACCCAGTACGGGTGAACGTTATGTCAGCACGGAACTCTTCCAGTAGATCCGACGAGCCTTCATGCTTGTATAGCTTCGGGGCGCCCATGTGATCCCGGTCATTTTCACTCCCAAAATCCGAAACGGCTCCAAAACTCCTGGTCCTGATCTTTCCAGTTCGGACCGAATTTCTTGTCCATGTAGGAACCAAAACGCTCAACCCATTGTGACCAGGTTGATTTGCCCTTTTGTACCACATCTAAGATTTCATTCAGGTAAACCGAAATGTCCGGCAGGCGCTCTTTGGGAATGTAGGAAGCGGCGCCCTGCTCAAAGGATTTCCGCGCGTCCTCAGGGCTCAGGGCATGGGCCGTAAGCATGACCGGAATGACGTTTTTGTTTTTGGCTATTTCAAGCAGTGCGTAGCCGTCCACCCCCATGATATCGAGAACGGTTAGATCAAAGTATTCCCGTTCCAGGAGCGTTTTGGCTTCGGAGAAACTGGATGCCCGCACCACCTCACTTGTGGGCAGAAGATCTTCCAGGGCATCCAATACATCCGGTTCGTCATCCACAATCAGGATCCGCTTGTAATCCAAAAGGTTCTGCCCCATGTGATCTCTCCTTTCAGCAGGCGATGATGCGCCTCAAAGGCCCCTTAATTCCCACTGTTCATCGATTAGAAAAAAAGCAGCTCGATGACCGGGGTAGTCTCGCGGCGGTATCTTGCCGGGTGGTCTTAATTTAGCCGGAATAAACGAAAACTCGTTTAATTACAACCCAAAAACCCACGGATGTCAAGCCGAATTTGAGGTCAAGGGTTTTGGCGAATCCGGACCCTGTAGACTGAAATCAGTTGAGTTTTCACCGGAGGTGAGATAGGTACCAAGGGCAAATATTGAAGTTCAGGAGATGTTCATGAAAAAGCAGGAAATTAAAAAGATGAGTAAGAAGTTATTCTCCAAGCGAAGGCTCGTTTGGGATGTGATGAGTGAAAAAGAGAAAGCCGGCGTGTGGGAGTTTGATCATCAGTATAAAAGCTTCCTGGACAGTGCCAAGACGGAACGGGAGGCGGCGGCCCGCATCGTCGAGATGGCGGCGAAAAGCGGGTTTTCATCAGACCTTGGTTCCACGCAACCCATAAGGATAGTGCGATCTTTTCTGGAAAAATCCGTTGCCCTGTGCCTGTCCGGGAAACGGCCCCTGGAGGAGGGCATTAACCTGATCATCAGCCACCTGGATTCCCCCCGTCTGGATTTAAAGCAAAATCCCCTGTACGAGGATATTGATCTGTCCTTTATGAAGACCCATTACTATGGGGGTCTCAAAAAATTCCAATGGCTCGCCAGGCCGCTGGCTATCCATGGAAGGGTGATCCGCTCCGACGGCAGCACCCTCGACATCATGGTGGGCGAGGATGAGGACGATCCCGTATTCACGGTGGCCGACATCCTTCCCCACCTGGCCAGAAAAGTCCAGACCAATAAAAAGGTATCAGAGGCCTTTGAGGGAGAAAAGCTTAATTTGATGGTCGGTTCGCTTCCTTTTGGGAATGAGGACACAAAAGACAGGTTCAAACTGGCGATCCTGAACATTTTGAACGAGCAATACGGCCTCATCGAAGAGGACCTGATCAGTGCTGAACTCGAGGTAGTCCCTGCCGGTCGTGCAAGGGATGTGGGGTGGGACCGGGCTTTAACCGGCGCCTACGGTCACGATGATCGATCCTGCGTGTTCACCAGCCTGCGGGCCATTATGGATCTGCATCGCCCGCAAAAGACGGCCCTGGTCCTTTTTGTGGACAAGGAGGAGGTCGGGAGCGAGGGGGCCACCGGTGCAAAATCCAAATTCTTAGAGAGCGTGGTGGCTGATCTGATGACGGCTCATGGAAAGGAACCCCACTACCACGAGATTCAGACCATTTTGATGAACTCAAGGGCCATCTCCGCTGATGTAAACGGGGCCATGGACCCGGACTATCAGGATGTACATGAAAAAAGGAATGCGGCTCGTCTCGGCTATGGCATTTGTTTGACCAAGTTTACGGGTTCAGGCGGCAAATACGGCGCAAGTGATGCAAACGCCGAGTATGTGGGATGGATCAGGAACCTGTTCAACCAAAAAAAGGTGGTGTGGCAGACCGGGGAACTGGGAAAGGTGGACGAAGGGGGTGGAGGAACCGTGGCAAAATTCCTGGCCCCTTACGGCATGAACATTATGGACTGCGGCCCGGCCGTGCTTTCCATGCACTCTCCCTTTGAAATCGTCCACAAGGGGGATATCTATATGAATTATAAGGGCTACAAGGTGTTTCTTGAATCGTAGGGAGAATGGATATCCATCAGTGAAAGCCCCGGGACCGGTCCCGTACTATTTTCGGTAGAAAGGTTGCAAGGGGAAGCGAAAGCTGAAGCTGAGATGGAAAAATGTGAAGTTATTCTGGTGCGAGCCCTTGGCAACGGTCGGCAGGCAGAACGACAATACCCTGTTGTTGACAGGGCAATCGTTATGATGCAATAGTAAGAAATATGATTTTTCGTAACAGTTTAGGTTGCTGAAAGGCGTTGCAGGCCATGAGGGGATCTTTTTCAAAGGCCGTACACAAATGCTGTGCTTATAGAACGCCCCAGCAAGATTTAAGAGTACGCACTGTCAGGCAGAGAGGATGACGTCTTCGACAAGCCATATCCTTTGGGGCTATCAGCAAGGTAAGTCGAAGCCCCACTGCCGTTAAAGGAAGGGATCCGGATATTTACGGCCTTTGAAAAAGATCCCCTCATGGCCTTGTATCAATATGGTAGTGATTTCAAAAGGCTAAATTAATATCATTTTTCCAGTTATCAGCCCATGGAGGATCCGTTATGGTCAGCCTGAAAAACCGATTATTTTTTTGTGTGGGTATCCTATGCTGCCTGTCATCCTGGCCCGGGGATGCCGGAGCCCAGGCCGATATCTTCGCATCAAAAGGACAGGTTGTCTATGCCCCTGTATATTCTCACATTTATATCGGAGACAAGGAAAGGCGGTTTCTGCTTGCGGTAACCTTGAGTATCCGGAATACGGATTCGGATTGTCCGATTGTGGTTGAAAAGGCAACCTATTATGACTCTGATGGAAAACTGATTCGGGAATACATCCAAAGCCCCGTAAAGCTGGAAAAAATGTCTGCGATGCGCTTTGTTGTCCGTGAGTCAGACAAGTCCGGTGGTTCCGGCGCCAGTTTCATCGTTGAATGGAGATCAGAAAAAGAGGTATCGCCTCCAATGGTCGAAACCATTATGATCGGCGCTCAGACCCAGCAGGGAATCTCCTTTACTTCAAGGGGCAGGGTGCTACGGGAAAAATAGCCCTTCACAGCACATGGGTCTCAGCGGGACTCAGGATCTGAAACCTCCTGCAGTTTTTGCAGATTTTCCGGCTTGCCAAGGGCTATCAACAGATCCCCTTCAGCGATGACAGCTTCCGGGCCGGGATTAAAAACCATTTCACCGGAAGCTTTCTTGATGCTGACAATCAGCACGTCGAATCTGGGACGTATGCCGGAATCCTTCATCAGTTTTCCCACAAGTTCAGAATTTGGGCTGACAGGCAGTTCCTCCATCTGAAGGTTGATATCCCCCCTCAGCGCCAAATCCATAAGACTGGTTACCGTGGGGCGTAAAACGGTCTGGACCAGGCGCAGCCCACCGATATTATAAGGCATGAAAACACGCTCCGCCCCTGCCTGCTTGAGCCTTGGAACGTGGGATTCGGTGTCGGTTCTGGCGATGATGGTTATTTTGGGATTAAGCTGTTTTGAGGTCAGGGTGACAAACACATTGGCTGAATCCTCGGCCAGTGACGTGATCAGGCATTTGGCTTTGTTCAGACCGGCTGCAAGCAGCTTTTCATCTTCTGTAGCATCCCCGGCAATAAAGAGCATCTTTTCTTGTTCCAGCCGGGCCAGGGCGTCCTGGTTTTTTTCAATGACCACCACATCAAATCCCTCTTTTTTAATTTCCTGTGCAACCACCCTGCCTATTCTACCGAATCCGCAGACAATATAATGGTCTTTAAGTTCATCGATTATCTTCTGCACCCTGCGCCTCCCCAATACATTTCGAAATTTACCTTCCACAAGCATCTGGGCCAAAGAGCTTCCAAGATAAAAAAACGCACCAACCCCTCCGAAAATAACCAGTATGGTCATCATCCGTGAAATATCGGACAGTGGCCTTACCTCCATGAATCCAACAGTGGAAAGGGTTATGATAACCATGTATACACCCTCAAAAAAGCTCCATCCTTCCAGCAGCATATACCCGAACGTACCGGCTATGATCACCAGTAAGACGAAAAGTCCGCCCGTGACAATGGACCAGCCAAAAGGATGTTCGGTGCGCATCTTCAACCGAAATCCCCTGACCCGTTTCAACAACTTCATTCACGGCCTCCGTGGTGTTCAAAATGGCTCATATTTTTGAGACATTACCATAGATTGTGTCAAGGCAGGAGTCAAGCTCTTGGTTACATCAAGGTCCTGAAGAAAGCCTCTGATACAAATCATCCAAACCGTACCAGAATACATTCGAGCCGGGGGGTAAATTGGCTTTTGGCTTTTGCCTCAAAAAAATCCGTTTTCCGATGGTGGCGCCACGTGTGTTGGGATAGGAACCGATCTTTTTTTCGAGTTCTGTTAAGACCCCCTTATGTGATTTGACAGACCCCCATTTGCATTCCCCGAGATCGGTCCAGTGATCGTCTCTCAGGCCTACGATATCGATCTGGACTTTTTTATCCCAGTATTCTCCGATTTCAAAGGCCGCAGTGACACCTTCCCGTTCATAAAGAAAGGGCAAAGCCCGACGGCATAATCGTTCAAAGCACAGGCCGAAATAGGAATCCAATCCAGGGGCTATTCGGGACCGAAAGGTTTGCCGGGGCCCCATCTGCTGGATATAGCTGAGATTGGGAAAAACAAAGCGGAACCAGAACCTCAGCAGTGGATCTTTGATGTAATAACGAACCTGTTTCGGGTTGGCCTTTTTGCCCGTGAGCGGTCGCCGTCGCCCCACATAACCGATGTGGTTCAACTGCTGGATATAATAGTGCAGGCTTCTGTCGGGAATGCCGGTTTGGGCGGAAATCTTCTGAGTGCCGACGTGCCCTTCAGCTATGGCACTCAGCACGGCATAGTAGTTTTCCACATCCCTGAGTTCTTCCCGAAGCAAAAAATCGGGTTCACGAAACAGCGGTCCGAATTCATACAACACCGTTTCTTCAATGTTTGTCTCTATTGATTGTGCTTGCTTAAAAAAACGAAGGTAGAGAGGGATGCCTCCACAGATGAAATAAGCCATAGCGCGATTCAAAAGCGACCAGCGGGGATGAAATTCCGCGGCTTCAAGATAGGAAAACGGCTGGAGAAAAATCTGTGCCGTGCGTCTACCGAATAGTGGACTTTTCCGTCCGAGGACCTCACGTTCCATAAAACCGATGTAAGAACCGCAGAGAATCAAACAGATATTTCCGCTTTTCTGCCAGAAACGGTCCCACTGCTCCTGAATAATGGAGGGTAACTCAGGGCTCGCGCCAGCCATCCACTGAAATTCATCAAGTGCTATGATGAATTTCGACTTTGATTTGCATTTCTCCGAAACAGCAGCAAAGGCTTCGGACCAGGTGTCTGCCTTCATGGAGGCCAGCAGCGGTTCATCAAGGGCACGGGCCGCTTCCCGAAGGAACTCCCGAATCTGGAGAGTAGCCGGCGCCTTTTTTCCAAGATAATAGATACCTGGTTTTTGGTTGAAGAATTTGAGGATGAGTTCACTCTTTCCCACCCGCCGTCTTCCATAAACCGGGATAAATGCCGATTGTTTGCCGATGTAGGCGTCTTCAAGAACGGAAAGTTCTTTTCGTCTTCCGATGAACATGGGACCTCCGGCTCTTTTAGATGAAGCATAATCAAGCCGTCCCTTATTGTCAAGTCAAAACTTGCCTTGCCTTGACTTGGTGAGTTTGGACTTGTCAACTAACTGTCAGCGACCCACTCTTGTACCTGGGTTGGCGGGTGTTTTTATTCAGTTACAGGATGCGGAGTCAAACATCTCATCACGAAACGGGATATGGTGGACGTCGGCCTGAAGAACGGCATCCTGGAGGGCGCGTGGTTTCTGACAGGCCTTCCGGACCATCTCCATTGAGAGGTCAAAGGCACAGAGGCGGCCGGAAGTACCGAGCCGTTCATTCTCAGGTTCAGAGGTTCAGGGTTCGGGCAAGCCCCATCCGCCGAAGCGGATCCAGGCCGAAGTTTTATACAGGGATTTCAAGAACCCTGTACAAGCTACAGGGTCCTTCAATTTCGGATGGATTAGTTGGACTGGGGATCATTCCGGATTGAAATCAAATAGGAGTTGGTTCCCATGTACAGACTTCCGTTGTGGTTAAAATAGATGCCGCCGAATTCATGGCAATATTTCCATCCGCGGCCCAGCGGGATTTTCCAGATTGTTCGACCATCCCATGAATCAATGGCGGAGACAAAATACATCCCGCCCTCCGTTGCTGAAATGGCATCATCCCAGTTTCCCGTATGCGCAAATACGATGCCGCTTTCGCGGGCCAGCATGGACATGGCAAAAAAACTGGTATGATCGTTTTCCCAAACCTGGTCGGCCCATGGGTAGGCACTGGTGGCGTCAAGTTCGATCAGGGCCAGCCCGGGCTCATTGGGGACCCACTGGGACCACGGCACATCCGTGGTGTGGCCGAAATTGTTTTCCACCACGATAGAGCGATTGACCCCGATCACCGACGCCTCAGCGGTACCGCGCATATCCGCGAAGACCGGAACCTCAGCCACCGGGGCACCCGAATGGCTTACCGCCACCACATTAATTTGCGGGTAATCATTGTCCACGATGGCAATCAGTTTATTCCCGTATGCATCCTGCATGATGGTGGGCGTGGTGCCGGAGCCAATATTTTTGGACCCGGGCTTCAAAAGCCCGCTGTTGCGATAAGGATAACTCCAGCGCACCGCAATTTGTCCGGTTTGATCATCAAAGGCCACCCCGTACAGATATCCCTGGTTGCAGACCCCGTGTTCGTCCAGGCCATTGGTAACAAAATATGCGCCCTGCTCATCGACGGAAAAGGTATTGTTGTTCCACTGCCGGGGCAGGACCAGTTTGTCCAGCAGCACGGTCCTACAGCCCTTGAGTTTGGTGGCATCCGGCACGATTTGCACCACGGCCATGTAGGCGGGTGATGTAAACGTTTTGTCGCCTATGTTGTAATGCCCCGCCAGGAGGCACCAGTATACATTAGGCTTTGCCGAATTCCAAACAGGCAGGGTTGCATATAAACTATTGGGAGCGTCCGATTGCGTTACCAATCGGACGATATTGTCACTGACCCATATGGGGTCCAATTCATACACGCTGTCTTTTTTCTCCACATCTGCCGTGGGAAAGCACTTCATCCTGTTGTCACCGACCACCACGGAATTGTCATCCCTGTCCATGAAAAAGTACCCACCGCCAAATGAACCGGTAACAAAATCAGATGTCTTAGTAGCCGAAAGGATGTGCAGGTCCTTGTCGAACACGATCAATCGGTATGCCTGGTCGGCATATGAAAGAGAGACGCCCGTCATCTGGTTTTTCTTGTTGCAGGCCATAATCGGCGTAAAACCGTAGGGATTGAATTGGCTGACCATCTCAAGCTTCTTACCGGTGGGTCCGGACAGACCGACGCTGTCGGAACAATAGCTGTCCTGATGCCCGCCGTTGAAGTTATTTTCCGCCATGCCGGGATTTTGGGGAAGAACAGTACCCCCGAACAGATTGTACGTACTGACAGCGGGCATAACTGTAAACCTCTTCGTGGTGCGAAGCCCCTCCAAAGAGACCACCTCAACGTGCGTAAAACCGAAATCACCAATGAAATTGAGCGTACCCGGCTGTGTCAGGGCAATGAAAACCATATATATGCCCGGCTCGGTAAATGGAATGGTGTCTGCCGCAATGGGGGTGGAAAAAAGCTCGAGTAAGGGCAAACCTCCGGACGGAACGGTATAGTTCTCGATACAGGGCGTTAGGCTTGTATTCCAATCCGGCCATTCGTAGATCGGTTCGCCGCCGGGTGGGATGACCCCGATATGAACATCAGCAGTCACCGGGCCGGCCAGATTGGCCACCGATACCGACAGTGTCAGCGTATCCCCCAATGCAGGGTAAACCATTTTGTCGGTCATCACATGAATACGAACCTCATCTCCGGAGGCATGGCAAACGCCAATAAAAATGCCAAAGGACAGGGCTATATAAATAAGCACTCGAATTTTTGTCATTTTTTCTCCTTTGATGATAAAATGAAATGCTCTATTAGAAGCAGTTTGTCTTAAGTTGACATATATTTAAGTTTTATTACTTATTACATTGAAATTAAAAAAAATTTTTCTTATTAGATGATTTATTATTTATAAGTCAAGAAAAAAATCAAATTAATGAAAAATTAGACAGGCCGCCGTGACTTCACGGTTTCTTGACTCCTCTGGCCATATACCGGCCGGGAATATCCACCATATCAGGAGAGGAAAGGCCGGCTTGAGCAAAAAGGCCCTTCATTTCAGATGCTTCGGGCAGCACATCCCGGGCCACAGAGGCGTGGGAGCCGTGGTGGGCGGCCAGTTCTTTCCGGCTCATAAGGTGGGCGATGATGAGGTGGCCGCCTGGGTTGAGGACACGGCTCATCTCCCGGAGGGCGTGCCCGGGATCTTGAAAATGGGGGAATGCGGCAAAGCAGATGACCCGGTCGAACGTTTCATGGGAAAACGGGATGTGGTGGACATCGGCCTGCAGAATGATGTCTCGAGGTGCGGCGGGTTTTTGGCCGGCCTTCCGGATCATCTCCAGGGAGAGGTCAAAGGCGCAGATTCGGCCGGAAGGGCCGACCCGTTCACGTAGATAGGGCACCAGGACCCCGGGCCCGGTACCCACGTCCAATACGCGCTCTTCGGGCCTGATCCCGAATTCGTGGATCAGCTCCCGAAGTCGCGCCCGTACCGGGGGCGGGTAGCAGGTCTCCTCCCAATTATCGGCCCTGGCGTCGAAAAAACGGGTGTCATTCTCCATGGGTTTAAAGGTTCAGAGGTTCAAGGTTCAAAGGCAATGTCATTAACGGTAAAGATTGTATGCGGAGTGAAGCAAGATTTTCCCACGATTTGGCCAAGATAGTGGTGTGCTTCATTCCGCATACAATCTGGTTGAACTAAGCCGCGGGCTCACCTATGGAGATTCAATAGCGA
>JAIPDZ010000005.1 GCA_021737425.1 Deltaproteobacteria bacterium
TCATCCATCCCGCTGTGCCGCGGACTGGATAACCCCTGTTAGCGAGCCAGAGGCTTTCCTGCTGCCCAAACCGTCCTTCCTTGTGCTGTGAAAGAAGGTGATTCTTGAAAGTTCTCATCGCCGAAGACGACGCAACCTCCCGTACCATCCTCACCTCTGTACTCACCCAATGGGGATATGAACCGGTTCCAACCAGCGACGGACGTCAGGCATGGGATATCATGCAGCAACCCGATGCCCCCAAGCTGGCAATTCTGGACTGGGAAATGCCGGGCCTGAACGGGCTGGATATATGCCGCAGAATCCAAGACATGGGCTCATCCAATCCTCCCTACTGCATTGTCCTGACCGCCAGGGACCAAAAGGCCGACATTGTCAAAGGGCTGGACGCCGGCGCCAATGACTACATGTCAAAACCGTACGACAAAAACGAATTGCAGGCGCGCATCAACGCGGGCCGCCGCATGGTGGAACTGCAGACAGAACTGCTTGAAACCAAAAACGCCCTGGCCCGTGAGGCCATGCATGATCCCCTGACCGGGGCCCTGAACCGGCGGGCGGTTCTCGAAGGACTGGAGAGGGAGCTGAACCGCGCTGAGCGCCATAATTCGTACCTGAGCATTGGATTATGCGACATCGATCATTTCAAGGAAGTCAACGACCGCTATGGCCACCAGGCCGGGGACGTGGTGCTGTGTGCTTTCGTAAAAACGGTTCAACACAATATCAGGGGGCATGATCTTCTGGGCCGTTATGGGGGGGAAGAGTTTTTGATCGTCCTGCCGGAATCCAGAGGGGGGATCGCTGAAGGACTTTACGAACGGTTGAGAACTCGGATTGCCGATACCCGGATTACCACCCCGACAGGTGAGGTGGGCATTACGGTAAGCATCGGTGTGGCCCGAGGGCGACCCGGCATTGCAGTCGAGGCGCTGCTGGCGTCGGCGGATGCAGCACTGTATAAGGCAAAACATGCGGGACGTAACCGGATTGTATATGCCTCAGACATGAATAATAAGTGAACGTGATATGGCCGCTCAGGGCTGCGCCGAGTCCTTTACGGTCAAAAATGCACAAAACAGCCGTCATTGCCGGTATTATCCATTATCTGGTATCCTTCGGTTTATGTGAGGGGTTGGCAGCGTAAACGGTTTGAAGATTCAGTCGGAGGCGTTCTTATGACGATTCTTGTTGTGGAGGACAATCCAGTCAATGCCATGATACTGGAGGCCCATCTTAAAAGAGCGGGGTATGAGACCGCTGTGGCAAAGGATGGAAAAAGCGCCCTGGACTATCTGTCTTCCGGGGCCCCCGTGGAGCTGATGATCTCCGATATCATGATGCCGGAGATGGACGGGATACAACTGCTGGGCAAAATAAAGGAACGACCTGAATGGGAAGATATTCAGGTCATCATGTGCTCTGCCCTGTCGGACCTGGAAACGGTCAAAAAGGCAGTGAAAGCCGGATGTACACATTTTTTGATCAAGCCTGTAGAACGACGCGATTTGCTTCGGAAAGTCCAGGAGGCCCTCAGGGGAAACCGGGCAGTTTTGGATACCAAAAAAAACATGATGACCCGCCTGGGTCTGGATGAAGCGCACTATGAGGAGATCGCCGGGGTCTTTCTGGCCAGGGTCCGTGACAGGATCGCTCGGCTTGAATCGGAGATGACCGGCGGCAATGCACCGGCGCCGGTGCTCGATTTAGCTGAACTGCATGAAAATGCGGTCTATTTCGGTGCTGAACGACTGAAGGATGTGGTCGAAAAAATAAGGTCAAAAGCCCTTTCCTCCGGCGAGGATGATGCCGGATCCCTGCTGATCAGAGAGTTAAGATTGGTTCAAAAGGCCCTGGAAGCCCATATACCGAAAGCGGAACCCCCGGCCAAAGCAAAAAAGGCCCAAAAACGGACCGGCAGAAAACCGAAAAAGGGGAAGCAGACCGAAAAAAGGAAATAATGGAATGACCTGTGTGGAATGGCCGATCAGTTCAAATCCCGGCCCCCATGCGTGTCTCACATTGTCTATGAAGTACACGTAAGGACAGGGCCTGAGTCGGAGTGCAAACAGGAGAAGAAAAGCGTGTCAGCTCAAAAAACGCTTCTGCTCATAGAAGACGAGGAAATGCTGCTGGATGTGATGGGCGCCTTACTTAAGAAACTGGATTATAAAGTTTTAGAGGCCCGTACCGGTCAAGAGGCAGTGGAGCTCGCCGAAACCTTTGAGGGCGCCATTGATCTGGCCATATTGGACATGCAATTGCCGGACATGAGCGGCGAAGCGGTGTTTCCGTTGATTGTAAAATCCCGGCCCCGGGTCAAAGTGATCCTCACAAGCGGTCATAATATGAACCGGCCTGCCCGGGAGACCCTGGATGCCGGCGCCAAGGCATTCATCCAAAAACCAACCTCTTTTGCGGTGCTTAAAGAGACCCTGAACCGGGTGATACAGGAGGGATAGTGTCACAACAGGGCATTATGAGGAGGTATGCGAAGCTGGCCGGCATCCTTTTGTTGGTGCTGGCTGCAGGGGCTGTGATTACGGTGTGGACGGCCCGCACCACGGACAGCACACTCAGGCAAGGGCTGCTCCATCAGGCTCGGATGGTGGCCCAGAACGTGAATCCGGATCGCCTGAGGGCATTGAGCGGCACTGGGATCGATCTTAAAGAGACGGATTATAATAGGCTAAAGGCCCAGCTCGCTGCGGCCCGAACCCTATATCCCTGGTGCCGTTTCCTCTACCTGATGGGCCGGAAAGCAGACGGCAGTATTTTCTTTTATGCCGACTCTGAACCGGCCGGGTCGGCCGATGAATCCCCTCCCGGGCAGATCTATGAAGAGGCCAGCCGGGCCAACCGGCGCGCGTTTGACACGGGCATGCCGGATACCGAAGGGCCCCTTACCGACCGCTGGGGCACCTGGGTGAGCGCCTTTGTTCCCATCCACGATCTCAGGTCCGGAAAGGTGACAGGGGTGTTGGGCATGGACGTGGATGCAGGGCTGTGGAAAAAGGCGGTTCATCGTGCCTGCGCAATCCCGGCTGCCGGGACCCTGGTTTTGGTCCTGATTCTGCTGGCCGGCGCCATCCTCGCCAGAAAGGCACAAAACCGCAGTGAAGGCCCCGGGAGCGGCCTGATCAGGCATGCCCCGCTCATGACCCTTGCGGCTGCAGGGGTCCTCATCACCCTTGTGGCGGCCCAGGTGGTCCATGAACGGGCGAGTCTGAAACGCCGGAGCGATTTCTCCCGGATGGCCGCGGCCCAGGCCATGGGCATAAGCTTTGCCATGAACCGCATCGGCACGGATCATCTCCAGGGCCTGGCCGGGTTTTTCCAGGGAAGCCGGCATGTGAGCTATCCCGAATTTCTGGATTACACGCGGCATCTGACCCGGTGGTCCGGGGTCCAGGCCTGGGAATGGGTCCCTCTGGTGCCTGGGAAGAAGGCCTCCCGGTTTGAAATCCAGGCCCGCAAACAGGGCCTTGAGGGCTTTCGCATCTGGGAGAAAGGGGCACACGGAAAACAGGTCCCGGCTTCGGGCCGGGATACGTTCTATCCGGTCTGTTACGTGGCGCCCCGCACAGGCAACGAAAAGGCAGTGGGCTATGACCTGGGGTCGAACCCGGTCCGACGGGCCGCACTAAAGACCGCCATGCAAACCGGTTTGATTACGGCCACCGATCCCGTGACCCTGGTGCAGGAAACCGGGACCCAGCAGGCCATCCTGGTGTTCCAGCGAGTGATGGCCAACGGACTGGAATCCGGGGGTAAAGGGTTTGCTTTGGCTGTCCTCCGCATGGGCGCCCTGCTGGAAAATGTGGCGGGCCGCACAGGGCTGCTCAGTTTTATAGATGTAAAAACCGCCCTTTATCAGGTAACGCCGGAAGGCGGGTTGACACAACTGGCATCCTCGTCCCGGGGAACCACGGACGGATCGGAACCAGCATCCACGGGTGCTTTTGGATCCATAGGTTCGGTGACGTACACCGCACCCGTGTTCGCATTCGGAAAGGCCTATGCGGTCACGGCCCGGCCCGGCCAGGGCTTTGTGACACAGCACCCTGTAAATGCCGGGTGGTTCACTCTGCTCACGGGCATTTGCTTTACAGGGATTCTGGTGTTGTTTGCGGCGGTTGTGCGTCACAAACAGGAGGTCCTGGAGGCCCAGGTGGGCAGGCGGACCCGGGAACTCCGTGACAGCCATGACAAGCTTCAGGAGAGCGAACAGAACTTCCGCACCTTTTTTGAAACACTGGACGACATGATTTTTGTGGGAGACAAAGACGGAAAGATCTTTTACACCAACCCGGCGGTCTCCCAAAAGCTGGGGTATTCCCCGGAAGAGGTCCGGCATCTGCATGTGCTGGATGTACACCCTCTGGATAAACGCGAGGAGGCTGAGGCCATCTTCGGGGCCATGTTCAAGGGAGAGCGGGACTCCTGCCCCCTGCCGCTTCAGCACAAAGACGGGGGGTTGGTGCCGGTGGAGACCCGGGTCTGGTTCGGCCAGTGGGACGGGAGGGACTGCATTTACGGCATTTCCAAGGACTTGAGCGCCCAGGCCGAGGCCCTCCAGAAATTCGACAGGCTTTTTCACGGAAATCCGGCCCTCATGGCGGTGAGCCGATTGCCTGAACGGCGGTTTACAGATGTGAACCATGCCTTTCTCAACACGCTCGGGTATGCCCGGGATGAGGTCATCGGCAGGAGCGCTGTGGAGTTGGATATTTTTGTCGATCCCGTTGAACAGAATGCCATCCGGGAAGCCCTTGAGGCCCGGGGACGGGTGGAGAGTCTGGAAGTGAGGGTCCGAAAGAAGGACGGGAGCCCCTTAGAGGGTCTGTTCTCAGGGGAGGTGATCAAGAGCCAGGGACACGAATATTTGTTGACGGTGATGATCGATGTGACAGAGCGAAAGTATGCCGAACAGGAACTGGCCCGCCAGAAGGCCTGGTTTGAATCCCTGTTCACCAACACCAATGATGCCATGGTCTTTTTTGATACGGACCACCGGATTATCAGTGCCAATGCGCAGTTTACCCGTATGTTCGGACACAATCCGGAAGAACTGAAGGGCCGGAACATCAACCGTGTGACAGATCCCCAGGGCAAAGCAGATGTCTACGGCTCGCCCAGGATTTTACGCGGTGAAAACATCGACATGGAGGCGGTCCGCTATGCCAAAAACGGCGATGTCAGACAGGTGCTGATCAAAGGGGGGCCGGTATATGTGGAAGGCAGGATTGCAGGCGGTTATGCGGTTTATTCAGATATAGCGGAACGGAAAAAAGCCGAAGAGGCGGTCAAAAGCGCCCATGCCCGGGTCCGTGCGGTCATGGATTCGGTGCAGGCGGGCATTATGCTGGTGCACACCGATAACCGGGTTATTGAGGATGCCAATCCGGCGGCACTTCGGTTGATCGGGGCAAGGGAGGAAGACGTGATCGGCAGGCCCTGCACCGAATACATGTGTCCGGCTGAGGCGGGGAGATGCCCGGTGCTGGACCTGGGCCAGGAAATGGATAATGCGGAACGCTCCGTTCAGACTGGGGGTGGTGACACGGTGCCGGTACTCAAGACCGTGACGCGGCTGTGGATCGACAACCAGGAATATCTCCTGGAGACATTTGTGGACATCTCACAGCAGAAACAGGTGGAACGTGAACTGGAGGAGGCCACGGCCCAGGCCAACCAGATGGCGGCTGAGGCGGAGATGGCCAGTGCGGCCAAGAGTGAATTTCTGGCCAACATGAGCCACGAGATTCGCACCCCCATGAACGGGGTCATCGGCATGACCGGTCTCTTGCTGGACACGGACCTGACCGATGAGCAGCGCCGGTATGCGGAAGTGGTCCGGTCCAGTGGGGAATCCCTGCTCTCCCTGATCAATGACATTCTCGATTTTTCCAAGATCGAGGCCGGAAAGCTGGACCTGGAGACGCTGGAATTTGATCTGCAGGAACTCCTGGACGACTTTGCCTCTACCATGGCGATCCGGGCCCATGAAAAGGGCCTGGAGCTGTTTTCCACCATGGATCCGGCTGTGCCCACCCAGCTCAAAGGGGACCCGGGCCGGCTGCGCCAGACTCTCACCAATCTGGTGGGCAATGCCATCAAGTTTACGCCTTCCGGGGAAGTCAGCATCCGGGTGGACTTGGGATCGGAAACAGAAAAAGCAGTAGAGCTACGGTTCTATGTGCGGGATACCGGGATCGGCATTCCCGGGGACAAAATCGGGTCGCTCTTTGAGGAATTCATGCAGGTGGATGCCTCTACCACCCGGGAATTCGGGGGGACCGGACTGGGGCTGGCCATCTCCAGGCAGCTCACGGAGATGATGGGGGGCCAGATCGGGGTCAAAAGTCAAGAAGGGAAAGGCTCTGAATTCTGGTTTTCAGTGCGCCTTGAGAGACCGCGCGGCATGACCGCGGATATAGCCGAAGCCCCGGCAGACCTGCAAGGGGTGAAAATCCTGGTGGTGGATGACAATGCCACCAGCCGAGAGATTCTCGTGCGGCGAACCCGATCCTGGGGCATGCGGGCTTTTGAGGCCCCGGATGCGGCCGCAGCACTGAACATGCTTGAGGAAGGCGCGGGGTCAGGCGACCCTTATCATGTGGCTGTCCTGGACATGCAAATGCCCGGCATGGACGGCGAGACCCTGGGCCGAAAGATCCAGTCGGATGCAGCTCTAAAGGCTGTCCGGCTGATCATGATGACCTCCCTCGGCGTACAGCCGCACTCAGGACAAAACAAAGGGGCCCACTTTGCTGCCCGCATGACCAAACCGATCCGGCACGATGAACTCCAGGCTGCTCTGAGGCTGGCGTTGTCCCGGGATGCATCGAGGTCCGGCAGGGACAGCGTTTCAGCGATACAGCCCCCGGTTAAGGAACGCGTGAACCGGTTTGAGGGTTACCGGGGCCGGATTCTTGTGGCGGAAGACAACATCACCAACCAGCAGGTGGCCCTGGGCATCCTCAAAAAGCTGGGAGTTCGTGCCGACGCGGTGGCGGACGGGGCCGAGGCGGTCAAGGCCCTGGAAACCATTCCCTATGACCTGGTCTTCATGGATGTTCAGATGCCGGTCATGGACGGGCTCACCGCGACGCGGGAAATACGAAACCGGGGGAAGGAAACTGGAAGCGTCCCCATCATTGCCATGACAGCCCATGCCATGGAGGGCGACCGGGAAAAATGTCTCAATGCAGGGATGGACGATTATGTGGCCAAACCGGTCAGCCCTGATGCCGTCGCCGGGATACTGGAAAAATGGCTGTCAGACGAAACTCGAAACTCATCCAAGATGCCGTGTTTAGGGGGGCCGGAAACTGAAGGGAAGCAGGATCAAGTTTCAACTTTCCAGTTTCAAGCATCCACCGTCTTCGACAAGTCGTTTCTGCTGGAGCAGATGATGGGAGACGAGTCCCTGACCGAGGCGGTCATCGGCGTGTTTCTGGAGGATACACCCAATCAGATCACCACGTTGCGGGAGCAGGTGGAGCAGTGCAGCTCAGACGAGGCCGGTGCACAGGCCCACAAGATCAAAGGGGCGGCGGCCAACATTGGCGCCGAGGCCTTGCGGGAGGTAGCCTTTGAAATGGAAAAGGCCGGCAAGGCCGGAGACACGGAAACATTAACCCGATTGATGCCGGAATTGGAAAACCAATTTTTACAATTGAAAAAGGCAATGACGTAGGGGCACGGCATGCCGTGCCCCTACGAACGATGCCCTGTCCAATACGTTTAAAAGGATTGGAAATGACCCATAAAGGAAAAACCTACAACGAGCAACCCAAAACCGCTGTGGTGGTCAACGATGACAGGACCCAGCTTACCCTCCTGACCGGTTTGCTGGAAAACGCCGGGATTCAGGTCCAGGGCTTTGGAAATGCAGAGGCAGCCCTGCTGGCCATGGACAGGGCCGCGCCCCCGGACCTGGTTGTCACGGATCTGTACATGCCCGGCCTGGACGGCTGGCGGTTCTGCCGCCTGCTGCGCTCGCCCGAATATGCGGCCTTTAATCCGGTGCCCATTTTGGTGGTTTCGGCCACCTTTGCCGGCGATGAGGTGTCCCGCATCACTGCTGATTTGAATGCGGACGCCTTTCTGCCCCTGCCAGCGGACCCGAAGCGGTTCACTGAAACAGCACTATCCCTTATAGCTGGCGGTCAGCCCAAAGACCAACAGCGTGTCCTGATTGTTAGCGACAATGAGTCCCTGGTGGGTATCCTCAAAGAGGCCTTTGCTGCTGAAGGGTACCGGACCGATGCCGTTTTTACGCTCCAGGAGGCTGGAGAACGATTCATGGTGCGGATATATGATCTGGCCATGATCAATTCTGGTCTGCCGGACGGTCCCGGCGACACATTGATCGGCGATTTTCGCAGTATCCGTCCCGACTGCATTTGCATTATGATAACAGATGATCCGGACCCCCAGCTGGCCCTCAAATGGATGAAGCAGGGGGCGGCCGCCTATCTTCGCATGCCTTTTGATCCGGCCTATCTCCTGGAAGTCTATGCCCGGGCGCGTCGGGAACGGGCCCTGCTGCGGGTGGAGGATCTGCTGGAGGAACGGACCCTTCAGCTCCGGGCCAGCGAGGAAAAATACCGTGCCCTGGTGGAGGGGTCTCTTCAGGGGGTGGTTGTTGCCAGGGAAGACCCGCTTCGGATCCTGTTCGCAAGCCCGGCCATGGCCCAGTTGACCGGTCATTCCCCTGAAGCACTTCAGAACATGAACCCGGATCAACTCAATGAACTGGTCCATCCGGAAGACCGGATTCGATTCTTCCGAAACTATGTGAGCAGACTCAACGAAACACAAGTACCCCAAACCGATGAATTCCGTCTGATACACGAGGATGGCTCCCTCGTATGGGTCCTGCTCCATGCCGCCCATATCCAATACCAGGACGAGCCGGCCACCTTGATATCCTTTGTGGATATTACCCGACGCAAACAAATTGAAGAGATCCTGGAGAAAAAATCCCAGGAGCAGCGTCTGCTCTTAGACACCATTGACACCCAGGTATGGTACCTGACAGATGTAGAGACCTATGGCCGGCTGAATCGGACCCATGCGGATTTCCTGGGGCTGGATGTGAGAGAGGTTGCCCACAAACGGTTAGAGGAATTTGTCCCAAAAGAAGTGGCCGAGGTCTGCAAGGCTTCCAACGTCGAGGTGTTTGAGACTAAAAAACCGGTCCATACGGAAGAATGGGTCCCCAATGCGGACGGCGAAGAGCGGCTGATCGCCGTCACCAAGACCCCCAAGCTGAACGAAAAGGGGGAGGTGGAATATGAGGTCTGTGCGGGAACGGATATTACCGAGCTTCGTACCTCTGAACAATGGTTTCGCAGCATTTTTGAACTGGCACCCATCGGTATTGAAATCTATGATGCATCGGGTCGTCTGCTGAGCGCCAATCAGACTGCTTTGAACATCTTCGGTATTTTCGATACAACGGAAATCCAGGGTTTTCAGCTGTTTGAGGACCCCAATGTAGGCCGTAAACAAAAGGAACGACTGCTTGACGGCGAAATCGTGCAATATGAAGTTGAGTTTGATTTTGAAAAGGTCCGAGATGCTGGCCTTTATCAAACCTCCAAGCGAGGAAAAACGTCTCTGTATGTGTTGATTACGCCCATGATGACGGATGAAGAACCGTCGCCATGTGGTTTTTTGGTGCTGATTCAAGACATTACGGAGCGCCGCCGTCTGGAGCAACGGCTTCACCAGATCGAAAAGGCCGAAAGTCTTTCCCGTATGGCCGGGGCCGTGGCCCATCATTTCAACAACATGCTGGGCGCGGTCACAGGGAACCTTGAACTGGCCCGAATGGAGATGACAGAAGGAAAAGATATCACCCACATGCTGGCCGAAGCCGAGCACGCGACCCTGCGTGCCGCGGATATGAGCCAACTGATGCTCACCTTGCTGGGCCAGACACCCTCCAGACCTAAACCGATGGATCTCTCTCAGACCTGTGAAGCGCGGTTGACAGCGCTGAATACAGAGGTCCCAGATGGGATCACCCTCAAAACCGATATTCACCTGCCGGGTCCGGTGGTCAAGGCGGATCCGGCCCAGCTGGGCGAGGTGCTTCAAAGCCTGCTCACCAATGCCTGGGAGGCCATGGGCGATACGCGAGGCAGCCTCCGGGTGTCGGTTTCTACCCTGAAGGCAGAGGATATTACGGATGTCCATCGATTTCCCGTGGACTGGCAGGCTTCGACAGAGGGGTACGCCTGTCTTATGGTGGCGGATGATGGGTGCGGAATGGAGGCCCAGACCATCGCCCGGATCTTTGACCCGTTTTACACGGACAAGTTTACCGGCCGGGGGCTGGGGCTGGCCGTGAGTCTGGGAATTGTCAAGGCCGCAGGCGGGTGCATCACGGTGGAAAGCGAACCGGGGCAGGGCAGTACATTCCAGGTTTTTCTCCCGTTGTCGTCCGAGGCCCTTCCTGTCCCGGATGTCAAAGAAAAGGGGAAAATGGCAAAAGGGGGCGTGATCCTCCTGGCCGAAGACGAAAAAATGGTGCGCGATGCAGCCGTGGCCATACTGGAATACTTGGGGTTCGAGGTGCTGGCCGCGGGTGACGGGGTGGAGGCCGTAGGTATTTTCCGCAACCGACAGGAAGACATCCGGCTGGTCATTACCGATCTGACCATGCCCCGCATGGACGGCTGGGAGGTTCTGACGGCGGTACGCCGGATCCGTCCGGATATTCCGGTGATCCTGGCCAGCGGTTATGAAGCGGCACAGGCCATGAAGGGCCATCATGATCAGCAACCGCAGGCGTTTCTCCCCAAACCGTTTCAGATGAAAGGCCTGGAGGCCGCCTTGGCCAGGGCATTAACGAAACAACCGTAGGGGCACGGCATGCCGTGCCCCTACGATATGCCACCGCGAATATGGCATTGATATGGCATTGGGAACCATATGGAAATAAAAAACCGCCGTTCCATCCGGTTGCCGGGATACGATTATTCCCGGGCTGGCGCGTATTTTGTGACGGTATGCGCACAGAACCGCCGATGCCTGTTCGGGGATGTGGGGGACGGGCGGATGATGTTAAATGATGCAGGGGGGATGGCGTTGCAATGTTGGCAGGCGATACCGGATCATTTCCCCCATATCCGTTTGGATGAATTTGTGGTGATGCCGAATCATGTGCATGGCATTTTATGCATTGTGGCACCCGTAGGGGCGAAAAATTTTTCGCCCCTACGACGTCCGTGTGGAACGTCAAAAACAATCGGTTCGGTCATCCGGGGGTTTAAAATCGGCGTGACCAAATGGATACGGCAAAACACCGGCATCCACGACGTCTGGCAACGCAATTATTACGAACACATTATCCGGAACCATGATGAATTGACCCGCATCCGGGAATATATTACAAATAATCCGGTCCGATGGGCGTTGGATCGCGAAAACCCGGATAGGATGCCCGTGCGGGCACGGCACGGCGTGCCCCAAGGGCATGCCGCCCCATATTCACGGGATATTGATCATTCATGAATCGCCCGTACGGGCACGGCATGCCGTGCCCGTACCATATGCCGCCGCGAATATGGCATTGATATGGCATTGGGAACCATATGGAAATAAAAAACCGCCGTTCCATCCGTTTACGGGGATATGATTATTCCCGGGCCGGCGCGTATTTTGTGACGGTATGCGCGCAAAACCGCCGATGCCTGTTCGGGGATGTGGGGGACGGGCGGGTGATGTTGAATGATGCAGGGGGGGGTGGCGGTGCAATGCTGGCAGGGGATTCCCGATCATTTTCCCCATATCCGATTGGATGAATTTGTGGTGATGCCGAATCATGTGCATGGCATTTTATGCATTGTGGCACCCGTAGGGGCGAAAAATTTTTCGCCCCTACGACGTCCGCGTGGAACGTCGAAAACAATCGGGTCGGTCATCCGGGGGTTTAAAATCCGCGTGACCAAATGGATACGGCAAAACACCGGCATCCACGACGTCTGGCAACGCAATTATTACGAACATATCATCCGAAATGATACGGAATTGACCCGCATCCGGGAATATATTACAAATAACCCGGTCCGATGGGTTTTGGACCGGGAAAACCCGGATAGGGTGCCCGTACGGCATGCCGCCCCATATTCACGGAATATTGATCATTCATAAATCGCCCGTACATGCCGTACCCCAACAGGGAGGAAATCTATGCCCAAAACAAAGAAAAAGAACGTCATGCCGTTTCTCGCCAAATCCCCCACCGGGATCCAGGGACTGGATGAAATCACTGGAGGGGGCCTGCCCAGGGGCCGGCCCACCCTGGTGTGCGGCAGTGCCGGAAGCGGAAAGACCCTCCTCGCCATGGAATTTATGGTCCACGGGGCCGTCCAGTATGATGAACCGGGGGTTTTTGTTTCCTTTGAAGAGAATGAAGAAGATCTCAAGGAGAATGTGGCCTCTTTCGGCTGGGACCTGTCTGCCTTGTCAAAGCAAGGGAAACTGTCCGTCGAATATATCCACATTGATCGCAGCGAAATCGAAGAGACCGGGGAATACACCCTGGAAGGGCTGTTTATCATGCTCCAGGACGCCATCGATTCCATCGGGGCCAAGCGGATTGCCATCGACACCTTGGAGGTCCTGTTCACCGGGTTCACCAGCGATCTCATCATGCGGGCCGAGATACGCCGGCTGTTCAGATGGCTGAAGGAAAAGGGACTGACCGCGGTGATCACGGGCGAGCCGGGGGGTGAGTCCATGACCCGTCACGGCCTGGAAGAATATGTGTCCGACTGTGTGATCCAGCTGCACCACCGGATTCATGAAGAGACAGCCACCCGGCGGCTGCGGATTGTCAAGTACCGGGGGTCCTCCCACGGCACCAATGAGTACCCCTTCCTCATTGAAACAGGCGGAATATCCATATTGCCTGTTACGTCCATCGGACTTAATTATGAGGTGACCACGGAGCGTATCTCCACGGGGATCGCACGGCTGGACACCATGCTGGGCGGCGAGGGGTATTACAGGGCCACCAGCATCCTGGTGTCGGGCACGGCCGGGACCGGCAAGAGTTCGGTGGCGGCGGGTTTTGTGAATGCAGCCTGCGGCCGGGGGGAGAAGGCCCTTTATTTCAGTTTTGAAGAGGCCCAAGAACAGATTGTCCGGAACATGCGGTCCATCGGGATGAACCTGGAACCCTGGATAAAAAACGGGCTGCTCAGGTTCAGGACGGAACGGGCCACCACATTCGGGCTGGAAATGCATCTGGCCCTCCTGCACAAGGAAGTGAGCGATTTTGAGCCTCAGGTGGTGGTGATAGACCCCATATCCAATCTGGGCGCATCGGTCACCGCCCTGGAAATCAAGGGGATGCTCTCCCGGGTGATCGACTTTTTGAAAATGCATCACATTACCGCCCTGTTTACAGACCTGACCCACGGAGGCACGGCCCTGGAGGCGACCGAATCCGCAGTCTCCTCCCTGATGGATACCTGGATTTTGCTGCGGGACATCGAGAGCCAGGGGGAGCGGAACCGGGGTTTGTATGTACTGAAATCCCGGGGCATGGCCCATTCCAACCAGATTCGGGAGTTTATGATTACCGAGGACGGACTGGACCTCTTGGATGTATACGTGGGCCCAGGAGGCGTGCTCACCGGTACGGCCCGCATCGTCCGGGAGGCCGAAGAAAGTGCGGAAGAGGTCATTCGTAAGCGGGAAATTTCGCGCAGGAAACGGGAGCTTGAACGGAAAAAGACCCTGCTGGAAACCCGAATTGCAGAATTGCACGAAGCGCATGCTGCAGATGAGGAAGAATTGCAGCGGTTCATCGATGAGGCCGAATCCCGTCAGACGGTTTTCCAGGAAACCCGGAAGCGAATGGCACAGATGAGAGGCAGGGATTAATCCGTACATGTGCGGGATAAAATATTTTTTTGACGTCTGACCCCCAAGCGTTGGAACCTTAACCTTATAAGGAGCCGCAATTATGCCAGAAGAAGTTGACCCCGTATCCGAAACAGCCAAAGACCAAAATAATGAAAAATGGGAATTGAGACTCTATGTGGCCGGTCAGACGCCTAACTGTGTCAAGGCCTTTTCCAATCTCAGGAAGATTTGCGAGGAACATTTGAAAGGGCGATATACCATTGAGGTGATTGACCTGTTGGAGAATCCTCAACTGGCCAAGGGCGATCAGATAACGGCGATTCCGACACTCATCCGAAGACTGCCGCCGCCCATAACCAAAATCGTCGGGAATCTGTCTAAGACCGAGCGGGTTCTGGTGGGACTTGATCTTAAACCCCGCACCTGATCAGGAGAAGGTTATGGAAAAAAGGAAAGCGGAGCACCCGCCCAGGGATTCCCGGGATGCGTTTGAAAAGGCGGTACAGGACCAGACGAGTGAAACCTATGTGCTTCGGCTTTTTATCACCGGCACCACCCCCAAGTCCATGCGGGCCATCGCCAACATCAAGGATATCTGCGAAGAACATCTCAAGGCACGCTATAAACTTGAGATCATTGACCTTTATCAATACCCCAAACTGGCCAAAGGCGAACAGATCGTGGCGGTACCCACCCTGGTCAAGCAGTTGCCCAAGCCCATACGGAAGCTCGTGGGTGAACTCAGCGATAAGGAGAAGGTCCTGTTCGGGCTTGATCTGAAGGCAAGAACCTGAAAAGGGACAGCACCATGAAGCGGCAAGAAAAGACCAGAGCGGAACTCTTAGCCGAAATTGCGGATCTGGAGCGGCGGCTGGCTGACAGTGAAGACACCCTTGAGGCCATCCGAAACGGCGAGGTGGATGCCATTTATGTGGAAGGGCCGGTAGGGGACCAGGTCTTTACGCTCAAAGGCGCAAATCATACGTACCGGACCCTGATCGAGGAAATGAATCAGGGCGCGGTTACGACGACCCAGGACCGGACCATCCTTTATGTAAACCCTGCATTTGCCAAGTTGCTGCAAAGACCGCCGCAAGGACTCGTGGGAACTGCTCTGGACCAGTATATCGGACCGGAAAGCGAACCTGTTTTCGAGACCCTCTGTAAAGAGGGTTTTCAGGGAGGGGCCAGGGGTGAAATCGCTTTGGCGGAAAAGGCCGGGGGATCCATACCGGTGTATGCGTCCATGAACCGGGTTCTGTTAGAAGATGAACCCATTTTGTGTATAGCAGTGACCGACCTCAGGGAACAAAAACGCCAGGAAGCCATTGTCCAGGCTGAGCGCTTCTCGCGCGCCGTGCTGGAGGCTTCGGAAGAACTCTTTTCAAAAGCCTTTCACAGTGCCCCTTTCCTGATGAGCATCAGTTCCATTGAACAGGGTGAATTTTTTGAAGTGAACGATACCTTCTGCCGGGTTACCGGGTATGAAAGAGAGGAGATTATTGGTTCGACGTCAGTGGACCTGGTCTTCCTGTCCAGGGAAGATCGACAGCGGCTAAACAGGGAGATTGCACAGAACGGACGCGTCAGGGGGGTCGAAGTAGAGCTCAGAAAAAAATCCGGGGAATTCTTCACCTGTCTGTATTTTGCGGAGGTCATTTCGCTCAAACAGGGGCGGCGCCTGCTTTCAATTGCAGAAGATATCACCGAAAGAAGACAGGTTGAAGCAGACCGGACCCGGCTGATGACGGCCATCGAACAGATGGATGAAATCGTCGTTATCACCGATGCCCGGGGAAATATCCAATACGTCAACCCGGCCTTTGAGAGGATTACCGGCTATACGAGGCATGATGCCGTGGGAAAAAACCCCAGAATTCTGAAAAGCGGTGTTCAGGATGAGGCGTTTTATCAGGGCCTTTGGCAGACCATCAAGAGCGGGAAGTCCTGGAAAAACCGCATGGTCAACCGGCGCAAGGATGGAGCCCTTTATACGGATGAAACCTCTATTACGCCGGTTTTGAATGTCCAAGGGGATATCACCAACTTTGTGGCGGTTAAAAGAGATATAACTGCTGAAATTGAAATGGAAAGGCGCCTGGCCCAGGCCCAGAAAATGGAGGCCATCGGCACCCTGGCTGCGGGGATCGCCCATGACTTCAACAATATCCTCTCGCCTATCCTGGTAGACTCAGAGATGGTGCTGATGCAGTTGTCCGATGAGAGCCCGCTTCAGGTGAATCTGAGACGAATTAATAACGCAGGGGAGCGGGCCAGAGAACTGGTGAGACAGATCCTGGCGTTTGCCCGGGCCCATGACCAAGAGCTGGTTGCGGTGAAGGTGACCCCTCTCATTAAGGAGAGCGTCAAGTTCCTAAGATCCAGCATTCCTTCCACCATTGAAATTCGCAGCGACTTGGATATTGATCAGGACACAGTGATGGCCGATCCTACCCAACTGCATCAGGTGGTCATGAACCTGTGCACCAATGCGGCCCATGCCATGGCAGAAACAGGCGGCCGGCTTGACATTGTCCTGACCAATGAGACCCTTGGTTCTCGCTTGCCTGGCATGGTTTCCGAGTTGACCCCCGGCCGTTATTTAAAATTATCGGTCGCAGATACCGGGCCGGGAATTGATCCCGGATTGCAGAAGAAAATATTCGAACCCTATTTTACCACCAAGGCCCCGGGCAAAGGCACGGGTATGGGGCTTTCACTGGTGCATGGCATTGTGGAGCGCTTCGAGGGGACTGTCGCTGTTCAGAGCGAACCGGGCCGGGGTGCCCGGTTTGAAGTGTATCTGCCACTGATGGATGAGGAAAGCCAGGCGTCTAAAAGGATGACGGGCTCGGTTTCAGACTTGAAAGGAAACGAGCGGATCCTGCTGATCGATGATGAATCGTGGGCCGTGGAGGCGATCCGGCCCATGCTGGAGAAACTGGGGTATCACGTGACCGGTCGAACCCGCAGCATAGAGGCCTTAGAGGAGTTCAGGAACAACCCGGACGGGTTTGATCTGGTGATCACGGATATGACCATGCCCCGCATGACCGGAAAAGGGCTGGCCCGGGAGATGTTGAAGATCCGGCCGGAGATCCCCATCATCCTGTGTACCGGCTTCAGTGAGCAGATAGATGAAAAAACAGCCCTGAAAATGGGCATCCGTGCCTATGTCATGAAGCCGATTATAATGCATCAAATGGCCCGGACCATACGGCAGGTGTTGGGGTCGCTTGATGCTGGAAACTGGAAACTTGATACTTGAGACTCGAGACTCGAAACTGAATGCTGGAAGCTGGATGCTTGTTGCTACATTGTGTAGGCATTGTCATGAGGACCGAGAAGGACGGGAAGGCGATGGTGTCATTGACTATCGAGTTTCCAGTTTCAAGTTCCTCTATCACTTGACCCTTGACGAATATGCACCGCATACTGATCATAGACGACGATAGCCTGGTGTGTGAGACCGTAACCGGCTGTGTCCATGCCATGGGTCACGAGGCCATATCCGCCCGGAATTTGGGACGGGGTCTGGAACTGGTGTCTGCAGACTGTTTTGACCTCGTGTTCCTTGATGTGAGGCTGCCGGACGGCAACGGGCTTTCAGCCATCTCAAAGATTCGAAAGGCCCCCAGCGCTCCCCAGGTGGTGGTCATTACCGGGGAGGGAAGCCGGGACGGGGCAGAACTGGCCATTCACAGCGGTGCCTGGGATTACGTCGAGAAACCGCTTTCGATGGAAAAGATCAAGCTTCCGCTGATCCGCGTCCTTCAGTACCGGCAGGAAGAGGCCAAAAAAAAGAAGCCTTTACTCCTGAACCGGGAAGACATCACCGGAAGCAGCCCTGAGATGAAGCAGTGCCTTGAAATGCTGGCCAGGGCCGCGGATGTGGATGCCAATGTGCTGCTTACAGGAGAGACCGGGACCGGAAAGGAACTCTTTGCCCGGGCCATCCATGAAAACAGCAAACGGAAAGACCATCCTTTTGTGGTGGTGGACTGTGCATCTTTGCCTGACAATCTGATAGAGAGCGAATTGTTCGGCCACGTGAAAGGGGCCTTTACCGGGGCGGACCGGATCCGTGAGGGCTTGATCAAGGAGGCGGACTGCGGCACGCTTTTTCTGGACGAGGTGGGGGAACTCCCCCTGGCTCAGCAGTCGGCCTTTCTCCGGGTGTTGCAGGAACACCGGTTCCGGCCCATAGGGGCCGGAAGGGATGTCCAAAGCGATTTTCGGTTAATTGCTGCAACCAATCGGCCCATCAACGAGATGGTGAAGGACAAAACGTTCAGAGAAGACCTCCTCTATCGACTCCAGTCCCTGTGCATCCCGCTTCCGCCGCTCAGGGACCGCTCAGGAGACATTCAAGAGATTCTGCTGCACTACCTGGGAAGGCTGTCAGGCAAGTATGGACCCGGACAGAAGGGATACTCTCCGGAATTCCTGGAATCCATCACCCGCTACCCCTGGCCTGGAAATGTCCGGGAACTGATCAATGCCATCGAACATGCCCTCTCAGAGTCCGGGCAGGCGCCCACCCTCTTTCGCATCCACCTGCCCACCCATATCCGATCCCACCTGGCCATGGATTCTCTTGGTGAAACGGAGAGCGCATCCAATAACACTCTATTGCATGGCGCTTCTCCCGGTTCGGTGCCCAAAGTCAAGGACCTGCTTGAAGCGACAGAAAAAAAATATTTTCAAGACCTTATCAGAAATACGGGCGGTGATATGGAAGCCATCTGCCGCATCTCGGGTCTCAGCCGGTCCAAGGTGTATGCCCGGTTCAAGAAATACGGCCTGTCCAAGTCAAATCCCCGTCCATCCACCTGAAACCCACCTGAGCACTCGTTTCTTTTAAGGAATAAAAATTGGCCCTAAAAGCAATAATCGCCATCTCTGCTTTCAGGAGTTCCTTTGCCGGATGTCTCTCAAAATGGAAGATTCTGTTTGCCGCTGCCATTGTTTTGATTTATGATCACAACATGAAAAAGGATGATTCCAGATTTTCGTTGCTCTGCGTAGATGACGATCCTCATGTCCTTTCTTCCCTAAAACGCCTTTTTTTTGATGAGGACTATCGGATTCATACGGCCGGGGACGGGGAATCCGCCCTGGACCTGTTGAAGCAAACCCGTATTGACGCGGCCCTGATTGATCTCAAAATGCCCGGTATGGACGGGCTTACCCTGCTCGAGAAGGTCTGTGCCGCGTACCCTCATGTCCAGGCCGTGATCCTCACCGGCCACGGCGGGGTCAGGGAGGCTGTGAAGGCCATCCAGATGGGGGCCAAAGATTTTCTGGAAAAGCCCTTTTCACCGGAAGGCCTGCGGGCCCGGGTGGGTCAACTGTGTGAAATATGGCAACTCAAGAAAGAAAACCAGCGCTTAAAGGAAAAGGTTGAGTTTACTTTCGGTTATGAACAGCTCGTAGGAAACAGTACGCCGATCCTGAAGTTAAAGGAAAGGATCCTGCGGGTGGCCCCGGATGACGCTGCGGTATTGATCGCCGGCGAGACAGGTTCGGGCAAAGAACTGGTGGCCCGGGCCCTCCATCACCACAGTCCGCGAAGGGAACACCCTTTTGTGCCCGTGGACTGCGGGGCCATCAGTGAATCGGTTATGGAAAGCGAATTGTTCGGCCACGTGAAAGGGGCCTTTACCGGTGCGCACATGACCACAATGGGCCTGATACGGTCCTCGCATCGGGGCACCCTTTTCCTCGATGAAGTGGGTGAACTGCCTCAGCCCATGCAGGTGAAGCTCCTGCGAACCATCCAGGAAAAGGAGGTCCGGCCGGTGGGCGGTACCACGTCCCACCGCGTGGACATGCGCCTTATCGCGGCCACCAACCGGGACCTGGATCAGGCGATCCACGAAGGCAGGTTCAGGCAGGACCTCCTTTACCGATTGAACGTGGTGATCCTGAATATACCGCCGCTTCGGGAACACAGGGAAGACATACCGTTGCTGGCCGAGCATTTTTTAAGACGTTTGCGGAGCAGCATCTCTCCAGTGGGTGCTGTCGCTCCCGAGGCATTGGATATGATGGCCGGTTATGATTGGCCCGGGAATATCCGGGAACTGGAAAATGTCATTCGCCGGGCCATTGCCCTGGGAAAAAGCACCCGAATAGAACCGGACAGCCTGCCGGAACATATGAAGATGCCTTCAGGAGATAACACCGGGACTCCCGGATTGCCCCAAAACCACTCCTTGGCCGCCTATGAGAAAGCCGCCATCCAAAATGCCCTTCAAAAGACACAGGGGAACCGCAGGGAGGCGGCTCTCCTGCTGCAGATCAGCGAAGCCACCCTCTACCGGAAAATCAAGCATTACCGGTTGTCCCTTTGATGACTCTCAAAATGAAATAAAACCAAAAATTCTTTCAATTTGAGAGGGTTTTGTGGTCCATGGTGTAGATTGGTCGTTTGTAAACCCACGTGAAAAGGGGCTCGTTCGGTCTTAAGGGTTTTGCTTTAAGCTGGCATATATTTTGCTAATTCTCAATATATCCGCCAGTGGACCGGGCTAAATCGGATGCAAATATTTTGATACCCCAAATGTGTTAAGGATGTCGCATGCCCGAGAATGGGTGTACCGTAATCTTAGGGGATAAAAGCAAACCCAAAATAGGAAATGTGTCTGCCCTTTTGAGAGATTATTTTAGCCTGGTGAAAGTGGTGGGGAACGTGCCGGATGCCGAGTGCTGCTGTGCTCACCTGCTCCCAGGGCTTGTGGTCTTTACCGATACTGTGCATGTGGCGTCGGAGACCCTCATTGGCTTGAGGAGGTGGATGCCAGAGACCTTTTTTCTGGCCCTCTACGATGAGCTTATGCCCCAAGCAGAGACGCTGTTCAGGTGTTCGGGGATCCTGTTCCTGGGGTCTTATGACACTTTTTTCGCCTTTTCAAGGACAATCCTTAAACGTATGGTCAACCGCCAGGGAGGCACACCATGAATGATACCCTGATGATTGTAGACGATGAGAGTCGTGTCCTTCAGAGTTTGAAACGGGTTTTTGAGGATCTGCCGTATCGGCTGAGAACCTTCACAGACCCCCTGGAGGCCCTCAAAGCCTTCAACAGCCGTCCACCTGCTGTGGTGATGGTCGATCAGAAAATGCCGGGCATGACCGGGGTGGAATTCCTGGAGTGGGCTGCAATACAATGCCCCGCCGCCGTCCGAATCATGCTCACCGGCCGTGCAGACCTTGAAACCGCCATTGACGCCATCAACCGCGGGGCCGTGTTCCGGTTCGTCACCAAACCCTGGCATGATGGCACCCTTAAACTTCAGGTGCGGGAGGCCTTCCTCCGGCACTGCCGGATTTTTTCGGATCGGCAGCTCACCAAAGCACCATATGAAGAAAGGAAGGATGAACAGGAACGGCTATACGGCATCCTGCAACTGGCAGGAGCAGTATGTCACCAAATAAACCAGCCCCTCCAGGTGGCCATGGGATATTGGGAATTGCTTCGGCCGTATATTCCTGAGGATCCAAAGGCGGCCCGATACATGCAGGGGATCAGTAACCAGATCGACCAAATGGCACTACTTTCCCAAAAGGTGGCGGCCATCCACAGCTATAAGTTGATGGACTATGGAGGGAGTGCACAGATTGTGGATATCGACAGGGCATCGGACCCGGATGAGGTCCCGTTTGAGGGTTCCATGCTCAACAATGCTGAGTCAGAGGAGAGCAACTGAACAATGGACGAAAACCACCGCATTTTAATCATAGACGACGATCCTGAGGTTCGAAACAGCTACCGGCAGATTTTGGCGCTACATGAAGACCCGGATAGGACCAATACCGAAGCGCTCATGCAAGCGGGGGCCAGGCTCTTTCAAGACGAATCAAAGTCCTCCGACCGCCCTGCAAATTCGGCCTACGACCTCACGCTTGTTGAAAACGGAGAAGCGGGCGTTGCCGCTGTAAAAGCATCCATGGAATCAGGCCGGCCATATGCCCTGGCCTTTGTAGACATGAAGATGCCGGGCATGGACGGAGCCGAGACCGCAAGGCGCATATGGGAGGCCGACCCGGCCATCAACATCTTCATCGTGACGGCCTACAGTGAGGCTACGCCGGATCAGGTGGTCCGCTCGACGGGCAGGGACGACCTCTTCTATCTTAGAAAGCCTTTTACATCCCAGGAGATCCGGCAGTTCGCCCGGTGCCTGACCACCCAGTGGTCGCTCAGGGAAGATCAGAAACAGATGGCCGCGGAACTCGAGGGGGCCAATGAGGGTCTGGAGGAACGGGTAAGGGAGCGGACCCGGGCGGTAGAGCAGAGTGAAGCGGAACTCAAAACCACGCTGAAACAACTCAGAAAGGCCCTGAACGCCGCCATTGAAGCCCTGGCCGCGGCGGCCGAGGCCAGGGACCCCTATACGGCCGGACACCAGCGCCGGGTGGCGAACCTGGCCCGAGCCATTGCCACGGAACTGGGTCTTCCAAAGGATGACATCGAGGCGATCCGAATGGCCGGGGCCATCCACGACATCGGCAAGATCCGCGTGCCGTCCGAGATCCTCAACCGGCCGGGAAAGATCACCGAGGTGGAGATGCAGCTCATTCGAATGCACCCGGAAGTCGGTTTTGAAATTCTCAAATTGATCGACTTTCCCTGGCCTGTGGCCGAGATCGAACGGGAGCACCATGAACGGCTGGACGGGTCAGGATATCCCCGGGGTCTCAAGGACGGCGAGATCCTGATGCCGGCAAGGATCATTGCCGTGGCCGACGTGGTGGAGGCCATGACCGCTCACCGGCCCTACCGCCCGGCCCTGGGACTGGATGCAGCCCTGGCGGAAATCGAGAAGAACAGGGGCATATTGTATGATGCCGCGGCCGTGGATGCATGCGTGAGGCTTTTCAGGGAAAAGGCGTTTCAATTAAGCGGGGAGGCCGCCTTAGAGGCGTAAGGTCTCATGGACACCGATGCGCTGCCCGTTGTCGAGACGGCTTGAGAATCAAGAAGGGTATCATCTCAATAAACCCAGGGAATGGAGGCGTTAATTCCGCCGCGCCTGCTTCCAGTCCGTAGGCTGTGAAGTTTTTGCTAAGCCTTCAAGATAAAAACACCAAAATGGAAAGCAAAATGGAGAAGATATCGGATATGCCGCCTCGGAATGCCCCTGACAACTTCAGGAGCTTTTTTGACCTCTGCCCGGATTTTCTGTTTGTCCTGGATCCCCAGGGGGACGTTATCCTGGCGAATCAGGCTGCGCTTCAGTTGCTGGGATACACGGAATCCGAGCTTGAGGGGATGTCGGTTCTTCAGCTCCACCCGGAAGACCGTCGGGAGGAGGCGGCAGCCGTTATCTGGGACATGGTGGCAGGCCGCCGGAATTTCTGCCCTATCCCACTGCTCACGCGCGAAGGGCGGCAAATCCCAGTGGAAACCAGGGTCGTCCAGGGCCGGTGGAACGACCATCCCTGTTTGTTCGGCTACAGTCGGAACCTGAGCGACCTGAAACGCTCTGAAGAGAAGTTCCGGTCCGCCTTTGAATCCAATGCCGCGCTTATGGCCATCTCTACCATGGATGAAGGCCGGTTTGTGGATGTCAATGAGGTCTTTTTAGAAACCCTGGGATATGACAGATCCCGGGTCATCGGCAAGACCTCAAAAGAGCTGAGCCTTTTTGAGGGATTAGACACCCGGGAGAAGCTGCTGGATATGCTGAAGAAAGGGGGGTCTGTCAAAAACCAGGAGGTGCGGGTCCGGAATGCCGATGGAAAGACATTGATCGGGCTGTTCAGCGCAAACATCCTGAAAGGGAGTTCAGGTGAACCCCTGATGCTTACGATGATGAACGACATTACGGATCTGAAAAAGATGGAACATCAGCTTCAGGATAATGAAGCGAGGCTGAAAGTGGCCTTGTCCGGGGCCGACCTGGGGACCTGGGACTGGCATATTTCCTCCGGCCGGATCTTCTTTAATGAACGATGGGCCGGCATGCTGGGCCATGAACCAAACGAGATCGAGCCCCACGTACGGGCCTGGGAAAAACGGGTCCACCCGGAGGACAGGGATCACGTAATGGAAGCGCTTCAACAGCATCTCGACGGCCAAACCGATGCCTATGAAACCGAACACCGCATAAGGTCCAAAACCGGCGACTGGGTATGGATCCTGGACAGCGGCCGGATCATCGAACGAAACGAAGAAGGCCGGCCGACTCGAATGGCGGGCATTCACATGGATATTACGGCGCGAAAACGGGCTGAAGCAGACCTGCTGGAACATCAGGCCCGGCTCGAGGAACTGGTCAAAGAGCGAACCCGGCGACTGGAGAAGGCCCAGAAGAGGCTCGTAACCCGGGCCGTGGAAGCGGGGCGGACACAGGCCCTGGAGATCATCCTCCACAACATCGGCAATGCCCTGACCCCCATCCTCCTTAAGGTGGAGAAGGTGACCATGCAAAGCAGCAATGAGGCCGTGAAATATCTCAAGGCATGCCACGATGAGCTTTGGACGCATCAGGGGGATCTGGATGCCTATCTGGCCCATGATCCTCGCGGCAGGGAGATCTTTTCCTATATGGGAAGGCTGCTGGACTCTCTGTCCGGGGACGAAACCGAAATCCATGAGTCGGCCTCGACCATTCGGAAAGCCGTGGAGCACATATCTCAGATCCTCAAGGCCCAGAGCGCTGCTTTAAAGGCCGGAGAGATAAAAGAAAGGCTCCGAGTGGCCGAGCTGGTGGAAACTGCCCTGGTCATTCAGGGGCCTTCCCTGGACAAGCGCAACATAGCCGTAAGCACCGACGTAGACCCGGATCTAATTGTCACGGTGGACCGGCACCAGATCATGCAGGTGCTCATGAACTTGATCAAAAACGCCTATGAGGCCATTGATGCGCTGGGATCTGAGGCCCACGGAAAAAAGATGCATATCCGCACATTTCTTGAAAACAATCGCGTCTGTCTCGAAGTATCGGACAGCGGCGCGGGCATGACACCGGAGCAACAGGCCAGGGTCTGCGATCCGGGCGTATCGGACAAGGCGCCCTCAGGATTCGGACTGTATTATTGCAAGACCTGTATGGAGGATCAGGGCGGGACCCTCGAGATCACAAGCAACGGGGAGGGAAAAGGGGCCTCTGTGCGGCTCACATTTGGGCGATAGGCGCAGATTAGAAATCGAAATTCAAGTGGAGGGTGCAATGGGTTGGATAAGGCTTGCAGGAACGGTTGCGGTGGTGTCGTGCCTTTGGGTCTTGACCGAAGGTCTGCCGGTTTTCGGGGCTGGCTCGCCTGACCCGATTATGGTGGGGCTGGACGCGGATATGTCTTCAGGATCGGCCCGGTCCGGGGAGGCCATCCGCCGCGGGATTGTTCTCGCCATGGATGAGATCAATGGCCGGGGCGGCGTCCTGGGCCGACCGCTCCAACTGGTGGTCAAAGACCACCGGGGGAACCCTGCCAGGGGGGTGGACAACATCAAAGCCTTTGGCGACATGAAAAACCTGGTGGCCGTGGTGGGGGGTCTGCACACACCGGTGGCTCTGGCTGAACTTGAGGCCATTCACAAAAACAGGATTATTTACCTCGACCCGTGGGCCGCGGGCACGCCGGTGGTGGATAATGGGTATGACCCCAATTTCGTGTTCCGGGTGTCGGTGCGGGACGAATATGCAGGCGGGTTTCTCGTGGACAAAGCCCTTGAAATGGGTCACAAAAAAGTGGCCCTTCTCCTGGAGCAGACCGGCTGGGGAAGATCCAATGAGCGGTCCATGAAGGAAGCCCTCAAGACCCGGTGGCTCAGACCGGTCACGATCCAGTGGTTTCACTGGGGTGTCCAGGACCTGACCCGGCAGATCCGGGGGGCACGGGAGGCCGGCGCGGATGTCATCATTTTGGTGGCCAATGCACCTGAAGGGATCGTGGCAGTGACGTCCATGGCGGGCCTGCCCCCGGAGCAGCGGCTTCACATCATCTCGCACTGGGGCATTACCGGCGGTGAGTTTTTCAAGCATGCAGAGGAGCGCCTCAAACAAGTGCATCTGGTGTTTCTCCAAACATATTCATTTCTGGACCCGCCCTTTCCGGAAAAGGCCGAAGCGCTTTTTTCGGCCTACCAGAAGAAATTCCCGGAGTGCAACACAGTGGAAGACATCTTTGCCCCTGTGGGGACAGCCCATGCCTATGATTTGATGCACCTCCTGGCCCTGGCCATTGAAAAGGCCGGGACCACGGACCGACCTGCGGTCAGAAAAGCCCTGGAAAATCTCGATCCTTACCAGGGCCTGGTGCGTTACTATGACCCGGCGTTTACAAAAGACCGGCATGACGCCCTTGACGCGAGTGATTTCAGCCTTGCCCGCTACACCCCCGAAGGCATTATCGTCCCGTTCAAAGTCGAAAACCATGTTGCTGCCGATAAAAAATGAAAAAACCTTCTCCCATTCTGCCCTACGTCCTGAAACGCGTGCTCCCGGCTTCCCTGGCGGCGCTCGTGGGAATCTGGATCTGCATGCGCCTGATCGCCCTGGATACCGTCCAAAGGGAAGTACACGAGCGGGTCAGGGTAGAGGCAGGTAAAGGGGCTGGAACTGTTGCGGCGAGGTTGAACACTCTCATGGATTCGCTCAGAAACCTGGCAGCCAACGATCTTGTCATCAACAGTCTGATCGACACCACGGCCCGGGAGAATTATCTTCCGCCGTTTTTCCGGTCCCTTCGCATCCCGGGCCCCCGGGAGGTGCGGATCACTCTGACCGACTACCGGGGCCGGGTGTTGACGTCCAACCGGCTGGATGCCACAGGCTTAGAGGGCACTAAATGTCTCAAGACAGTTATGGCGGGCCGGGAGTGCTTCAGCATTTCCAACAAGGGCCTGAGAGCAGTCGTACCCGTCCGCTACAGCGGATTGCCGGAAGGAGCTGTTTGCGCAACTTACGGACAGAAACAGGTATCTCAGATGGTGACGGTATCTGAACCCAATGCTGTCTTTGCAGTGTTCGACCGTGAAGGCGCCTGTTTATCTGCGTCGGCCGGCGCCCCCTGGAAGAGCAGGCCCTCCGCGGCAGCGCCGCATGCAGAACAATGGATTGAGGCATTTGTGAAGATTCCGGGCTTCGTCGATCTTACCCTGGTGTGTGCGGAATCCCGGGAACAAGCCTTTGCCGCCCTGAACCGGCTGGATGGCTTTTTCCTTGTTGCCGCAGCCTTCAATCTGCTGGCCCTGTTCCTGGCGGTCTTCATGAGCGCAAGGATGGTGGCCTGGCCGCTGGCAGGCTTCATCCGGAAAATGGACCGGATAAGAGATGTGGTTCAGCTCGATGAAAAGGTCGTTGAATCCGGTCCCGAGGAATTCAGAAGACTGGCCCGCTCCTTTAACGGTTTGACAGGGAACCTGGCCCGGGTTACCAGAGGGCTGAATGAACGGATTAAGGAACTGGATTGTCTCTATGGCATCTCACTGCTGGTTGAGTCCACAGACAGCCTCCAGGAGATTTTTGAGGGAACGCTTGATTTGATTCCTTCGGCATTTCGGTTTCCTGAAATGACCTGTGCCCGAATCGTCCTGGATGGTGATGTTTTGGTTTCCAACCCAAACTGGGGGAACCAGTGCGAAGCATGCAATTATCCCTGCATCTCCGAGACGCTAATGGTAGACGGCGAGCCGGCAGGGGAGATCCGTGTCTGTTATACAGAGGATCGGCCTGAATGTGATGAAGGCCTGTTTTTGCCGGAGGAGAAACGGCTTATTAAGAAGATCGCTCAGCGGTTGACGGGCGTTGTTGAGCGGTTGCGGGCAGAGGAGCGGCTCCGTAAGACCGAGGAATCACAGGCCATGGAAGCCGGCCGGGCCCAGATGTCGGCCCTGGTGCTCCACCATGTGGGAAATGCGGTTACCCCGCTCCAGGTATACGTGGAAGAGCTAAGGGACGGCGCCGGCAGGCAGTCCCTGAATTATTTAGAAAGCGCCTATGGGGACCTCTTGAGCCATAAGGAGGGCCTGGGGGGATATGTAAACCGGGATGCCAGGGGAAAGCAGGTGTTTGCGTACATGAAGTCGGTTATTCGTTCCCTGAAGAAGCAGGATGAGCAGAGAGAAACGCTGATCCGGGAAATGGCGCAATCTGTATTCCGGATTTCGGAAATTCTCAAGCTCCAGCAGACATACGCCGAAGAAAGGAACGACGCAAAGACGCGCGAAGCCATGAACCAGCTTCTTAATGATGTATCAGATCGGCCCGATACTGAAAAAGAGCGGTGAAGGGACCCGCTTGGTCGGGCCCTGGTGTCAGTCGGCTATTTGACCCCGGGACATTGAGGACCCACGATGAAAACCGGGCAGGGCAGGAAATGTGTAACCCCCCGCTGCTGAGGAAGGGCTGTCCGGAAGGAAAGGTGGTGCACCATGGCGGAATTTACACTGCTGCTGGTGGATGATGAACCGAATGTGTTACAGGCCCTGGCACGCCGTCCTCTGCGCAGACAGGTGCGGACCCAGGCCGCGGTCCTCCGTGCCCTGGAACGGGCCTATCCGGGCATCAACCGGAACCTGGATCCCTAAAGCTTGTTTAAACCCACTGAGGAGAGTCATGAAAGAGAACACCCGTATTTTGGTAGTCGATGACGACAGGGCCGTGAGGGAGGCTTACAGGGATATCCTGGCACCGCAGGACAGGGATTATCTTTCAGAAGGAGAGCGGCTTTTCGGCGGCGGTGAGCAGACGGAAAAGCCCGTTGTGGCGCATTACGATGTTGACGATGCCGGGGATGGGGGAACGGCTATTCAAAAGGTCCGGGATGCCATGGCACAGGCACGGCCATTTGCATTGGCCTTTGTGGACATGAAGATGCCCGGGATGAACGGGACCGAGACCGCCCGGCAGATCTGGCGAATCGATCCCAATATCAAGATTATGATTGTCACGGCCTACAGTGATGTCACACCGGATGAGATCATCGAGGTGGTGGACCGGGAGGACCTCTTTTATCTTCGAAAACCCTTCAATCCGCAGGAAATCCGGCAGTTTGCCCGGGCACTGTGCCAACAGTGGTCCCTGGAGCAGGAGCGGAATGCGCTGGCTGCTGAGCTAAAGCAGGCCAACCTGTCCCTGGAGGCCATGAACCGGGGCCTGGAGAAAAAGGTCAAGGCCCAGGCGGAGATGCTCATCCAGTCCGAGAAAATGGCCTCCCTCGGGATCCTGGCGGCCGGGGTGGCCCATGAGATCAACAACCCTGTTTCCTACATCAAAGGAAACCTGTCAGCCATGAAGCGATATACCGCAGCACTCACCGGCCTGATCAATCGGTATGAAGCCTTGAGAACGGAAGCGAGCGGGGACAAAGCCTCCATGCCTGCGAGTGTTGTGGAGGAGATCCAGGATTTCAAGATGCAGAACAAAATTCCGTATATCATGGACGATCTCCCCGCGCTTCTTAAGGAATCCTTAGAAGGGGTTTCCCGGATTGAGACCATTGTGAATGATCTCAGGACTTTTTCCCGCGCTGATCAGGGGACGAAAGTGCCGGTAAATATCAATGAAACCCTTGATGCGGCCATCAATATCATCTGGAATGAACTGAAGCATAAGGTGGAGGTGATCCGGGATTACGGCGATATCCCCCCTGTCTCGGGCTACCCCCAGAAACTGAGCCAGGCCCTTGTCAATATCCTGCTCAACGCGGCCCAGGCCGTTACAGAGGCGGGCACGGTCCGAATCGCCATCCGTGAGGCCGGAAAGCCGGGTCAGGACGACTCCTGTGCTGAAATCGAGATATCGGACACCGGGTCCGGGATCGCAAAGCAGGATGTATCTCGGATTTTTGATCCTTTTTTCACCACCAAACCGGCGGGACAGGGCGTGGGTCTGGGACTCTACATCACCTATGAGATCGTCCAGGCCCATGGCGGGCACATTGAGGTGGTCAGCCGGGAGGGCGGTGGGACCACCTTTGTCATCTCGCTGCCCATAAGCGGCGGCAATACACTGATCCAGGGGCAAGCTTTTCAGAAGCCTCTGGACCCCGGATCGGAGTCCGGGGTGAGGGGTTAGCCTATTAGAGTTCTACTAAAGTTAATGACATTGAGTTAAAGGCAATTGATTTTTCAGATTGTCTCATGGCACCTCCCGGTTCGTTGACGAATGGTGCCATTTTACGCATTCTATGCATGCGTAATTGATGTCACGCGTTAGAGTCACAAAGCGATCTATCCAAATCAACAACACCAAAGCTTCCTGGGCCAAAGAGAGTTGGGCGGCAACCCCATACCCGCCCATGTCACAGTGAGCGGTTTTCTAACTCCGTCAACCCCTTCAACAGCGGGTCAAAATAGGCGACTACACGCGCGTAATGAAGCCTGCTGTAATCGTTGCTTTTAAGCACGCCCATTTTTTGTCAAAGACGTAATTTTGTCTCCTTTTGACTCCATATGGGGACAAAATCCGTCCCCACTCCGGGACAAATCCCGAAATCAAACTCGACCCCTCGCTCCAAGAAAACCGTTCGTTTAGGGTAACTATCTGTATTGAATGGGTAATGAAGCCATTCGCCGGGTGCTTACGCTTTTGGCATGACCTATGCGTTAAGCTACACTAAATGCCGGTATAAATTTATTAATGCTAAAAAAGGCGGTTGTTGAGAATGATGGTCTTGTTCTTTTCCTCTGGAATGAGAACTGCGGAGAACCGAATGAGGCGAATCGTCCGGACCTTGGGCGCAGATATTCAGGTCTTCCGGTCTGTTACCCGATTAGCGGAGCGTTTTGAGCAGCCGCGCTGGGAATTGTCCGTGATGATTTTTAATATTGCCAACCAAGACATCCTAAATGATCTGATCCAACTTAAAGACCGGATGTATGACCTTCCGGTCATTCTGATTCTTCCTGACAGCAAGAGAAACACAATTTTGAAAGGGCATAAACTCTATCCACGGTTTATTACCGATATTGAATCTGACTTCAATGACTTGAATTTGGTTCTGGACAAAATACTCAGGTACAGCAGTGCTCTGGAATTCTCAATAAAAGAACGGGCACCGAAAAGAATCGCAAAATAACTTCATACAATGAAAGGAGGTGAAAACAGATGGCTGAATTGGCGGAAACAATAGATCAAGCCGGAAAGGCCATGTCGGACAGGGAAGGCAAGTACCTGACCTTTACCATGGCAGAGGAGGAGTATGGTATCGGCATCCTGAAAATCAAGGAGATCATCGGCATGATGCCCATCACGTCCGTGCCCCAGGCCCCCGCCTTTGTCAAGGGGGTCATTAACCTCCGGGGCAAGGTGATACCGGTCATTGATCTAAGGCTACGGTTCGGGATGGAGAAGAAGGAATATAACGAGCGAACGTGCATTATCGTGGTAGAGATCCAGGGACATTCCGACACGGTGACCATCGGCATTGTGGTGGATTCGGTTTCAGAGGTGCTGAACATCAAGGCGGATGATATCGAGGACACGCCCACTTTTGGGACCCGGCTGGATACGGATTACATCCTGGGCATGGCCAAGCTGGCCAAAAGCGTCAAGATATTGCTCGACATTGACCGGGTTCTGAGTGCTGACGCGGTCGCCGAGCTGGCGCAGGCAGCTTAACTATAACGGAACAATGAAACTGAAAAATAGAGGAGGAATTAGACATGTCGTGGAAAAACATGACGTTTGGCAAAAAGATTGCCTTTGGGTTTTCATTATTAATTCTGATCACTGTGGTTTTGGGTGGTCTGGGTGCATGGTGGATGAAGGGCAGCCAGGCAGACTCGGAAATGCTGGCCGGGGAGTATGTCCCTGAAATGGCTATCGCCGCAGATATACGGGGGGCCGCCAACCGGCTTATGTATCAGATGCGGGGGTATGGATTCACTGAAAACAAGCAGTATTATCAAAATGCTCAGGAGGAGCTCAAAGCGCTGAACGCAGGAATTCAAAAGGGAAATGATCTCGCGGAAAGGGCCGTTCACCTGGAGAAGCTGGGACCGCAACTCAGCAACATAGGAGCGGTTGAAAACAGATACCGAAAGGCCATGGAAGAGACCCTGAGTACTACCGAACACCTGGCGGAACAGCGCAACCAATTGGATGAAAATGCGGCCAAGTATATGCAGAACAGCAACGATTTTTTGGTTGCTCAAAACGCCGCGTTTGATAGGGATCTGGATGATCGTCAGAAAAAGATCGATATTGTCACCGATGTTGTGGCCCGGAGCACCCATGCCCGTGTGGAAAATTTTAAGGCCCAGGCCAGCAATGACATGGTTTTGATGCAGCAGGCGGCCGATCATATCCGTGAAGTGGAAACGGAGATCGAACAGCTTCGGTCCCTCACCGACGATGCGGAGGATATTAAACGGATTGAAAACATAGAGGCGGCTGCGGAAAAATACGCCAAGAACATGGAAGCCTACATCGCCACCACCAGCATGATGGACAAGGCTGCCGGGAATATGGACAAAAACGCCGCAGTGTACCTGAAGAATTGCAATGATTTTCTAATTAGCCAGAATCAGGCGATGCGCAGAGAGATCAACCAGCCCGGTGCAAATCTCGAAGAACGCTTGCACAAGATCACGCTCATCAACAACATCATTGATCTGGGGAATGGCGCCCGGGTCACGAACTTCAAGGCCCAGACCACCCAGGATGCAAAGCTCATGAAGGCGGCCATGGATAAGTTTAAAGGGGTAAAATCCATCACTGAAGAGCTTCGCGGCATAACGCACAGGACCGCCAATATCCAACAGATCAACACGATTGGATCCGCGGCTGACGCTTATTCAGCCGCCATGGCGGCCTATCTGAAGCATTATCTCGAACTCGATGAGCATCGAAACGCGATGGACAAGTCAGCGGGTCTATATGTCACCAATTGTGAATCATTTTTGGAAGGCCAGCAGAAGAAACTGGGCATTGATATGCATGAGCGCCATACAAAGATCACGGTCATGAATGACATTATCGATCTCGGCAACGACATGCGGGTCAAGGCCTTCAAATCCCAGGCCTTAAGAGACCCGGCCATCATGGAACAGGGCCAGGAGAACTTCAAAAAAATCGATGAAAGATTTGTGGAGATTCGTAAGATCACCCGGCTGGATGCGGACCTGGCGCGGCTGGACGAAATCCAGAAGGCCGGCGCCGGGTACCACGAGAGCATGGACAAGTTTCTTACGGGATGGCACAAGCTTCAGGAACTGGGCAAAACGCGGGATGCCCTGGGACAGGACATGATCGACGGGACCAAGGTCTTGCAGGACGCGGCCGCCACTGCTACGGGTGAGGTGTCCAATACCGCAGCAGCCAACCTTTCTACGGCCTCCAGCACCATGATCATCGGGCTGATCCTGGCCTTTGTGGTGGGCACGCTCTTGGCCTTTTTCATTGCCCGAGGGATTATTACCATCCTCAAGCGGATTTCCGCCCAGATGGATGAAGGCGCCGAACAGGTGGCCTCGGCCTCAGGTCAGGTCTCCTCTTCCAGCCAGTCCCTGGCTGAAGGGGCATCTGAGCAGGCCGCCTCCATTGAGGAGACCTCGTCATCTCTGGAAGAGATGTCTTCCATGACCAAGCAGAATGCGGAAAATGCCGGTCAGGCCGATACCCTCATGAAAGAGGCCAATCAGGTGGTGGGCCAGGCCAATGACTCCATGACCGAATTGACCACTTCCATGGAAGAGATTTCCAAGGCCAGTGAGGAGACCTCCAAGATCATCAAGACCATCGATGAGATCGCCTTTCAGACCAATCTGCTGGCCCTGAATGCGGCTGTGGAAGCGGCACGGGCCGGTGAAGCGGGCGCCGGGTTTGCAGTGGTGGCCGATGAGGTGCGGAATCTGGCCATGCGGGCCGCGGAAGCCGCCAAGAACACCGCGGATCTCATCGAAGGGACCGTCAAGAAGGTCAATGACGGCTCTGACCTGGTGACCAAGACCAATGAGGCCTTTGCCCAGGTGGCGGAAAGCGCCAAAAAGGTCGGCGGCCTGGTGGGTGAGATCGCTGCGGCGTCCAATGAACAGGCCCAGGGCATTGATCAGGTCAACACGGCTGTGGCCGATATGGACAAGGTAACCCAGCAGAATGCGGCCAACGCTGAGGAGTCGGCCAGCGCAGCAGAAGAGATGAATGCGCAGGCCGAGCAGATGAAGGCGTCGGTGGCTGAGTTGATGAAGCTGGTGGGCGGGGCCGGGAAAGACCATGTCTTAAAAACAGGAAAAACCGCTTCCACCCAGCCCAAAGGCCAGTCGAGCCATCATGCGCTTGCTGCGCCGAAGCAGAATGCCGGGGGTAGAGAAGCTACCCCGGAACAGACCATTCCCATGGATGATGACGACTTCAAGGATTTCTAAATCCATCATGAAGATCATTCTTTAAAACATTAACAAAAAGAAGGGGTAGCCTTTGTCTACCCCTTCTTCGTATCACTTCTTCATTTTGATAATGACAGGCCATGGAGTTGGATGATGAACCGAGTTTTGGGATTGTTGTTGGCCATTCTTTTGGGATGTTCGCTTCAGACATCTGTTGCTTTAGGTGGAGAAATTCAGGCTGAAACCTGCAACAGGCTGGATAAGATCCGGGAACAGAAAAAACTTCAGCTTTTCAATTACCTTGACAGGGTCAGAAAGCGTGCAGATGCCATAAGAACAGACCATGTAATGGAGGATTTTTTCATTCTCAAAAATAAATACTATCATTTACAGCAACAAAAGACCCCTTCCAAGGGCCTCATACAAACCATTGAAACACTCAAACAGAAAATCAATGAATATTACCTCAGACGCTACCGTCTGTTTTACGATATCCTGTTCATTAATAGAGACGGCGACATATTCTATACCATCCGCAAGCAGACCGATTATCACAAGAATGTTTTTCAAGGAAAACTGGCAGACACAGCTCTTGCCCGGCAACTCAAAAAGCACCCCAAACAAACCTTTGTGGATTATCAATATTATGATGTATCAGACGAACCCTCTTCCTTTATTGTGGAGCCCGTCATCAAGGCTGGTGAATTTGCAGGCTGGTTTGTCTTACAGTGCGCCATCAATAAAATTAACAACATGTTTACTTATGAGGCAGGTTTGGGCAGAACCGGCGAGGTGTTTCTGGTAAACGAAGAGAATTATATGCTGACCGATTCCCGGTTTTCCGGTGATTCCAGCATCCTGAAGAAAAGTCTTTCAGAGGAGAATATTGAGGCCAAATTCGAGGAGCGGGCAGGCCATAAGATTGTGACGGATTATCGAGGTTTCAGGGCCCTCAGCTCATTCGAAGTATGCCAGATCGCGGACAGTGAATGGCTGCTGATTGCCAAGATTGACGAAGATGAAATTATCACCGAACAATATAAGAAACAGCGACAGCCTCTGCAAGCGGATTTAATCGAGCTTTTCAGAGAAAGGACGCTCCACAAATGCAGCGAAATTGAGGTGGATGAAAACCCGGTAGTGGTGGACATGGATGAGTTTCGGAAGGTAAAAAAAGGTGAGATGATCGGCACGTTCGGCGTTTCCACCTGTACGGCAGTGATTATATCTTTTCCTGGAAAATTTGCATATCTCAGTCACATCAGCAACCTCGACAGGATATACGGGGGAAATACCACGGATTTGATCAGCCACATGCTCAAGCGCATCAAGACCTTTGATATATACAAATATGAGCGGCGGCAGCTTCAAGCAACCATTGTTGCCAATCATTTTGAGAGTGTCATGAACACGATTAACAGTCTTGTGGATGCGGGATTTTTCCTGTCTCAAATTAAGTTCATCTATAATGGAGAGGCTGAATATGGAAGGGTCATCCACGATTATATGACCAACGAGACCTGTGTCAGATGGCTCATGGACCGTGAATCAGGGAAGACGGTATGCCAGTGTGCTTCAGATATAGAGCCCATCGGCACCGTGATAAAACCCCTGATCGGTTATGAATAGGCCGACCGAAATAGGGGCGGCGAGGGAGGAGCGCAATGTGGCTATTGGATAAGCTTTTTAAAGGGAAATCTCAGATAGAATCTTTTCCAAATGTCGAGTCAATATCCACCATGCTGGGGCCGGAGCTGGATAAACTCGCTATACGGATTTTCAGATCGTATTGGCGGCTCCTGCTTGAGCAGCCCAATACCTACATTGTGCCGGCTGTGTGGGGAATTAAAAAGGATGGAGAGCTTGACTCCACTCAACGGGAAATATATAGCATCATCAGGCCGGTCATCGACCGGACATTAAATGCCCCCGAATTTCAGGGGCTAAACAGGAATCAGACATTTGCCTTCAGGTACCTCATTCATGCCTATCTTATTGCAAAAATCGGGTACATGATTGAATACTTTAAAAATAGATGCGTAAAAGTGCCCATTGAATCCAATCCGCTTGACACTATAATGCAGTCTTTGGAACCTGTTGGCCATGCATAATGGGAAACTGAAATGGATAAACAATGAAAAAGCGTGTGCATATGAAACCGGATATCATAAGAGTAGCCATATTTTTCTTAGGCGGTTCGGCAGTGTTATGTGGTTGTTCAGTTGTTCAGAAAATATTTGTAGGGCTTAATCCCTTTTTGGTGTCTGGATATTATGTCCCCTTCCTATATGGTGGCGTATCCGGTGCGGCCATAGGGCTATATACCGAAAGGATAAGAGACCTCAATTTAAGGCTTCAGAAACGGGTGGATACACTTGAAAGCTTTTTACCGATCTGTTCCAACTGCAAAAGAATCCGAAAACCAGATGCGGATCCGAAACGAATGGAATCATGGGAGGATGTGGAAACGTATATCTCCGACAAAACAGCATCTCAATTTTCTCATGGCATTTGTCCTGAGTGTGCAAGAAAACTCTATCCGGATATCTACAAGTCGTGCCGCATTAGCGCCAATAGGTCACCACCTAAATCTCACGAGTGTATAAGCTCAGGACGTTAGCAGACCACGCACACTTTATCGGCAATAGCATGAAATTAGTTTAAGGGGGTAGGGAAGGGATGATAAAAGGGTGGGGGGTATGTGTTCTGGTATGGGTGAGCGTGGGATGGTTTGGCGCTGAGTGCGGGCTGGTCGTTGCAGGCACGGTCAGCCTCCCCGAAACCGGACAGACCCATTGCTGGGATGCGGAAGGCAGAGTGATTCCCTGCCCGGGCACGGGCCAAAGGGGCGTACCGGCAATGAAGCATCAGAAGCCATGCTGATTGCAGGCGATAAAAATCTCGGCCAACTAAAAACCTGCCTTGAAACGGCGTATAACTTCCACAGATCCTGAATTGTGAATTACCCAGTATTTCTGACAGTTTGCTGTGTAGGGAAATTGTTTGATGAAAAAGTGAATCAAGCGGCGTGAAGCCGGTGAAAAGTGAAAAAGGAGCATCTATGTGATGTCTGCTCACTTGTCTACGGAGGAAGCGCTCCGCTATCATCGGCAGGTAACCCTGGCCGAGATCGGCGAACAGGGCCAGGAGAAGCTGAAGCACGCGCGTGTTTTCCTGGCGGGTTTAGGCGGTCTCGGATCGGTGTCGGCCCTTTATCTCGCCGCGGCAGGGGTCGGCCATCTGCATGTGGTGGACCGGGACCGGGTGGAGTTGGAGAACCTGAATCGGCAGTTGCTTCATTTTACCGGAGATATCGGTAAGCGCAAGGCTGAATCTGCAGCAAACAAACTGGATGCGCTCAATCCCCATTGCCGGGTAACGGCCGTCCATGAGACGATCACCATGGAGAACGGAGACCGTCTGGTGGGAGATGCCCAGCTCATCGTGGATGGGACCGACAATGTGGAGACCAGGAGAATCTTGAACCGCATATCCCTCAGAAAAGGAATCCCCTTTGTTCTGGGCGGCGTGGACGGGATGACCGGCATGGTGACCCTCTTTGTCCCCGGGAGGACCCCCTGTTTCGAATGTCTTTTCCCGGACAGGCCGTCCGCCAAAGGGCCGCCGGGTGTGCTGGGACCCTTGCCGGGGATCATCGGGAGCATTCAGGCCCTGGTGGCGATCAAGTTTCTGGTGGGGCTGACGCACGGCCTCCTGGAATCGCGGTTACTGTACGTGGACGGCATCCGCCTGAATTTCAAAACCATTAAGCTGGGAAAAAACGCCCAGTGTCCCGTGTGCGGGGGAAATTTCAATCCGGAGTCTTCATCCCATGCCTGAGGACAACAGCAGCATCGAGGTCATTATCAACGGGTTTAAGGAGACTGTGCCCAAAGGCGCCTCCATCAGCGAACTGATCCTGAATTATGATGAGGTGGACGCCGCAATGATCGTGGAAAGGAACGGGCGTTTTGTCTACCCTCGGGACTACCCGACCACCCAGGCCCAGCCCGGAGACGTCCTGGAGTTTATCCATCCTGATTTTGGGGGATAGGATGCGATTCCGGTGACCGGTCCTGCGGGAAGCCTGATCGAGCAGTCTTCCCCAGGGGTATTACCTTCACCGTAAGCCCATTTATATTTTGAATCACCACTTTATCCCCTTTGGTCAGCGGGACATCACTGGCCGCTCTCCAGAGTTCTCCATGGACGAAAACCTGTCCCTCAGATCCGCTCCAGCATCTGATTTCCCCCTCTTTTCCCAGTAACCCCGTGGCGCCGCAGACGGATTTCCGCTTTCGGTCTTTTATAAACCAAACCAGGGGGAAGACCACATGCTCGAAGATCTCGTACAAAATGATTCCGGTTAACAAAATAACAATTGCGCTTTTCACTCCGGATTCCCCTCACCCCACAATCAGGTGCCCTACGAGCAGCACCAGGATCAAGGCTGAAAAAACCATCGGAGACGTATGTATCCGATATATCAGTCGTTTCGACCAACTGGGCGTTATCTGGAATTTGACCATGAATCCAAGAAAAACCATAATGAGTGCGAATATCAACCCCCATTCAAGAATCGAAGATCGTCGACAGGTAGACAACAGGAAATGAAGGAGGGCTATACACAAGGCCACCGGATTCAAAAGATAATGAAACCGCATCAGGTGATTTTTCTGGAACCGGTTGAACCTCTTGATCATATCCTTTGTTCCCGGTCCCGGGCCAAAATACCGGTTAATCCCTTTTGTCAGGATGCTGAGCATAACGGTCAGGTTGGCCCCGACAAGGAGCCATGCCGCGGTCTGCCCTGTCAGCGTATTTCCTTCCCCTTTCAATTTCCCCCTACGGTCCGCATAATGATAGCCTGCTTTTACATTTTCATAGGATTCATGATCCCCGTGGCTTTTGTTTTGGTCATTCGCAGGCACTGGCGCCGGTCCGACGGGGAGGGCAAACAATATAAGAAGGACCAATACTCCAAACGACATCCTGTGTGCTTTACTCCCTATAATCGACACGGATAATTTTCGTCTTTCCTTAGTCCATCCATCCAGTGTGCCGGAGGATGGAAGCCAGTGCGTTACCCTGTCCAAATATCGGTATATTGGGCGGCTGATTCACCAGATCAACAGAGAAAGGAGAGGTTCAGCAGATAGACCGGTGAGGATGAAACCGCTCCAACGGTCCAGGAAGGACGTGATTTGTGGAGATGATTGTATTGGAGAGAATCATTGAGGGGTGTATCCGCGATAAATACATACCCAAAGCATTTTCCAAAAAGCGTTTTCTTGATAGAGTTGACTTCTTTAAGAGTTTGAAATCGTTCCAGTTCACAGCTCTTACAAGATCCGTCTGAGCATTGCATATGAATCAGCGAATTCATGTTTGCCCCAGGGAGGGCTCCAAGGGAGTGCGCACAGGCCTCTCCGCAGAAACAGGTCTCTGTCAGGAGAGTGCTTGCCAAAAGGCCCAGGGCCACAGCCCATATAATCAGTGCTTTTTGATGTCCCATAATCCCCTTAACGGGAAGGCCTGAGATTCCTCTCTGCCCCATAACCCCTTCCTAAGGAATGGATAAAGCTTCAACTTAAAATATTATATCAAGGTTTGAAAAAATCGTCAAAAAATAACCGGGAAAACCAGTTATAGTGGGGCTTCACAGGCGAGGACGCCGTGGCTCAACGAACCGTCTTGGCGATAACCTCCGCTATTTCCCGGTCCGAAGCTGACATTATCTCGGCCACCTCAGGAGGCATCATACTTACTACTGCACCCGTATTCATTCGGGCCATAAACACCTTTCCGTCGGATGTCTGGTAAATACTCACGCGACAAGGCATGAACGCGGAAATGGGGCGATACGCATCATTGCTCAGTATTTGAACGCTGTATTTGCCCTTACAAACATCCAGGGTCACCACAGGATGCAGTGTAAAGCCCCGCTCCGAGAGTACCCCAGCCATGTTGTTCATGTTCAGTACACTCCAACCCGCCTGGGCCACTTCTTTCTTGAAGGTCTTGAGTGTTTGAGAAAAGGATTTCCCACTCTGCACAACCTGGACCAGTTTGGGCTGGTCACCGGCCGTACCAGGGGTCGCCAAAACGCCGATGAAGATCAAAATCACAAAGAATGCCATAAGGCCGGAAATGATCAGGCGATGGTTGGTTTGTTTCGGTCTTGAAGATTTGCCTTTTTTGGTCATAAAAAGCCTCCTTTACCATGTGTTGTTTATTGATTTTGGCACCCTCCGCTCGGTCGAGGTGCAGTCTTTACGGCGTCTCTGGGTAACAAGTATGGGATGTCGATTCATGCTCGAAACGTGGCCACCCAGTCGCCTACCCAGTGGGTGATGGCAATGACCACAATGGCTATCAGGACATGCTCACTCACTGCCTTCCACGGCCGCTCCCCTTGGGCCTTTGCCATCATAGTAGCTCAGGACCGTAAGAACGGACAGTCCCCACACGAGACTGACGACGATGGCTGTTAAGAGCGGCAGGAGGAGAGCCGGAATGATGAAGCTCAAGGCAAAGATGAACTTTGCCATGAATGTGGCGATGGTGGCCCCCCAGATTTGCCGGGCGGTGTGAATGTTTTTGGATTCCTCTGAAATGTGGATGCCCAGGGCATCGGAAAAGGCATCGGCAACGGCTATGGTCAAAACACCCCCAATGACGACCATTTTGGACCCTGTTCCGGAGTGAAGCCCCACCATCAGCCCAAGGGTGGTAATAACGGCGGATGTGAGGCCGAACGAAATGCCGGTCCGCAACGAATCCTTCATATGCGTATAATCTCTTCCCTATCAAGCCATCGTTTCACCGTCTTACCGGAGTGATGGCGGATTTAAGCAATGTCAGAAGTTGAATTCCCGGGGGTCAAGAACCGGCGCCCCATTCTGGTCATTTGAGTCCCTTTATTTTCCTGATATCCTCCGTCTTGCCCAGCATGATCAGGATGTCACTGTCCTTGATCACAAAGTCCGGTGGAGGAACAAGGCGGAAATTCTCAGGGACAATCTCGTGAATAGCGATGATGTGGACATTGTACTTGGCGCGCAGGTTCAACTCCCTGAGGGTTTTTCCAATGAACTCTCTCGGAGGACCGATCTGGACCAGATCGAACTCATCGGAAATGGGGACGAAATCCAGCATGTTCGGGCTGGAGAGACCTCTGGAGGTGCGCACGGCCATGTCCCTTTCAGGGTGGATGACGTCTGTGGCGCCCACCCGTTTTAAGATCTTTTCGTGGTCCTCATCCAGCGCTTTGACAAGGATCTTTTGGACCCCTATCTCCTGCAGATAGAGGCAGATCAGAATGCTGGTACTGATCTTGGTACCCGTGGACACAATCACTCCGTCCATGTTTTCCAAACCCAGGGCTTTTAAGGCCTCTTTGTCCGTGGCTTCAAGGACAATGGCCTCGCTGCAGTAGGCGTCAATGGCCTGCACTCGGGCCTTGTTGAGGTCGATGGCAACGACTTCATTCCCCTCTTCATACAGGGCCTTGGCCGCGTGAAACCCGAAATTGCCGAGCCCTATGACTGCGAACCGTTTCATGTTCATACTCCTTATCCGATCATCATATTCTCTTCAGCATGTTCAATCCCTTTTGCGGTGCCCGTTCCCAAAATGATGTAGGAAAAGGTCAGCACCCCCACCCTGCCGATGATCATCATTAATATGATCAAACACTTACCCCAGGTGTTAAGGTCCGGGGTAACGCCCATGGACAATCCCACCGTGCCGAAGGCCGACACGGTTTCAAAAAAATATGCAAGAAAAAAACCTTGCCGTTCTGCACCATCCGGACCACTTACAGCAACCCCTACCAGAATCAAAAACAAGATTAAAGAGATAATTCCCGTGGAAGATAGGACCAGCGACAAACTCCGCGTTACGGTCTCCTGGGGAATGCTCTTTTTAAAGATGTTGACGCGCTGCCTTCGCTTGACCCGGGTCCAGGTAAACATGGTGATCAGCGCCAGGGTCGTTGTTTTGACCCCTCCCCCGCAGGAACCCGGAGATGCCCCGAAGAACATGAGAAATATCATCATGGCCAGTGTGGCCTCCTTCAAAGAGCCAATATCAACGGTGTTGAAACCTGCGGTACGGCAGGTGATGGACTGGAAAACAGGCGCCAGCACACAATGGAGAATGGACGTCGACGCCTTAAGGGACTGCCTTTCCAGAAAGGCGAACATCAAGGCCCCGAGCACGATCAAGATCAAACTGGTCAAGAGCACCGTCTTGGTCTGAATGGAGAGCCTGGCACGCCCTTGTTTATGCACCCCGAACCATTGCCGGAGGTCATAAAGTACCGGGAAGCCGAACCCCCCGCAGACAATCAACCCACACATGGTGAGGTTGAGGAGGATGTCGTTGCTGTATTGCATCATACTGTCTGAGTAGAGGGAAAACCCGGCATTGCAGAAGGCCGATACCGAGTGAAATACGGCGGTGTAAAGCGCCTGCAAAAAGGGGAGTTCGCGGCCCCAGTGCACGGTCAGCAAGAGAGCCCCGACTGCTTCCACGGTGAAGGTCAGTACCAGAATATGCACCACCAGTCCCAGGATGTCCTCCCGGGGCGTATGGGCAAACAGATCCTGGATGGCCATCCGCTGGCGGAAAGAGATGCTCCGGCCGATCCATTGAAACAGCATGACCGCAAAGGTCATAACTCCCAGCCCGCCCAGCTGAATAAGGGTCAGGATCACCCCCTGACCAAATCCGGTGAAATAACTTCCCGTATCCACGACAATCAATCCGGTAACGCATACGGCCGAAGTAGCGGTAAACAGTGCATCCACCCACGGGATATGGCCGGTGTGGGTGGAAAACGGCATTTTGAGCAGAAGCGTGCCCACCCCTATGGCCAGAAGGAAACTGAGCAGCACGAGGGTGGCGGGATGCAATTTGAGGATTCGGCTGCGAGTGATCATTACTTCACTCTCGGATCCAGATAGTGTTCACAAAGAAGATGGTTTTCAGTCTCACACCACTGCTGAAGTCGGCGAGCGCCGAGGACCATCCGGTCCAGGTAAGCCCTGCACACCGTCATCTCGTGTTGTGAATCGATTTTGCTGTAATGCAGAAAGGGACAAAGAATTTCGAGGTGCCTGCCCGGGCTGTCTGCCGGCCCCAAGTCCTGGATGGTCCCACGCACGAGATTTGAATCCGGTTTGGCATCACCGAGGTACCGGATATAGTCAACTTTTGCCTGCTTGGGATCTTCGGTTAATTTGCGGTGCTTTGAAGGCAGGAGCGCCAGGACGGTACATTGTTTGGTGTGGCTGTTTCGCTTCAGCGCGGCACTTAATTCCAGGAGGGCTTCGCGCTCCCGGATCGAAATTCGCATGAATGATACCACGATCACCTTGGGCTTCCACTCAACGGCCTTGTCCAGGCACTGGATCGGGCTGGCCACCCATTTCTCTTCCCACGGCGAATCAGAAATACTTCCAAATGTATCGCACACCAAGAACTTCATCTCTCGGCTCTCAGTCTCCACTCCAGTTGGTTTGATCTCTTCTTTTTTCATTACATCATTTCTCCCTTGATGTCCACGTCAACATTCGCCGGCCGTCCCCCCCGATCTTAAGGAGGCTGACGATCACCACGATGAACTCCAGTCTTCCCAGGAACATGGCGATGGTTTCGGACCACAGGGCGCTGTCCGGCATCCGGGCCGAAGTGACACCCACTGAAAGCCCGACCGTTCCGAGAGCGGAAGCGAATTCAAAAAGGGCGTCGACAAGGTTGAAACCGCAGGCGCAGAGGATCATGACGCCGAGTACATAGGTCGCCAGATATATAAAGATAAAGACCATCACCTGGCGAATCCTGGCATCATCCACAAAAACCCGCCTGTTGCCCTCCCAGATGGGACGTTCCAATACCGCGGTGCGGGGCATGAGATGTCGTTTAATCTCCCACCAAAGCATCCGCCACAACAGATAGACGCGAAACTGCTTGATCCCGCCGGCCGTGGAACACGTTCCCCCGCCGATCAGCATCAGAGTGATCAGCAGAAATAGACCGAAAGCGTTCCAATTGCTGTAGCTAATCGTTGAAAAGCCCGTGGTGGTGACGGCCGTCACCGTTTCGAAGACTGCGACCCGGATTGATTTTCCGATCTGCGGGTAGAAGGCCCGGCTCGTCAGCAGGAAGATGGCTGCTGCTGACAAGGAAATGAGTACAACCAGCACGCGCACCTCGCCGTTTCGCGCCACCATTCGCAGCCTGCCGCGCCACAGCAACCAGGCGGTGACAAAGCTCAAATTGCCGAGAAGCATCAGCGGCAGGGTTACGGCCTCGATGGCCGTTGAATTCCAGTATCCGATACTCTCCGCTCGTGTGGAGAATCCGCCCGTGGAGACAACGGCAAAGGCATGGTTGACCGCGTCGAAAAGCGACATGCCCGCCATCCGGTACCCAATGGTTCCGGCGAGGGCGTAGCAACCATAGATGATCAGAACCAACCGGGCCGACTGCCGGACATGCGGCACGAGTTGGTCGCTTCGACCCTCGGCGCTCGAGATGCCGACCCCCACAGGCCCGACGCCTTGGATTCCCCCAGGCGTTCGTATTCCTTGTCTTGAATGAACCGAAGCAATTTGGCCTGCACCGACGGAGCCATGTCTCCGATCTCATCCAGGAAAAGCGTGCCGCCTTCACATGCGGCGATCCGCCCCGGATTA
>JAIPDZ010000158.1 GCA_021737425.1 Deltaproteobacteria bacterium
GTATCCAACCGGTTATATTCCCTTTTTAACATATAATAATCGGTAATGAGGTGACCCCCCAGCAGGGCCAAGATCAGCACCAGGAAGATCACTCCTTTTCGGATAGCCTTTTTTGCCTCTGGATACCGGCCTTTCTTTTCAAATTCATTTTTTCTGAAGTCCAGACCCGCCCCCGCCCTAGGATCCCGGAGGGCCGCAGCCAGCGCACTGTTCATGGCCCCCGGGTCCCAGTCCTCCAGGACCGCGGCCGGCTTGGACACCCGCTGGTCCCGACTGATATCGATCCGCTCCACGGGCAGGTCCAGGGCATGACCTAAAAGACGGTCTGTCTCCGGATCATCGGCAGCCGATGCGGACAGGAAAACCTTTTCCGGATGGTAAGGCTGTTCATGGCCGGTCTGATAGGCGTGAAGGGTCTGTCGGACTTGACGACCTATGGAGACGCCCAGGGGCTGGATCGCTTCGTCTCCCGTCTTCAGGGGTTCATCCCGGGCAGGGCGTGCGGGAGATTTCTTCCCGGCAGCGGCGTCTTTGGTCACGGTCAGGGTGCGGATCAAGGCCACGTGGCGGTTTATGCACAAAAACAGGGTAGATCTCTTTTCTCCCAGTTCCAGGAGAACAAATCGCTCAGGAATGTTGGCCTGCTTCCACAGCCAGGGGACAATGGATAGGCCCCTGACATCCAAACGATCCGGATCCATGCCATGGTCCTTTAGGATGTTCAGATAGGTGGAAACCATTTCCTTGTTCACCGAAGCCGAGAGGATCTCCCCGGTCCGGTCGGGAGCGGCCTTTATAAAATCAATGATCAGATCCTCCACAGGAAAGGGGAGCAGGGTCTCCAGTTCATAGGGAAGGGTCTGCCTGATCTTTCTGGCATCTGTAAAGGGGAGGTCCAGGTTTCTGAAGGATATCCGGTGCGGGGGAATGGAAACCACACATTTTCCCGTCGCCAGGTCAATGGATTGAGACAGCCGTTCCAAGCCCTCGCCCAGATCCCTTTCTTTCAAAGGGATTTGGGTGCAGGCAGTGATCGCATAGCGGTTCATCCCTCCCCTGACCTGCACGGCTATGAGACGGTCTTCGTGTATGTCTATGCCCGTGATGCCTTTATGCATTACTCAATCTTCCACCCAAGGATGTCAATCCGTTTTGGGTCCTCCCGCCTGACAGTCCCCCACACCCGTTTTTTCAGGCTTCCTGAAATGCCCGTGGATCGGATCTCAAAGTACCGGCTCGTGCTGGTGATGAGGGAAGGCTCAATGGCGACATGCCCCATACCCGGCACCTTTTTGTACCACTCGGGATCGTGCAGGTCATTATCCTCATCCCTTCGGTACTGGATCATCTCCTCCACGAGAGAAGCATCCATCTCCTCGGCGAGCGCCTTCAAGATCAAGGGATCCGCGGTATTGACGTTGATCCGGCCCTTCCCGCGGACCGTCAGGTAGTTAGATATCCCCGGATCTTCAGGGGTGCCGTAAAAGAGATCCGGGCTCATCCCTTTGATAGCGAGTAGTTCGCCCAGGGCCTCCATTGGACCGTTTTTGCACCCATAAGGGGGGTCGAGGCTTTGATAATAGCCGTTTTCCGCACCAAACCGGGTGGGCTCGTGGTCCGGGTCAATCCAATCCTTTACGGCGTCGATCAGGTTTCTTCTTGCGTCGGCATCCAGGCCGAATCGATCCAAACTCAAAAACCGCTCCAACACGCCCTTTTGGGCTTCATCAAAGCTGCCATCGCTGTCCACCAGCTTATTGATTTGAATCTTTCCGGTCAGATCCACAATTTCCAGTTCAAAACGCCCGTTTTCAAACAGGGTGTCGGAATAGGCGGACAGCCGCTTGGAATCGGCCCACGGTTCTAAAAGGGAATCCGACTCACTAAAAGCGGCATCTTCTGAAAGGAAGGCCAGGCCGCAGTTAAAACCGGAGCGGGCCATGTACCCTGTGCGCACCCCGTCTTTGAGGTTGGCCGAAGCAAAAAGGGCAGACCGAACAGATCGACTGAAATGGAGGGTAAGCACCACCATCAGAGAAACCATCAGGACCGTCAGGATCAAGGCGAATCCCCGGTTGTCCGTAAGCACGTTTCTACCCTTCAAAATTTCTCCCTTTCCTGCTGGGGGGGAGGGCCACCCCGGTTCTGAATCGCAGCGGTTTCTCGCGCCCGGTCTGGGGGGAAAACTCCAGCAGGACCGAAACCCTGGAGGGCGCCTGCTGCGAGGATCCCATGTCCCTGGAGTCCCAATGCTCGTGAGGGACCCCCTGTGCATCGTAATAGGTAAAATCGACGCCCAAGAGGCCCTGGCACAGGGGAAAACCGCCGGTTCCGGTCTCAGGTCTTTCCCGGGTCAGGAGGGTATCTGAGCGGTAAAGCGTGGCCGGCGCGTCCGGATGATCCTGTTTCACATAGTAAACGACCTCAGCCGGTTGCGCAATGGACGATGTCTCCTCAAAATCCATATGCGCAAGCGATAGGAACCTGAGGCTGTCAAATGTCCGGTTCCCGCCTTCTGCGGCCTCACCCACAAACCATACCGGACCTTTGGCGCTCTTGTCCCCTTCAGTGGCCGCTTCCCTTTCCGGGGTATACAAAGAGCCCAGATCCTCACAGATCCGCTCCAGTGCGATGCGGGCCTGCGCATAGGCATCCTCTGTTGCGGAAGTCTGGTGAATGACCGAATAGGTCCCCGAATACGCAACAAAGAGGGTGGACATCACCACCGAAAAGATAAACAGGGTGATCAAAATTTCCAAAAGCGTGAACCCCCCCCCGTCCGTGCGGTGTGCCTGATTCATACTGTTACGTCCCTTGGCTCAAAAAGGCATACCACCGCAGGTGATATCGGTAGGCGGCAGTGTTTCCATATGAGACCGTCAGATCGATCCGCCGGAAACGATCGGAAACCGCTTCCATCCCTTGAAACACAACCCTTTCCATTGACAGCACCCACCGGTATTCCGGGAAATTTTCTCCAAAGTCACCGGATCGGGAGACCAGGGCTTGTTCTCCGCCCGCCTCCACTTCGGCCATTTTTGCCTGGGCCAACAAGGCGGCAGTGGTATTGAATCTTGATTCATCGGTCACGGAAAGGCTGCGGGACTGAGCTCCCAAGACCGCCACCAAGGCAATGGCGATAATGGCCACCGCGATCATCACCTCCAGGAGGGTAAACCCACGGGCACGCCCTGTCCCCCTCGTGGTCATTCCCCTCGATCTCCTCGAAAATCAATACCAGGGAAACCGGCGTTTTTGAAGGAGTGCCGTCTCTTTCTTTGAACCCTTTTACTGCATAAAATCCACATACTTGTCCACTATTTCCACCTTGCGGAGAAAAGGAGAAAGCACCAGGGTCAAACGCCTGCCATCTGTTGAGCTTAGATGGACGGCCGAGGGCCTGACATATCCCTTTTCAGTAAACCGGATCCAGGCCTCACCCGCCACCTTCTTTCCCTCCCCGCCCAACCATAGGTCCAGGAGGCGGACATCTTCGGGCAGGGTGGTCCCCCGGTTGCGGGCCAAAATCCGTTCCTCGTCGTTCATGGAGGCGGCGGCCATCCAGAATCGGTTGGATTCAAAATCCACATGCAAGGCATAGGATTGGTGGTTGCGAACGCAATCGTGTCTTGCCGCGTTGATCAGGCCCACCATTTTACGGGCGGTCTTTTTGAGCGTATCGGTTAGAAAGGCATCTCGGATTTTGGGGGCCGTCATCCCCAGCATTACCCCGATGAGCGCCATCACCACAGTCAGTTCGATCAGGGTGTATCCCCTCTGGGCAAAGGAGGCGCGCTTCCCGCATCTCATGACAAGCGCACTCTGGATAACACTACTCAGCATTTACTCCAGTTCCCAGTTGTTGACGTCCCTGTTTTTTCCCTCTCCCCCGGGCTGACCATCGGCCCCATAGGACATAAGGTCGTACTCCCCCTGAATCCCGGGGCAGAGGTATATGTATTCATTTCCCCAGGGATCTTTGGGCACTTTTCCCTTCTCGAGATATCCCCCTTCTCTCCAGGCCCTGGGGATCTCCCCCACCTGGGGCGGCTCCACCAGGGCCTGAAGCCCCTGTTCCGTAGAGGGGTATGACCCGTTATCCAGTTTATACAGCCTTAACGCGGTCTCTATGCTCTCCAACTGTACGGTGGCCTTCATTCGCCGGGCCTCCTCAGGTCTTCCCATGATGCGGGGGATGATAAGGCCCGCCAGGATGCCCAGGATCACAATGACCACCATGAGCTCGATCAGGGTAAATCCGTCCCTCCACGGTCTTTTTTTCAACATGCTGTTTTGTCCTTGGCAACACCTTTGGGTTTATAAAATCGGGGATCCCAGGCAGTGGGACTCACCGGCAATGGGTACAAAAAACGTAACAGTTTAGACCTCTGAAAAGGGGTTGGAGGCCATGAGGGGGCCTTCATTCAGGGCTCCTTATTTCAACATGCTAATGTAATACCAAAAAACGAGATTGATACGATCCTTCTGATTGCAGGCCTCATCGGATCATCTGGTTCAGGTCAAAAATGGGGAGCAGGATAGACACCACGATAAAACCCACGGTCAGTCCCATGATTAGTATCATGACAGGCTCCAGCATGGATGTGATGGCCAAGGTCTGTGATTCCACCTCTCCTTCATACACATCCGCCACCCTTCCCAGCATATTCTCCAATTCACCGCCGGTTTCACCTGCAGAAATCATTTGGACAGCGATGGGCGGAAACCACCGGTTGCGTGACAGGGAGGTGGAAAGTGCGTTTCCCGATTTGACATCCTCGATGGCATCGTCAACGGCCTCGGCGATCAGACGGTTATTTACAATATTACGGACGATACCGAGGGCCGGGAGCAGCCCAACCCCATTTTGGAGCAGGCTGCCCAATGTCCTGGCAAAACGGGCCATGGCCGTTTTGGTGTTTATGGCGCCCATAACGGGAACCCCCAATTTCCACCGATCCCACACATATCTCCCTCGCCGGGTCCGTATCAGTCGCCTCAGGATGAGCATCGCGCATCCCAGGCCTATCAGGATCAGCCACCAAAAGGATTGAAGAAAATGGCTCACGCCCATCAGCATCAGGGTGGGTAAGGGCAAGACCTGATGCATCTCGTCGAAAATGCGGGTGATGTTAGGGACCACAAAGGTCACCAGGAAAAAGAGGACCAGGCTTCCCACCACAAACATAAAGACAGGATAGGCCATGGCCGCGCGCAGCCGTCCTCTTAAGGCCTGCTGACGCTCACTCAGTTCCGCCAGACGGTCCAATACCAGGTCAAGGGAACCGGATTCCTCCCCGGCCCGGACCATATTCACGTAGATTTGCGAAAAAATTCTGGGGTGTTTAGAGAGTGAAAACGCCAGGCTGTTCCCCTCATTCACCGATTCCTTGACTTGGGCCAGGGCCTTTTTGAACACCGGGTTGGCCATCTGGGCGACAATGGCATCCAAGGAGCTCACCAGCGTTATCCCCCCACCCAGCAGGATCGCCAACTGACGCGTGGCAGCGGAGATTTCCCCGAGCCGGACCCGTCTCAGGACCATGCCCATGGACGGTTGCGCCGTGCCCTTTTCCCCGGATCTGGATGAGGTTTCCTTGACATCAACAGGAAAAATTCCGGAAGACCTCAGCTTCTGCCTGGCCGCCACAGGGCTGTCCGCATCCACAATGCCCCTTTTATTCTTGCCCCCCCTGTCCAAGGCTGTATATTCATAAACCGGCATGGCTCAACGTATCAGGCACCTACTTCCCGTGGTCTTTCTCAGGGAAATTAAATCCGTCATTTTCCTATGAACGGGCATTTCAGGGAATTGCTAAGGGGGCTGCTGCGTGCCTGAATGGTACCAACCGCCCTGAGCCGTGTCAACTCATTCCCTTGTATCACGCCCCCGGCTGGAGGCTCAAGGGTCTGTGGTATCGGCCTTTCTCAATCGAAAAAAGGCTTTGAGCGTTTCTATCCAGGATCAAAGAAAATCCTTGAGCATATGTCAAGGGGCTGATATCTTTACGTGCACCGGCCCGTTTTGCCCATTTTACGCGCCCGTTTACACACCTTACTATGATTCGGAGAATATATGGAAATCACCACCGATTATCTTGTCATAGGCAGCGGCATAGCCGGACTCAGTTTCGCCCTCCAGGCCGCCGAATCCGGTAAGGTGGTCGTTGTCACCAAAAAGGACAAAATGGAAGGGTCCACCAACTATGCCCAGGGGGGGATTGCATCGGTCTTTGATCCTGAGGACAGCTTCGACCTCCATGTAAAGGATACCCTCCAGTCAGGAGACGGGCTCAGTCACGAGGACATCGTAAAAGACGTGGTCCATGAGGGTCCCCGGCGAATTCAGGAACTCATATCCATGGGGGTCCATTTTTCTCATACCCGCAAGGGCCGGGACGAACTGGATCTGGGCCGTGAAGGAGGGCACTCCAAACGTCGAATCGTCCACACCAAAGACCTCACCGGTCATGAAGTGGAACGGATCCTGCTGGCCCGGGCCGGGGAGCACCAAAACATTGAGATCCTGGAAAACCATATGGCCGTCGATCTCATTACCAAGTCCAAGCTGATCCGCCGCGGCATTATCACCTCTGAGACCAGTGAAACCTGCTGGGGCGCTTATGTCCTGAATGTGGATGACGGAAATGTCATCACCTTCCTGTCCAGGATTACGGTCCTTTCCACCGGAGGGGCCGGAAAGGTGTACCTCTACACCAGCAACCCCGATATTGCCACCGGAGACGGTGTGGCCATCGGATATCGTTCCGGGGTGAAGGCGGCCAACATGGAATTCGTACAGTTTCATCCCACCTGTTTGTATCACCCCCTGGCGAAAAACTTTCTGATCTCCGAGGCCGTACGGGGGGAAGGCGGTATCCTCCTGGACAAAAAGGGCAACCGGTTTATGGAACACTATCATCCCTTGAAAGACCTCGCCTTCAGAGATGTGGTGGCCAGGTCCATCGACATGGAACTCAAAAAGAGCGGAGATGAATGCGTATATCTCGATATCAGTCACCGCGACGCCGGATTTATCAAGGACCGGTTTCCGCATATCTACGAAACTTGTCTCAAGTTTCAGATTGACATCACCCGCACGCCGATTCCCGTGGTCCCTGCGGCCCATTACATGTGCGGCGGCCTCTTAACCGATGACCATGGCAGGACCAATCTGGCCAACCTCTATGCCATCGGCGAAGTGGCCTGCACCGGATTGCATGGTGCCAACCGTCTGGCCAGCAACTCCCTTTTGGAGGCCCTGGTGTTTGCCAGACGGTCGGCCCTGAAATCAGCGGAAGAGTTGGAGGAGGGGAAGGATAAGCCCTTGCCCAAGGCCCCGAGATGGGATCCGGGTACGGCCACGGACAGCGAAGAACTGGTGGTGGTCTCCCATAATTGGGAAGAAATCAGGCGATTTATGTGGAACTATGTGGGTATCGTCAGGACGAACAAGCGGTTGGCCCGGGCCAAGGCCAGGATCGAAACCATTCAGGACGAAATCAGAGAGTATTACTGGAATTTTTTGGTGACCCAGGACCTGCTCGAATTGAGAAATATCGCCATGGTGGCTGAATTGATTATTCGATGTGCATCCTTGAGAAAGGAGAGCCGGGGTCTCCACTACAATCTGGATTACCCGGCCCGTGACGACGAACACTGGAAACAGGATACCGTTATCTCCCTGCAGGGTTAGAAATGCCGCTCCCGCATAAACCCGAAGGCCTGCAATACCGTCTTGATAACAACCACGGTAAGCCCCGCCCCGATAATCCCCAGCGCAATATATAACAATCCAAAGAATATCGTATATTCAATATTCCACTGCCATTCAAAAGATAAGGGGGTCATGCGAATCTCTCCTTGAACCGTGACGCCGCTATACGTCCGGTTTCATCCACTATTCTGTCACAGGGTTAAGTTCTCTTTCCTTGGGGAATACCGGCAGATATCGATAGGCCAGAGAAAAGAGCAAAAATCCGTAGCCGACCACGGCCAGCCCGATACCCCACTCCTGCCAGGTGGGCAGGTAACTCCAGAATCGATCAAAGGGCATGACCGGTATGGCCAGGGTAACGACAATAAACAAAAACCGGTTCAGGACAATCCCGGTACAGTTGAGCAAACAGGCAAAAATGAGCCAGGGCTGGCTCTTTCTGGCAGCAGGCGTCATCAGGATAACGGCCGGCAGAATACCGCAGAAGATCATCTCCAAGACGATCAGCCATACCCCGTAGGGACCTTCCTTAAAAAATTCCATAAAGGTAAGCCCTGCCCTGGGGACCACACCGTACATCCAGCCCAAATAATCAAAGATCTTCAACACCAGATAAACAGAAAGCAGCCACGCGGAAATCTTGGCCAACAGTTGGATGGCATTATCCGGGACCAGCTTCTTGCGGGTCAAAAACTCGGTCAATTTGGTGCAGAGGATGGTGAAGCAGGGACCTGCGGCAATGGCAGAGAGCACGAAGAGGAAGAAGGTCCAAGGCCAGATGTAAAATCCCTCTCTCGCTGCAAAGGGACGGGCATACATGACCCCGAACATCCCGCCCAGGGAACCCTGGTGAAAAAATGACAAAAACGTTCCGGTGGCGGCAAACATGGCCATGACCTCATGGAGATTATGACCGAACATTCTCAGCTCCTTGATCTCTTCCAGTTTCCTGTTTTCCAGGATAATGGGGATAAACTCAATGAGGAGCACCACGAGATAACAGGTGATACAGAAGGACACTTCCACCAGCATGGAATGGATATTGGCATGCCAGAAGATAAACCACCCCCGGATGGGCTGACCGATGTCGATGCCCAGCATGGCCATAGCCCCGGAGTAACAGATAAAACCGATAATCACCGCGGTATTGATGACATTCTTGAGTTCCTTTTTTCCCACGATATAGGTCAAAAACCCGGTAAAAAAGGCCCCGGCCCCCAAGGCAATCACGGCCAAATCAAAGACAATCCACAGGGCAAAAGCAAACACATTGCTCATATTGGTCTGGTTCAGGCCTTTCCACAGGCAGAGAAAGGCGGAAAGGCCCCCCCATGCCAGAAGGGCCAACCACGGCAGGGTCCAAAAGAAAAAGACCCACGGCGAACATCGCTTGACTCCGTGCGGTAACAATGGCGAATCCATGTATGATCCTCCTGAAAACTGATAAACGAGCTGGCTCTACAAGCTGATATGGCTAAAATTCATCGCGGCCCGGCTTGGTGGACCACTCCTCCTCCATCCATGTCTGGTTTACCACAGGGGTATACTCTCCAGGCAGGAAGTTGTCACCCAACTTGCGCACCCAGTCCCTGCTGGAATGGTAATACACCTTGGGCTCCGTACCCAATCTCTCCAGGAGCCTGAAGGTAAATGGGTGCTGGATCAATTGAGAGACCTTGTGATCGGGATTGCTCAAATCTCCGAAGGTAATGGCCTGGACCGGACAAACTTCCGCGCAGGCGGTCACATATTCGTCCTCTTCGATGTCCCTCCGCCCCTCGGCATAGGCCTGATTTTTAGCCCGCATCAAACGGTGATGGCAGAATGTGCACTTTTCCACCACCCCTCTCATGCGGGGGGAGACTTCCGGGCTCAGGTACCGATCCAACCCCTTGTCCTTGGGAAAATAGGTGTCCCACCAGTTGAAATACCGGACCCCGTAAGGGCAAGCGGCCTGGCAGTACCGACATCCGATGCAGCGGGTATATATCTGGCTCACAATACCGGTATTAAAGTCCAGTCTTGTGGCCGTGGAAACACACACGGAAACGCACGGCGGATGATGGTCACAGTGCATGCACGGCC
>JAIPDZ010000159.1 GCA_021737425.1 Deltaproteobacteria bacterium
GACCACCCACGCCCCCATAACGGCCATCCTCATCTTATTTGAGATGACAGGCAACTATAAGATCATTCTCCCCATGATGATTACCTGCATCATCAGCACGGTCATCGCCTCATCACTCAAGACCGGCTCCATCTATACCGTCAAATTGCTGAGACGGGGGGTGGATCTCTCAGCGGGACTGGAACAAAACATTTTAAGACGGCTCAAGGTCAAACAGGTCATGAAGGAGGATATGGTCACGGTCCCCGAAAATATGGTGCTCATTGACCTCATCAACACCTTTAAGGCCAAGGACGTGTCTTACCTCCATGTGGTCAATGAGGATCAGGAACTGACCGGCATCATCTCTTTCAGAGATATCCGCCCCCTGCTGGGAGAGGCAGATGTCCACTACCTGATCATCGCCAGGGATGTGGCTACCACGGATGTGGTCACGGTGACCCCGGAGGACACCGTCCAGCTCGCCTTGCATACCATGAGTGAGCGGGGGATATCTCAACTCCCGGTGGTGGTGGAGGGAGATGGGAAAAAGGTCATCGCCACCCTGCGGGAAAAGGACGTCATGGCCGCCTATGACGCCGCAGTGGTCCGGCGGGAGATCGAAGAGGGCTAAAAAAAAGTATGAGGGGTTCAGCTGACCGTGCTGCCGGGTTCTGCCTCTGAATCCGGGACCAGCAGATGAAATCCGGATGCGTCCTCGGCTGCCAGGACCATGCCGAAAGACTCAATGCCCATAAGGGTCACCGGTTGGAGGTTGGCCACCACCAGCACCTGCCTTCCCGTAAGATCCCCTTCCGCATAGTGCCCCTTTACCCCGGCCACCACGGTCCTGAGTTCTCCCATATCCACGGTCAGTTTCACCAATTTCTTGGACCCTGAAATGGGTTCAGCCTTCCGGATGGTGGCCACCCTGAGATCCATCCTCTGGAAGTCTTCAAGGGAGATGAGGGGTTTTTGGGCCTTACGGCCGCCTTTTTCAGGCGGTGAGGGCTCCGGTTGAGGAGAGGGCCCCTTCTCCTTGGGCAATTGCGTCGGCTGTTCAATACGGGGGAACAGGGCCGGCGCCTTGGTGATCTTTTGTTGCGGTCTTTCTCCCCCCCAATCTCTCAAACCCTCCAGGGTGACGGACTTGCCGGTGACGGCAAGGCCCAACTGGGATTGCAGCTTTTCCGCAGACTCCGGAATGAAAGGCCACAAAAGCCCTCCCACGATACGCAGGGTGTCAAAGATATGGTTGATCACCGTGGAGAGCCGCTCCTGATCCGATTTGGCCAGCACCCACGGTGCGGTGGCGTCGATATACTTGTTCACCTTGCTGATCACCTCCCACACCACCATCAGGGCCTTGTGCAGGGCCAGCTTTTCCATCAAGGTCTGGTAGGTATCGATCCCGTTCAGGGCGCTTTGTTTCAAGGCATCATCGGCCTCCTCAGAGGGCCCGGGTGGGGGAATTTCCCCTTGGAAATATTTGTGGATCATGGTGAGACTGCGGCTGACCAGGTTGCCCAGATCATTGGCGAGATCCGAATTAATGCGGGCGATCAGGGCCTGTTCGCTGAACTCTGAATCCAGCCCGAAGACCATCTCGCGCAGCAGAAAATACCGGAATCCGTCCAGGCCGTGGATATCCACCAGATCCAGCGGCCGAACCACATTTCCCACACTCTTGGACATCTTGCCCTCGTTTACGTTCCAGTACCCGTGCACATTGAGGTGCTGGTAAGGGTCAATGCCGGCCGACTTGAGCATGCAGGGCCAATAAATCCCATGGGGCTTCAGGATATCCTTGGCAATGACGTGCTGGGCCACCGGCCAGAAGGCGTGGAAATCCTCCCCATCCGGGTATCCCAGGGCCGAGACGTAATTGATCAGGGCGTCAAACCACACGTAGGTGACGAAGTTGTCATCAAAGGGGAGCGTAATGCCCCATGTAAGCCGCGACTTGGGCCGGGATATGCACAGGTCCTCCAAGGGTTCGGATAAAAAGGAGAGGACCTCATTTCGGTATCTTTGAGGCCGGATAAAATCCGGATGCCGATGGATGTGGTCTATGAGCCAGTCCTGGTAGTTGCTCATGCGAAAGAAATAATTGGCCTCCTTGATCACCTCCGGGGCCTTCTGATGATCCGGGCACTTTCCGTCCACCAGTTCCCGCTCGGTATAAAACCTCTCACAACCAAAGCAGTAAAGGCCTTCATATTCACTGAAATAGATGTCCCCCCGTTCATTGACCCGATTGAGAATGTATTGCACCGTCTCCTGATGGATCTCATCCGTGGTCCGGATAAACCGGTTGTGAGATATATTTAACCTGGGCCACAGGTCCCTGAACATCCGGCTGATGCGGTCCACATACGCCTTGGGCGATTCATCACATGCGGCCGCGGCCGCGGCGATCTTGTCCCCATGCTCATCCGTACCGGTCAGGAAAAGGGTCTTACGTCCTGACAAATGGTGAAAGCGATTCAGCACATCCGCCACAATGGTGGTGTAGGCGTGTCCGATATGAGGCTCTGCGTTTACATAATAAATGGGTGTGGTGATATAATAATTTTCAGACACGGATTTTATTGGTTACTCCTTTTCTGCAATCTCTTTTTCCGGGTCGATTCCGCTTTCATCTGTCCGAATTTCTGGTCCAGCTCCGGGGCCGGAACCTCCATCTCGGTCCCGGAATCCAGTAATACGGTCAATGATTCCCTCAACACGTTTTGGCGGATAATCTTGCCTTCCCCTTCACGGGTCCTCACCCTTTTGCCTACCTTGGGAAGTCGCTTTCTGACCCGGTCATAATACTCATGCTCAAAGGTAAGACAGCACATGAGGCGCCCGCACATCCCGGATATCTTACTGGGATTTAGAGAGATATTCTGGCATTTGGCCATCTTGATGGTGACCGGATCAAAGTTCTTCAGAAAAGAGGCACAGCACTGAATCCGCCCGCAGTTTCCCATACCCCCCACCATTTTGGCCTGGTGCCGGACGCCGATCTGCCGCATTTCGATCCGATTCTTGAACCTCCCCACCAGGTCCTTGACCAGTTCTCGAAAGTCCACCCGCCCATCCGCCGTAAAGTAGACCAGAATCTTGCTCCCGTCAAAGCGCCGTTCCACTGAAACCAGACGCATGGGGATGCCCCGTTCCTTTACCCGCTGAAAGCAGTAGGTGTACACACTCTCTTCCAGGGTACACCCTTTTTCGAATCTCTCCACCTCTTCCTCGGTGGCCAGGCGAAAAATCTTTTTTAGTTTTCGGTTGGGACCATTCAGGGGACGGGCCTGGGGTTCGGTGCACACGCATCCTATGGCAGGCCCCTCATCCGTGACCACCATGACCTTATCGCCCTTGCTGAGCACGAAGTGGCCTGAGTCAAAGTCATATACCTTGCCATGGTCCTTGAATTGAATACCGACGATCTTATTCATCCTACTGTTCTCCCATAGGAATTGAGCCCGCTGCTGCAAACCGTTTGAGATTCAGGACCGCATTCTCCATGACCAGGGCCGGACTTCGCATCCGCCGTAGGTCCTTCAGGGCCCGGTCCAGCGCAAAGAGGGCCTTGATGAGGTTGTCAGTCTCGAACCCTGCAGCAAGGGATTTCAACTGATCCACGGAGTCTCGGTTGATGATCAACCGCTGAGATCCGCCCACCCGTATCAGGAGGAGGTCCCTGAACCAGGTTTCCCAGGTATCCAGCATATCCATCAACCCGGTTTCATTGGTCTCTGAAGACCGAAGCCCCCATCTGTTTTTCCCTTCCGTAGCAGTCACGGCCATATCCAAAGCGTCCGCCTTTGAGCACGTAAACAGATCCGTAAGGGTTGACAACCACTCCCCTCTTTTTTTCAAATAATCACTCTCCAGCATCTTGAGTGCCACCCCCAGGCTCCCCTCGGAGGCCCGGGCCAGGATATTGGCCATCCTCCTTTCCTGGTCCCTTTCCGTCACCAGCCAGTCCGCCATCTGTTCCACGGCAAGGGGCCGAAAGGCCACCCGCTGACAGCGGGATACAATGGTGGGCAACAGATCATACGGTTCGGTGGTGGTGAGGATGAGTATATTCTGGGGGGGAGGTTCCTCCAGTGTCTTTAAAAATGCATTGGCCGCTTCCCCGGTCATGGTCGCGGCCTGGTGGATCACCGTCACCCGATACCTGCCGGATACCGGTGGAAAGCTCAGCTTGCGGTTCAATTCCCGCACCTGCTCAATTCGAATATTCTGACCGTCCGGCCTGACGGACAGAAAGTCCGGGAAGTTGCCGCCGGATATCTGATGACAGACAGGACATCGGCCGCACCCATCCAATTCAAGGGGATCATGGCAGTTCAGGGCCACGGTCAATGCCCTGGCGGTACTGGTCTTTCCGATTCCGGGGATACCGGTAAACAGATACCCGTGGGGAATCCGCTTTCTGGAAATGACGCCTTTCAGGAAATCTTTGGCGCTCTCCTGACCGATAATCTGTGAGAAAAACATGTAAATGTCGTCGCCATTGGCCGGTTCAAGGGGTAACCGCATGAGCCCCCCTTGCCCATACCACCTTTATTATGGAACAAGGTTTCGAATCTTCTCGAAAATCACGGACTCCAACTCATCCTCACCCAAGGTGCCGTCTACCACCACGAAGCGCTCCGCTTCCGTCTCGGCCAGGCCCATGTACCCCGTCTTTACCTTGCGGTGAAATGCCAGGGTTTCCCTTTCGAACCGATCCTGTCCCTCCTGTTGTTCATTTTGAATCCGTTGGATGGCCCGGTTCAGCCCCACCTCCACCGGGCAGTCCAAAAGCACCGTCACATCCGGTTTCAGGCCCCATGAGGCCTGGTCATTCAGTGACCGGATCATATCCATATCCAGTCCCCTGGCATAACCCTGATACACGGTGGTGGCATCAAAGAAACGGTCGCATACCACCCACTTTCCGTCTTTAAGGGCGGGCCTTATCACGCCTTCCACATGAAGCGCCCGGTCCGCCTCATACAAAAAGAGCTCCGCCAGGGGCGGCAGGCCCTCATTTTGGGCATCCAGAAGCAACTCCCGGATCTTTCTGCCCAAGGCCGTACCCCCCGGTTCCAGGGTGAGGAGGCATTTCACACCGGATCCCCTGAGACGCTCCACAAGCCGTCTGGCCTGGGTCGATTTTCCACACCCCTCAATCCCTTCAAAGGTTATGAACACGCCGGACCCCGGATCCATCCTCACCTATAGTGTCTGACACACCTGTTCCAGGGCAGCGGCCATGGCCTCATCCTCTTTTCGGATGTCTTCCAGGGTCTTCCCCTTTACGGTGGCGGGCCGCTCTTCCAGACCGTATTTCCATTTCAGAAACTGCTCTCCGGTGTTCCGGTACAGGGCATAGATCAAGAGATCATAGTCATCCTTGGCCAGATCCCCTACCTGGGCCCGGGCATCGTTTAGTTCAGGCTTTAGATAATCGGCGGCCCGCCCGGTCACAGGGGTTTCGCCCCGTTTGTAGCCCTTGAGCACCCGCTTCTGAATCTCGGGATCCACCGGTATGGGCGTCTTGCCGTACAACCCGTACACCAGGTCCTTGACCTCGTTGGTGACCATCTTGTACCGGCCGAACAACACATTCAATACCGCCTGCACCCCCACGATCTGGCTGGTGGGGGTCACCAGAGGCGGCATCCCCAGTTCCCGTCGGGTCACCGCCACTTCCTTGTATACCTCCGGGAGCCGGTCCAGGGCCTTGGCCTCGGTGAGCTGGCTCACCAGATTGGAGATCATACCCCCCGGCACCTGATGGGCCAGAACGCTGGTATCGATGACGGACATCCGGTTTTTGGCCAGATAATCCCGGTACTTGGGCGCAACGGTCTCCATATAGTCGCCCAGTTCCAGCAGCAGGCTCAAATCCAGCCCGGTATCCCTGGAGGTCTCAAAGAGCGTGGCCACAATGGGCTCCACAGCCGGCTGGGAGGTCCTCAGACCAAAGGGGGCCAGACAGGTGTCCACAATATCCACACCCGCCTTGACGGCTTCCAGATACACCATGGAGGCCATCCCGCTGGTATAATGGGTGTGAAGATGCACCGGGATGGTGATCTCCTTTTTGAGCTCAGTGACAATCTTGGCAATATCAAACGGGGCCATGATCCCGGCCATATCCTTCAAACACAGGCTGTCCGCCCCCATGTCCTGGATCTCCTTGGCCTTTTCTTTGTAGTATTCAAGATTGAATACATCCCCTCCCATGCGTCGCTCGGTCAGGGAATAGCAGATGGTCCCCTGAAAATGTTTTCCATTGGCCTTGATCCGTTCCACCACGGTCTTGAAATTCCTGAAATCGTTGAGCGCGTCAAAGACCCGGAACACATCCATCCCCGCCTCGCAGGTCTTATCCACAAACAGCCGGGCCACATCATCCGCATAATTGCGGTACCCCACCAGGTTCTGCCCCCTCAGCAGCATGGAAAAGGGGGTCTTCTTGATATATTTCTTGAGGGTTCGAATACGCTCAAACGGATCCTCCCCCAGGAAGCGGTGCATGGAATCAAAGGTTGCACCTCCCCATACTTCCATGGCCCAGAATCCCACGCTGTCCATTTTCTCGGCAATGGGGATCATGTCCTCGGTCCGCATCCGGGTTGCCAACAACGATTGATGACCGTCCCTGAAGGTATTGTCTTGGATCTTCAGCGGGTTCTTCGCCCCCTCTTCCAAATAGGCGTCCATCTATAAACCTCCCTCTTTTGGCTTCGGTTCGTTGCATATACACGCCGGAGCCGTTTTATGTTGAAATAATCATCATATAAAATATAGAGGATAAGGCGATACAGGGTCAAGTGAATTCACAGGTGACGGGATTGAAAACAAAACGGCCTTGTCCTGGCCGTTCAAATCCCATAGTATAGGACCAACGGCTGCTGATACCCATATCAAGGAGGAGGGATCTTCACCCTGCACCCATCACCCCCAGAAAATACCGGCCCCAGGGTCTATACGGTCACGGAGCTGACCGAAGCCATTTCCGATCTACTGGAGCGGCATTTCGATTTCATATGGCTTGAGGGCGAGATATCCAATTTCCGGGCCCCGGTCTCCGGGCATTATTACATGGTCATAAAGGATGAAAAGTCCCAGATCCGGGCGGTCATGTTCCGGCTCCAGGCCCGTTATCTGAAATTTGTACCCGAAGACGGCATGCGGATGGTGGCCCGGGGACGCATCAGCGTGTACGCACCACGGGGGGAGTATCAAATCATCCTGGATTACCTTGAGCCTCTCGGCGTGGGGGCCCTGGCCCTGGCCTTTGAACAGGTCAAGAAGAAACTGGCGGCCCTGGGGCTCTTTGACCAGGACATCAAAAAACCGCTTCCCTTTCTGCCCAAAAAGGTCGCCGTGATCACCTCCCCCACCGGTGCGGCCGTCCGCGATTTTTTAAAGGTGATTCACAGACGGTTTGCCAATATTGAGGTTATCGTGGTCCCGGTCCGGGTGCAGGGGGAGGAGGCGTGCGCCGACATGGTCCAGGCCCTTGAACGGGTCAATCGCCAACTAAACGTGGATATCATCGTCCTGACCCGGGGAGGAGGCTCCCTGGAAGATCTCTATGGGTATAACCAGGAGGCCCTGGCCCATGCCATCCGGGAGTCCGGGATCCCGGTGGTCTCGGCAGTGGGACACGAAATCGACCTGACCATTTCAGATCTGGCAGCCGATTTCAGGGCCCCCACGCCTTCGGCCGCGGCCGAGCTCCTGGTGGCGGAAAAAGAGGGTCTCAGCCGTCGCCTGGAGGAACTCAGAAAGCGCCTCATTTCCCATGTGCATACGACCCTGAGGCGGCACACGGACCGGCTCAACAGCCTGGTATGGAGAATCCAGGACCCCAAAAAACGGCTCCAAGACCTGTGGATCCGGACTGACGAGCTACACCAAAGGCTTATCCGGACCATGGGGATAACCTTACGGGAGCGTGGGCAGCGGCTGAACGCGGAGGTGCGGACCCTTCGACGCCATTCCCCTTCGGCCCGGGTCCCATCCATGAGACAACAACTCGATTTCCTTGAAAATGCGCTCATTCGGGCCATGAAAGGACGGCTCAAGGATATGCAGCGGGACCGGGCATTTTTGGAAAAACGCCTCACCGATCTAAGTCCCCTGTCCATTTTACAGCGCGGATACAGCATTACCCGGAAACTGCCCGGGCACCAGGTCCTGAAACAGGCGTCCGGGGTTCAGAAAGGGGATCAGGTTCAAATCCTCCTGGGGGAAGGAGCTCTGGGATGCCGGGTGGAGACAGTGGAGCATTGATGGATGAAAAAAGAGCCCTTCAAGGCCTCGGACCTGTTATGCGTTACCGTATCCTCCGATACCCACATTAAGGGACGGCTCCCCTTTGAGGTGTGGCGCCATCTCAAAAAACGGCTGACCTTCACCAATCCCACCTGGATCGAAAACGAGAAGTACGGCTACTGGCAGGGGAACACGCCCAGGACCCTTTCCTTTATCCGGCGGTCGCATAAGGGCCTTATGACGTTTATTCCCCGCGGGTTCACCGGGCAACTCATTGCGAGCCTGTCCTATTACAGGCTGGGATATACGCTTGAGGACCGCACCCGGCGACTTCCGGATGTCCCCTTTACATTTACCGGGGCGCTTCATCCGTTTCAGCAAGAGGCCGTTGACAACCTCCTCAAAAAGCGTTTCGGGGTCCTGGACGCTCCCACCGGCTCGGGCAAGACCGTTATGGGCCTCTACCTGATGGCCAAGCGTCGGCAGCCGGCCCTGGTCATTTGTCACACCAAGGAACTGCTGTACCAGTGGAGGGACCGGGCCATGGAATTTCTGGGCCTCCCTTCGGACGACATCGGACTCATCGGGGACGGGAAAAAGACCATCGGGGAACGATTCACCGTGGGAATCGTCAACAGCGTCCATAAGCTGTCAGACACCCTCCGGGAGCATGTGGGGCATCTGATCGTGGACGAATGCCACCGGGCGCCGTCCAGGACCTTTACCGAGGCCGTAAGCACCTTTGACAGCCGGTTCATGCTGGGATTGTCGGCCACCCCCTACCGCAGAGACGGATTAAGCAGATTAATCTATTTTTTTCTCGGGGACCCGGTCCACAGCATCGCCCCCAGGACCCTGCAACACCTTCAAAAGATCATGACGCCCGAGCTGAAGGTCAGGGAAACGGCCTTTGACTACGCCTACCAGGACGACTATCAGGAGATGATCAAACATCTGACTGCGGACCCCCGGCGAAACAGCCTGATCGTATCCGATATTCTGAGGGCCACTGAAAAAAGCGGGATTTCACTGGTGATCAGTGATCGCAAGGAGCATTGCGCAGCCCTGTATTACCTCTTGAGAGAACGCCGGTCGGTCCGGCTTCTCACCGGCGATGTCCCGGGCAAAGAGAGACAAAAGATCATTGACGGGCTCAACCGCGGTGAGGTTCAGATCCTGGTGGCCACCGCTCAGTTGATCGGGGAAGGGTTCGACCTCAAGGCGTTGTCCAATATTTTCCTGGCCACCCCCATATCCTTTACCGGCAGGGTAAAGCAGTACGTAGGAAGGATTTTGCGGACCTCGGAGGGAAAACAGGAGGCGGTCATCTACGATTACTTAGACAAACCAGGGGTGTTACAGGCCAGCTTTACGTCCAGGACCTATGCCTACAGGGAACTGGGAATCCGGTAGATGCGGGCGTATACCGCCTGATCGTTATTCGCATGCCCGATGGTTTGAGTTCCGGAGGTGACTAAGGGCTCACTCAAAAATAACTTCCCATTTTCCCATCTCAG
>JAIPDZ010000160.1 GCA_021737425.1 Deltaproteobacteria bacterium
TGGACCCATTTGGATTCAGCAGTTGACCGCAGGCCATGGCCACGCGGGGATGGCCTTCCATAAAGTGATAGAGCTCTTTTACAGCGTCTTGACTCAGGATGGTATCCGTATTCAGGAGTACGGCATATCGGCCCTGTACTTGCCCAAGGGCGAGATTATTGGCAGCAGCAAACCCCAGGTTGACCGTATTTTCAATCACATGGATATGGGGATACCGAGCCCTGGCCGCAGCTGCACTCCCGTCGGAGGAGCCATTATCCACCACCCAGATTTCAAAAGAGATCCCCTCCACGGTCTGGTGGATGGAGGAGAGACAGGTAAGGAGGAGGTCCCTTGTGTTCCAATTGACGATGATAAACGAAATATCCCTGCTCATGGCCGGCCCCCGCCTTCGGAAAGGGGGTGGATCGTGACATCAGCAGGGATGTTTAGTTTGAAGATCTCCGGCGCCAAGGGTTCATTGAACACCATGGTCTTGAGTCTGAGGCTCAATTTATTCCCCCTCTCCCCGTTTACCCTGATTTTTCTGGCATACATGATCTTCCCTTGATGGTCAAAGTCAGAGAATGTCACTTCGGTCTCTTGCCGGGGGAAAAAAAGGGAAGCGGGATACTGACCTTGGGGGCCCATATGAATGACCGCCTGTTCCGTCCCGCTTTGGGTCAAAAGGGTGATTTGATGCGCTTTTCGGGAAATCGCCGCGGTATACGGGGGCGGGACAGGATAGGCCCGGACAACGCTCCACAAAACAGCGTCGTCCAGGGGGACGGTTAGGTGTCTTGAAAGGTCGGGGTCCCCCAATTGCCCCACATACAATCGCTTTTCAGGAAACGAAAGGAACCGCAATCCGGCGTCGGTGATAAGCACATGGGCCAGGGGTCGACCCCAGGGATGGGTGATTTCGATTTTGATTCGATACGGGTCCCGGGCCGCCACCATCAACACCTCCGCATCGAGTTCGCCCCGGCGCCCCTTCAGAGAAATACTGCCTGAGGAAAAAAGGGTCCGTACCGCCTGGTTCTGGGCGTCTATGACGGCTGCCACCCGGTTGATTTCCTGGTGGTTCAGAGGCGGACCCGGAGGGGAAATAACCGATGGGGCACAGGATGTCGTGAGGAAAATGGCTGCCAACGCAGCGAGTATTTTAATGGGTACGTATGCTGGGTTCAATGGTTCTTCTTCAGCCGGTTCTGCACTTCGCTGATCTTCTTTTTCAATTGGGCTTCTTTGGGGTGGTCCAGTGCGAGGGCCTTCCGGTAGTACGCAAGGGCCTCTTCATAGTCCCCCTTTTGGGCATAGGCATCCCCCAGGTGCTCATGAATGGTGGGGTCGTCTGCAGACAGACGGACGGCCTTTTTTAGATAGTGGATGGCATCGTCATATAACCCTTTTTGAAAATAGACCCACCCTAAGCTGTCTATGATATACCCGTTATCGGGCTTCAGCCTCATGGCCTTTACAATAAGCTCCATGGCCGTTTCCAGTTTGATGCCCTGTTCCGCATAGGTATACCCTATATAATTGAGGGCATCGGCATTGTCCGGTTCTATCTCCAGGATCTTTTCCATCTGCTCGATAGAGGCCCCCTTGGCGCCGGTCTTGTCTAAGAGTACACCCAGCCGGAACAGGAGTTCCACGTTATCCTCGGTCAGGGCCAGTCCCTTTCTCGTGATTTCTATGGCCGTGTCATACGCCTCTTTGGACTCATAAACCGAGGCCAGCATCAGGTAGAGTTGAGGCAGATTTTCTCCGGAGGATATGGCCTTTTCCAGCACGGCTATGGCCTCATCATATCTTTTCTGGGTGTGAAGCAGGTGAGCCATGTGGATCTGCGTATTGGTAAAGTATTTGGATTCAGGAGGGATCCGGCTGAAATGCGCCAATGCCTTTTCCACATCCCCCTTTTCTTCATATGCAGCGGCGAGGTAGAACCGCGATTTGTGGTCGTGGGGCCAGGCCTTTACAATGAGATCGAGCTCCGCTATGGAATCATTCAGTTTTCCTTGCCTCAGGTATAAAAGGCCCAGGGTCTGTCTTTCGCGGGCGCCGGGCCGGGATTGCTGCTTGATTTCCTCTGCCTGCAAGGCCGCCTTTTCCTTCCGGCCTGATTTGAAGTAGATGTCGATCAATCGTTCCCTGGCAGGGATATTGCCGGGGAAAAAATCGAGCAGCCGCTCATACACTTTTTCCGCCTGGGAGGGTCGGTCGGTCATCTGATACAGGGTCCCCAGGTCAAAAAGGGCGGGCTCCAGTGTGGGGTTGAGCTCAAGGGTTTTTTTAAAGGCCTTTTCCGCCTCCTCATACCGGCCTGTTTCCAGATTGATTCTCCCTCGGTAATAATGGGCCACCACCATATCCGGGTTTTGGGCCAGGAGCTTGTCCAGGATGGACAGGGCTTCCTCAAATGCCCCGGTTCGGACCAGGATGGTGGTGAGAAGAAGCCGTACCCGCTGATTGTCAGGTTCCAGGGCCAAGACCCTCTGATATTGCCCGATGGCCTGATCATCGTTGCCGGTCAAGGTGTACAGATCCCCCAAAAGGGTGAGGGCTTGCACATCCTGAGGGCTTATCTCAACGCTCTTGATTGCATAGTCCAGGGCGTCGGAATACGCCTTGGTCTCCTTCAGAAGCAGGGCCATTTTTTGGTTCAAATAAGGGGATTCAGGATCTTGCTCAATGGCGCGCTCGAGATAGTGCCGTGCCTTTGGGTAGTCGCCGTGGGAGAGGGCGAGGGAGGCCTTGGTAAAGTTGCCGTAGGCCTTCTGCAAGGTATCCTGGACAGGTCCCGTTTCTTCCTCTGCTCCGGGGAGCACCCCCTTTTGGGGGGACACGGAAAGGGGAGGGGCGCACGCAGGCAAAAGGGATAGAGAACCCACCCCCAAGAGCGTGAGAAGAACCCGTTTCAGAAAGCGGTACGGTGGGGTGCTTGTTTTTTTTATGATATGGTTCTTGGAGTGGAGTGGCAATTTATCTTTCATTTTCGTTGTCTAAGCTTGATGGTTTTTGGCCCGGTGCTATTTCAGATAATCGGAATATTCTTCTTCGAAGTTGGAGATGTTTTCTTTGAGCCATTTCTTGATATTCTGGGTGATTTTTTCCTGTATCTGCCGGATCCGCTCACGCGAGATATGGTATTTATCCCCCAGTTCCTGTAACGTCATCGGCTTTTCCGCCATAATGCGATTATCAAATATATCCGCCTCTTTTCCGGAGAGGGTCTTCCTGAAGTCCTTGAGGCTCTCGGAGAGGCGGTTTTGACTCTCACTCTTGGAGATTTGATCATCCATGGCCTCTCCCGGATCCGGGAGCATTGAATCGTACGATTCCCTCGAATCCTCGCCCACAGGAGCGCTGAGAGAAAGTTCCCAGCCCCCCAACCGCTGCGTCATTTCAACCACTTCCTCTTCCTTGACATCCAATCGTTCCGCCAATAACTTGGGCTCCGGCAGAAAGCCTTGAGCGATCAATTTGTCCCGCTCTTTGGACAGGTTGAAAAAGAGTTTTCGCTGGCTCTGGGTGGTTCCGATCTTGACCAGTTTCCAGTTGTCCATGATGAACTTCAGGATATAGGCCTTGATCCAGAAAGAGGCGTAATAAGAGAATTTGATCCCCCGATAGGGATCGAATTTATTGGCTGCCTGTAAGAGCCCCAGGTTTCCTTCCTGAATCAGGTCCAGGAGGTTCCGTGTCCAGTATCTGTGGAAGTCCATGGCGATCTTGACCACCAGCCTGAGGTTGGCGGTAATCAGCCGGTAAGCGGCCCGCTGATCGTGTTGTTCTCTGACCCTGATGGCCAGTTCCTTTTCCTCTTCCCGCGTCAGCAGGTTGTACTGCTTTATCTCCAGCAGGTACATCTGAAGCGGATCGTAGGGGACTAAGGCGGTTTCCTGAGGCCGCAGGGCAGGGGGAAGCGTTTCCTCCCCTACGATGGGGTAGATCCTGGGGGTCGCCTCTTTTTCTTTCTCAGGGACGGTTTTGGCTTTTCTGGCACTCACGCCTACGATGGACTCCTCAATCCACAACAATCTTTTTGTATCGTTTCTTGCCCGCCCTCAGCAGCAGGGCTGCATTGTCCATGTCTTTGACATCCACGATCTGATCATGGGATGCCAGCTTTTGCCCGTTCAGGTATCCTCCGCCCTGGGCGATAAGCCGCCGCGCCTCCCCCCTGCTTTTGCACAGGCCTGCCTGCTCAAATAAAATATATGCGGGGATGCCTTCCTCCAGGAGGGCCCTCTGAATGGGAAAAAGGGGAACCGCATCCGCGGTGGTGGACGCACCATTTCCCCCGAACAGCTGTGTGGAGGCCGCCTTGGCCTGTTCGGCTTCCTGTTTTCCGTGGCAGAGCCTAGTGGCCTCAAAGGCCAGTACGGCTTTCGCCTCCCGGATCTCTTCGCCTTTAAGCTGGCCGAGCCGGTTGACCTCATCCATGGGCAACAGGGTGAACAAGGCCAGAAATCTCGGGATATCGGAATCCTCCTGATTGATCCAGTACTGATAATAATCGTACGGGGAGGTCAATTCCGGGTCCAGCCACACGGCCCCTTTATGGGTCTTGCCCATCTTGATTCCGGAAGCGGTGGTCAGAAGGGGAAAGGTCAGGCCATGAATGGTCTCGCCCTCCAGGCGTCGGGTAAGGTCGACGCCGGCCAGGATATTTCCCCACTGATCATTTCCGCCCATCTGCAGGCGGCAGTCATAGTGCTTGAACAGGTACCAAAAATCATAGGCCTGTAGGAGCATGTAGTTAAACTCTATAAAGCTGAGACCGGTTTTCAATCGGGCCCGGTAGCTTTCTGCCGCCAACATGCGGTTAACACTGAAGTGTCTCCCCACATCGCGGAGAAAGTCAATATACCCTAAAGGGGTCAGCCAATCGGCATTATTCACCATCAGGGCCCGGCCTTGGCCAAAATCGATAAATCTGGAGAGTTGGGCCTTTAACGCCGCCCCATTGCGCTCGATTTCCTCCCGGGTCATAATGGGCCGCATTTCCGTCTTTCCACTGGGATCTCCCACCAGGGTGGTACCCCCGCCGATGACCGCCATGGGCCTGTGTCCGGATCGCTGCATATGCACCAGGGCCATGATGGGGAGAAGGCTCCCCGCATGAAAGCTCTTGGCCGTGGGATCAAACCCGATATAGCAGGTGGTAGGGGCGGCAAGCTGCCTTGAAACCAGGGCCCGATCCGTGATCTGTTCCACAAAACCTCTCTGTTCAAATATCCGTAAGACGTCTTCCACATTCACTCCCCTGTCCTGTCCTGTTTATAGGTTTTGGGAAAAAACAAACGGATTACCTCGCCCGATTCCCCTAACGCAGTAAACTCTCTTCCCTTAAATTCAAAATCGATCCCCCCGGCATTGCCGATGAGAAGTTCAAAACCTTGTGCGGCTTTCCATTGGGGACGGCTTCCGGGTTGGAATACGAATTCCTTGGGCTCCTGGTCATCGATGAATATCCGGACCCAGGTCCTCTCCCTGACAACGGCGTTTAAAACCAGTGGGGGCCCCCCCTCTTCAACCGCACCCACGGCCTTTTTGTCACGGCCGGTCAGGGCCGGTTCACCCTCGGTAGGATGGCCTGGCCCTTCAGCAGGTTCAGGCGATGTAGCCGCTTCAGGCGGTTCCAAAGACGGGCTTACCTCCTGGGGGACCGCCGCCGGTTCCTGCTCCGGGGGCGGGACTCCCTGGGGCCCTGGTTCTGAAGACGGCTCCCTTGGCGGTTCCTTCACGCTTTGAGGTTCTTCTACCAGCGTCTCCTCCACCTCTTCCTGCACCCCGGCGTCATTCTCAAAGACCGGTGGCTTCGGCCCTGTCCCGCTCGTATCCGCCTTCTGAGGGGTGTATATTTTCCACGCATAGTAGAGGCCTCCTGCCGCCAGCGCCAAACAAATGAGGATGATCACCACCACGGCAGGGGTTCGCTTTCTGCCCGGAGGCTTTGAGATGAATCCTTGAACCGAGGCGTCATCGGAAAACGCCAGGGCTTCGTAAAGGGATAAGACCTTGTCCGGTTCCAATTCCAGGGCCTGTGCATAGGCACGCATGAACCCCTTGACAAAGCCGTAGGAGGGAAGGAGGTCCCATTGTTCCTTTTCCATGGCAGCCAGGAATCGGGGCCTCACCCGGATCCGCTCAGAGAGCTGGTCAAGGCTCAGGCCTAATTTTTCCCTCTGGTGTTTCAAGAGCCTGCCCAGGTCTCCTGCTGATGGCAACTCCCAGTCACCGTTTTCAAGCCCTATGGATGAATTTTCGTCCTGGCCCATGCTCGCCTGCCGCTTCAAAAAATGATTTTCGTGTATGCGTTTTCTTTGAGCCTTTTCAGCCAGGCGGAATACTTCTTGTCAAGTTCCTGCCTGAAAAGGATACGGTGAATGGCGTCTTTGACCTGTTCAAACGGTTTTACGCCCCCTTCATGCTTTTCCACCACTTTGATAATCTGAACGCCGTCCGGGACCGCAATGGGTGCACTTACCTCCCCCGGTGCAAGGCCCTGGACGATCTTGGCCATTTGAGGACTTAATTCAGACATCTCGAAGTTTCCCAAATCGCCGCCGTCCTGAGCCCCGGGGCCATCAGAGAATTTCCGGGCCAAGTCCCCGAAATCCTCTCCCTGGTCCAGCCGGGTTAAAAGGGCTCTCGCCTCTTTTTGGAGGGCCTCGGCTTCAGCCTGTTTCGAAAGATCCTTCTGCCTGAGAAAGATCATGGCCAGCCGGATTCTGGCTTTGGTGCAAAACTCGTCCATGTGTTCTTCGTAATAGTCCTTGAGGTCCTCTTCCCTGAGGAAAATCTTGGACTTGACCTCTTGATTGATCAGCTGCATCCGTTCCAGTTCCCGCTTGACCTCTTCTCTATAGGCACGGTAACTGGTCCCGTCCGCCTTCAGTTTGGCCAACAGGTCTTCATGGGTGAGTTGGTTCTCCATTTTGACCCGTTCAATGGCGGCATCCACGGCCTTTTCGCTCACCTTGATGTCCAGCTCTTTTATTTTTTCAAGGGCGATCTTTTCATTGATCAGCATATCCAAGACCCTGCGCCGTGCATCCAAATACTGGTCCTCGGAACGCGCCCTGAATTCATCCGGAGGGATGCCGGTCAGTTCCTGGAGTCTGTCATTGAGTTCATGAAGGGTGACCACTTCATCGTTCACAATGGCCACCACCCGGTTGCGGATTTCTGCGTCCGCTGGATCCCACGGGAGAACGGAAGCGATAAACAGGCTTACGAAGAAAATGACCCTGCATGCGGTCCTCTGCACTGGTTCCAAATGAAAATGCATTGACTTCACCTGAAAGGGACAAATGAATGTTGAACTCGATTCCCTCAAAAAAGCGATTTATGGACAATGTCTAAACTATTCATGTTAGTCACAACAGCCGAAAAATCAAGAGGATTTTTGGTGGGACTGCCGTCTTACGGATGCATCCACGGGCTTGCTGCGCAAATTGAGGAGGTTAACCGCGTTTTTTATCTTAGGAAAATCTTGGGGTAGGGAGAGTTTGCTTAGTTGAATTTTGAGTTTGTGTTGGGAAAGCAATTGGAACCTCTTGGGCATTTGGTGGATGGTTTCCAGGAGGCTCTCCGTATCCATTGCCGCATCCTCTGCAAAGGTCAGGGTAATGCTATGGGCGCCCGCATCCAGTCTCTGGATTTTCAGGCGCTTGAGGTCAAGGCGGATGGCCATCAGGGAAAAGAGGTTCTCCACCTCCGGGGGCGGGGGTCCGAAACGATCCGAGATCTCCTCCAGGGTCTCTTGGAGTTCAGATTCTTCCACCAGCCCGGACAGCCGCCGATACAGATTCAGCCGGACATCGGTATCCATCACATAGTCCCCGGGGAGATAGGCCGGGATCGGGACGTTGATCTCCGGGTTAATGTCCTCTTCCCATTCCTCCCCTTTCAGTTCACATACCGCCCGCTCGATAAATTTGAGGTACAGTTCATATCCGATGGCCGTGATATGACCGGACTGGGCAAATCCCAGGATGTTTCCTCCGCCCCGGATCCGGAGGTCGTGCATGGCGAGATGAAGACCGGCCCCGAGGTGGGAAAAGTCCATTAGGGCCTTCAACCTTTTTTCCGCGTCCCGGGTCAGTCCCGAATCCTTGGACACCAGCAGGTAGGCATATGCCTTTTCCTTGGCCCGACCCACCCGGCCCCGCAGCTGGTATATCTGGGCCAGGCCCATGCGATCCGCCTCATTGATGATAATGGTGTTGGCCGAAGGGATATCCAGACCGGATTCGATGATGGTGGAGCAGACCAGGACATCAATCTCCTTTCTCAAAAACCGGACCATGGTTTGTTCCAGATCCCTGGTCTTCATCTGTCCATGGGCCACCGCAAACCGGACCTGGGGGGCCAACCCTTTGAGGCGTTCAGCGATCCGATCGATGGTCTGGACCCGGTTATGGACGAAAAAAGTCTGTCCGCCCCTGGCCACTTCGGTCTCAATGGCCCGGGAAATGAGAGCGTCATCATAAGGGGAAAGGTACGTCTCTATGGTTAGGCGGTCTTCCGGCGGGGTTTCGATTACGCTCAGATCCCTGACGCCGGTCATGGACATCTGAAGGGTCCTGGGGACCGGTGTGGCCGTGATGGCCAGCACATCCACCAGGGCCCGGTATCGTTTGAGCGCCTCCTTCTGCTTGACACCGAAACGCTGTTCCTCGTCCACGATCAAGAGCCCCAGATCCGCAAATCGGACATCTTTTTGAAGGATCCGATGTGTGCCCACCAAGATATTGATTTTTCCGGATCGCACCTTGGCGATGATCTCTTTTTGCTCACTTTTGGTCTTGAACCGGCTCAAGAGGCCCACTTCCATGCCGTAAGCCTTCACCCGGCGAGAAATGGTCTCAAAGTGCTGCTCGGCCAGAACGGTTGTCGGCACCAGAAAGGCGACCTGTTTCCCGTCCGATACCACCTTGAATATGGCCCTCAGGGCGATTTCGGTCTTGCCGAAGCCCACATCCCCGCATATGAGCCGATCCATGGGTCGCTCAGAGGCCAGATCCGCAAGGACGTCTTCCACGGCCTTGATTTGATCATCGGTCTCCTCGTGCTCAAACCCGGCTTCGAACTGACGGTAGTGGTAGTCCGGCGGGGAAAAGGCGTGTCCTTTCCGGTAATTCCTAAGGGCATAGAGTTCCACCAGCTGTTTGGCAATCTTTTGGACCGATTTTCCGGCCTTTTGTTTGGCGATTTTCCAGGACTGGCCGCCTAACGGGTCCAGTTTGGGGTTTTTTTCGTCTGCACCCGCATATTTCTGAAGTACGCTCACGCGATCCGCCGGGAGGTAGAGCCTGGAATTGTCCGCATACTGGATGATGACAAAGTCATGAACCCTGTGGGCCACCTCCATGGTGGTGAGACCACCGTATCGCCCAATGCCATGCTCCTCGTGCACCACAAAATCGCCGGCCTTTAGGAGACTGAAACCGGACCAGGTCAGCCCACCGCTTCCTTTGGCCCGTTTGGATTTTGTCCCCCGTTTGGGTCCGAAGATTTCATCCTCACTCATCACGTACAGTCCCTGCTCGGGCCAGGCAAATCCCTTGGAAAGCCGGCCCAGACACAGGTAGAGGCCCGCACCGTCCGGGAGTTCTTGCCAGTGATCCACCATGCCGTCGGTGGCCACCTGGTAATTTTCCAGGATCTCCTGCAGGCGGTTGGCCTGCTGCCGGGAACTGCAAGTGATCACCACCTTGGACCGGGAATCCTTCCAGGACTCAATTCTTTCTG
>JAIPDZ010000161.1 GCA_021737425.1 Deltaproteobacteria bacterium
TTCAAGGGCAAAAAGCCGTATCCAAATTCGTGTTGACCGACTGGCCATAGGACTTGAAGGAGACTCGAAATCCGTGGGCAGTGGGGTTCGAGAATTGCGAATACCAGAGGGTAGAGGGTACCGGGTTTATTTTGGGCGGGACGGTGATACAGTCGTTCTACTTTTGTGTGGCGGTGAAAAGTCTACCCAATCGCAAGACATTGAAAAGGCCAAACAGTATTGGAGAGATTATCATGGTAAATAAAGCACGATCGGTGAAGTACCGGTCCGCCGATTACCTAAAGACAAAAGAGGATATAGTTGAATATCTAAATGCAGCGATCGAGGATGGCAATGAGCGGGTGCTGCTGATGGCGCTTCGTAATGTAGTGGATGCGCTGGGCGGCATGACCCGACTGGCCAAGGAAACAGGGCTGAAACGTGAGAGCCTTTATAGAACACTTTCCGAAAAAGGAAATCCACGTCTTTCCAGCCTTGTTGCCATGCTTGACTATATGGATTTGGAATTGGCGGTAAGACCGCGTAATTCGTCCACGCGCTGACGGTTAATTGACTTCCTTAAACCTTCAGCTACGCTGATGGTCCCGGCTTTGCTATGCGGGTAAGTGAGAGAATGTTTTTCACCGCCCGCTTCGCTTGAGGCACAGAGTTCGCAGAGAGGAGAACATTTTTTCTTTTCTGGTGAGAGGCCAGAAAAGAAAAGACCCTACAGCGTCATTGCAGTTCAGATGCTGGCAACACAAACAAAACACGCTGGTGAATAACTTCCTCTGTCTATCTTGGCATGTTGTTATTTGTTTTCCTTCCTCTCAAAGGAAAACAAATCAAAAATCAACTCTGCGGGCTCGGCGCCTCAGCGGTGAATACTGGTCGGAGAGTAAAGAGGTCTTTATTCAGTTCCCGTGATTGTCAATGACGGCTTTGCGGTTAATAATGTTTCTGCAGAGAGATAAAGATGCGGAACAATATTTACCAACTAGAACGCTTAGCTCGGGTAAATCCGGAGGCTGCTGACAGAGGCGATTCGATCAAAATCCTTATCATTGTGGAGCAAGGGCATCCCATATTGGATTGCTGTTTGGGCGATGAGGCAATCGGCCGTCTTTCGTATGGTGGCCCCTTGTTTTCTGCACGTGCGATAAAGGCTGGCGGCGCTGATGTATGCATCCGGGATGGATAGGCCTAATATCGGTAAGTGGAGCAGATGCCTCTTGGCCAATTTGAATTCGGTTTCATCCTTGAATCCCTGGAGCGTTTCCGCGAGGATATACCCCGAAATGCAGACCTCTTCCTCGGCCTTTAGAAGCTCACGAAGGGCTACTTGGGGTGCACTGGAAAAACCGTTGAAAAAATCGATCCACACAGAGGTGTCAACCAGTATCTTCAAAACGGTTTTTCCTCATTTCGTTCAAGTTTCCTTCCCAGTGAAGCTTTCCTTCAAGCGCTAAAAGGGCTTTCCGCCTTTTGCGCTGCACGAGTTCCCGGAGGGCAAGATTCACCAGCTCCCGTTTGGTCTTAAGATGCGTCAATGCCAGTCCCTGTTCAACCAAGTCATCGTCTAAAACAATATTTGTGCGCATATATGAAGGCTCCTTGTACACCTCTATAAGCTATTTTCAGGTGTATGTCAAGTGCAATGGATTCAGCTACAAGGCACCGACTCATTTGAGGGAATCTATGTTTCGTCCTTGGGTTTTATTCCTTAGGCCATTGAAATCCATATCAGAAATCTGAATGTACCATGTGAGATCAGGCCCCGTCCACTAAGGGACTGAGACCAAAAGCCTTCCAGCCCATCACATGGCTTTCTTTTCGGGTCTGTTCCATGGGGCCCGCATATACCAGGTACATGTGATCCCCTTCGGCGCCCGAGATTTTGGACCAGAATCTGAGTCCCTTGAAGAAATCGGGTGAAATGGTCTTTCCTGATTTGATTTCAAGCGGTATAAGGATATCCAATTTGTCTTAAGTTGACGACATTGAGATTGAGATGTTTTTTACTTTTTGTCAATCCTATTATCAATTTGTAAAAAATGGATTGATTACGGGCGTTAGGTGCCGTCCGGGTTTTATCCCCGGGTCTTTGAAATTATGAGGCCATGACGGAAAGCCGGTCTGCTAAGTCCGAACCGAGAATGAAACGAACGGACGTTTTGTTGACGGTTAATTCTGTCTGGAGGCCGGTATTGACCACAAAGGCTATTTGGGGTTTATAGGCCTGGATGAAGCTTCGTAGGGACCTGGATATCTTGGGCTTTTTCATGGCTGTGACCTTGACCTCAATGGCGATCAGGGCATTTTTTCTGACCAGGACAAAATCAACCTCTGCCTGGGAAGAACTGCGCCAGAAATGAACAGCGTCCAGTAACGGGTCTGTGTATTTGCAGACTTCGGAGAAAACAAGGTTTTCCGCCAGCTTTCCAAGGTCTGGGCGGTTTTGAAGCGATGCAAAGCCGCCAAATAGAAAATTGCGCAGTCCGTTGTCCAGGAAATATATCTTGGGCCTGGACGTAATTTCCGCTCTTTTGCCGCCCACATAGGGGGGGACCAGCCGAATAACGTGACTTTCCTCGAGCACATTCAGGTACTGAATGACGGTGTTGACTGAGATCCCGAGGGTTTCGGCCCAGTTGGAGAAATTGGTCAAATCCCCTGTTTGTGAGGCAATCAACATAAAAAGACGGCGGAACGCCTGGGGGTTCTTGATGTGATACAGATCAGAGGCGTCTCTTAGAATAAAGGCTTCCACAAGCCTGCTTAACACCGCCTGTTTTTCCTCACTTAGGAATACTTCCGGGTACCCCCCCCAGAGCATCAGCTGTTCCCATACATCCTTTTCTTCCATGGACTGAACAGCAGGCGCCCGATGATGGGGTCGCAGTTCAGAAAACGCGAACGGCAGCACCAAGTGCCGCTCGGCCCGCCCGGCCAAAGATTCCCTGGTCTTTGACCGGAGATGGAAGCTGGATGAACCTGTGGCCAAGATCGCCTGATTGGGCTTTTGGTCTACAATACCCTTTAAGAACAGACCTGCTTCTTCAAGATGCTGTATTTCGTCAAAAAAGAGCCCGGCTGAGTCGGGAGCGAAACGTTCAACCTCGTTCAGAAACAGGGCCGGAGAGGTACAGAGGTCCCGGATGGAAGGTTCCTCGCAATTGAGGAAGAGATGGGGTCTTGGCGTTTTACTCAGAAGGTGCCAGATAAGTGTGGATTTGCCGCTTTGACGGGGTCCTATGATGAGATTCAGCCGACCCTCTTGTGGTGAAAGCGTGTTACGCCTTGTTATAAAGGGGTCCGGAATATATTTGTGGGTACATCCGGGCCACCGGTCCAAATCGGTCACCCAGGGGTTGAGTCTGACCAGTACTTGATAGACATTGGGATCCATTCCTGAAAATTAACCCTGTTTATATGCAATGTCAATGAAAATTAAGCCTGCTGATATGCAGGCAAGCGCTTTGGATTCTCACACAAAGTCACCCCGGTACCCTCCGCCAAAACTACGGCCGACAAGTCCGCCAAAACTACGGCCGACAAGTCTACCGAAGCTACGGGGTAAACAGAGCCCAGAAAGGTAAATATGGAACATTATTGTATTTTTTCTCTGCGTCCCTGCCTGTGGTAGCGTAGCGGAGATCCCGCTACCGCGCGGCCGCGTGAAACCCCGGTTTTGGGGCGACTTGAGTTGTCAAGGATTGTCCCCAGGAGCCCCATGGATGGGGCGGCTTACGGAAACCCTGCCAGAAATTTGGCTGCGGGCATGACCCGTACCCGTCCATCGAGGACATCCTCCTGCCCCTCAAGGTGGACCTGGTAAAGATAGGGAATATTCAGTCGATCTCCAAAATAGCGGAGAGCAGGACTGGCACGGAGATCGGTTGTCTTGCACTCCACCGCAAACCAGGGCCTGCCTTCAACGGTCATGAGGAAATCCACCTCCCTCTTACTGGCATCCCTCAGGTAATGGAGGTTGACTCGAAACCCTTCCTGGTCCTCGATCACGTGTTTGAACTTCAAGAGGTGGGAACCCACAAGGTTTTCAAACCGGGGACCTTCCTGCGACACCGAAGACCAGTCCCACAAGTACAGTTTCGCGGTCTTCTTGAGAGATCGAATGGCCCGATGACTGAAGGGGGTGATCCGGTAACAATAATACAGCCTTTCCAGGATATTAAGCCAATGGGAAACGGCCCGATGGCTTACCTCCAGATCTTCTCTGAGGGATTCAAGAGAAAGGAGATTCCCTGCCCTCTCCTCCAACATCATGGCCAAAATCTCCATGGCGGACAGGTCCCGAACGTTCTCCAAATCGCGGACATCTTCCCTGAAAAAACGGTCCAGTTTCTCCCGCTGCCACCGTCTCCAATGGCGTTCATCCTGTTTGAGAAAGGGTTCCGGAAAGGGGCCAAAACGAAACAGTGCCGCCAGGGTGTCGGATTCGTTCCTGCCCGGGAAAACGATTTCCTCCCCTGGATGTATCGCGAGCGGCTGTCCAGATAGTTCGCCCACAGAAAAACCATGCAGTCTATGCGCATGATATCGTCCCTGCAAAGAATCTCCGCCTTTGCGATAGACATCCAGTCGTGCGCTTCCAGTGATCAGGAAATGAACACGGCCCCCGTGGACATCATATTCCCCCTTTAGCCAACTTTTCCACTGCCGGTATTTGTGGATTTCATCCAGAATCACCGTGCATTTCTCGGCGGGCCAGGATGCTGCCCGAATGCTTTTTCGATCCTCACGACGGTCCCAGGTGAAATAACGATCGTTTGAAGCTTTCAAAAAGGTCCTTGCCAGGGTGGTCTTTCCCACCTGCCTCGGACCGGTCAGAAAGACCATTTTCTCTGCAAGGTCCTGTTTGACGATCTCTTGAAGATAACGGGATAGCTGCATGATGACAATTTTGCCTCAAAGCAAAAAAATACACAACATTTTTTGCTTTGAGGCAAAAAAATACTCGACATGCAGGCAGGACGCAGGATTCTCACACAAAGTCACCCCGGTACCATCCGCCAGAACTACGGCCGACAAGTCCGCCAGAACTACGGCCGACAAGTCCGCCAAAATTACGGCCGACAAGGCTACGGGAGCTACGGGGTAAACAGAGGCGATTCGATCAAAATCCTTATCATTGTGGAGCAAGGAATTGCAGATTCCATGGTCTCATGAAGCTCGTACCAGACCAAGAGGTGGACATGAAACGACACTAAGGCAGTAGGCGGTCAGCTCTCTCGTAAAAGCCTTTCTATTTTAAAAAGCCCTTCAAGAAGGACAATTTCCGGATCGCCGGTAAACAGGGTGCCATCAAGAGTTTGGGCCAAGGATAAGGCAAATGCATCCGCGTAGGATAATTTATAATGTGCCTTTAGCTTTGCAGCAGAGAGGATATCCGATTTGGAGGGTTCGTGTGTAGTTATGGGGAGTAAATCGAGGTCGTTGAGGACCTCATCGGCGGCTTCCTGCCCTTTTCTGCGGGCGATGGTATAATAGACTTCTCCGAGGTTGATCCATGACATATAAACGGCCGATTTGGTGTTAAATTCCTTTTCAAAAAGGCCCTTCACCACGCCGGCGGCCGGCTCTTCGCCGAAGATCAAAGCCAAAACAGCCCAGGCATCAAGCACGATCGTCTTTGGCGATTTCGTCAGCATGCTCTTTCTCCAATTGGAAAAGGACCTGTTCACCTGAAAAGCGGCCGTACAGCCTTTCTATGGGTGTTCGCTTCATCGGGGTGAGCACAATATCCTCTTTCTCCAAACGGATATTCAAAAAGGTGCCGGGTTTGATATTGAGCTTTTCTCTGAGGTGCTTCGGTATGACGATTTGGCCCTTTGAAGAAACCTTTGTTGCCATGTTGTCTTACCTCCCATCATTTTCTTACTATATTTACAGTAGGTTTTTCGAGTGTCAAGCGGAAAATTCCTGAGATGGTCTAAGAGATAGAGGGAAGCCCTTGCATTTTGAAATAAGTTGGCGCCGATGGGTCTGGAATAAAATTGAACGCGTACTGAGAACTGCTGGATTTTGTGAGAGGACGTTGCAATGGGTTCCGGAGCATGGTAAAAATGATATATATCGTGCTTTTCAAAAGATAAAGGTGGGGAAACATGAAGACCTTTTTTGTGGACTTTACAAAATGAGACCAGAGCTTTTTTGGGATAGAGACATTGAACAGGCGTCCCCGGAGATAATGATCGAGCGGGCCATCAATTTCGGCGGCTTTGATTTTATCAAAGAAGTACAAGAAAGATATGGTATGGACCAATTTGTTTATACACTGAAAAATAATCGTAATCTTGGCAAAAAGGCGGTCAATTACTGGTGTCTCAGGCTGGGCATAGATCGGAACCGCACCAAAACCTTTCAGATGAAACGGATCTGGGAGCCGTTTCGGTAGGGGTGCGGAGGCCGTTGGCGTGAGCCCGCAGCGCCTGACCATGGTTTCAAATGGCGAAAACAAAGGCAGAAAAACGGAAGGCCAAACGAAAGATCAAGCAAAAGGAGCGCAGGCAAAAGCAGGCCGGCTTTTTTAAGCGGGAGAAGGCCGAGGACCTTTTCTACGAGGCCATGTGGGAGCGGGATGAGGGGAAGTTTGAACGCGCCCTTTTTTATGTGGAAAAGGCCCTGAGCCTGAAGCCGGGGAACCCGGAATACCTTGAACTCCTGGGCTACCTGGGCCAGCAACTCAAACGGGTCGATGTGGAGATGAAGGCCCTCTTAGGGCTTCGCGCCGGGGGGGCCATAAGGCCGGATCAGATGTACGCCCTGTGTGGTGTATTGATAGAGAAAGGACGGTATGAACAGGCCCTGGGGCTCATTCGAGAGACCCTGCCCCTGGTATCTAAGATCAGGGGCGGAGACAAAAGACAACTGCGGCAGTTTCTCATCAAAGAAGAGCGGTATTGCAGGGAACAACTCCAACCACAAAGGCCTTCACCCCGGCCCCGCACCCGGGCAAAACCCCCTAAAACCTCCGGTCCTGCAGAGGTTCAAACCGAGCCCCCTGAACCCTCCACGCCGAGCCCTGAATCCGCCGGGCCCCCTGCCCCCCTCCCTCAGATCCCGGTTCGTGTGGAGGTGGATCCTGAGCCTTTGAACGCGGCCATATCCCGGGGCCGGATCAGTTCTGTGGCGGATTATGAACTGGCCCTTCAGGGACATGCGATTCGATTCAAAGAAACCTTTGAAAGCCTTATCTGTATCAACAGCCTTAAAGAGGTCCGGTCCCTGTGGTATCAGGAAGAGACCGTCCGAAAGGTACTGAAGACCTTCCGGGGCCGGGCCCTTCTCGCCGATGAGGTGGGGCTGGGCAAGACCATCGAAGCCCTGATGGTGCTCAAGGAGTATGTGCAGCGGGGCATGGTGAAAAATGCCCTGATATTGACCCCTTCCCCGTTGGTCAGTCAGTGGCGGGATGAACTGCAGACCAAATTCGAGCTTTCCTTCGCCTCCACGGATGATCCCGATTATCGAAAAATGGGTCAATCTTTCTGGAGGCAGCCTTTTATCCTGGCATCCATCAACCTGGCCAAGTCCAAGCGCAATTTTCCGGTGGTTACTGAACGGGACTATGACATGGTTATTGTGGATGAAGCCCATCACCTCAAGAACCGCAATACCTTGAACTGGAAACTGATAAACGCCCTCAAGAAGCGGTTCCTGATCCTTCTCAGCGCCACGCCCGTGGAAAACAATCTTCTGGAGCTGTATAATCTGATTACCCTGTTGAAACCGGGGCAGCTCAAGATCCCTTCGGAATTCAGAAAAGAATTTATGACCCGGGGGGATCCCACAGATCCCCGGAATCGAACCCGCTTGAAGGGGCTTCTCGGGGATGTCATGATCCGTAACACCCGGGCCCTGGCCAATATTGAGATCCCGCCCCGGTTTGCCCAGACCATACGGGTGGAGAGCAATGGGGCGGAGATGGAACTGTATGAACGGATTACCGCCTTTGCCAGGGATCTGAATGCGTCGGATGGAAAGGGGCGTAAGCTTCTGCTTAAAAACCTCCTGGAAGAGGCCGGATCATCGCCCCGGGCGGTCAGCCTCACCCTGTCGCGTCTCTTGGAGAAACGGGAGTTGCTGCTGAAGCACGAGCAGGAGATCCATGCCATCCATAATATGTGCCGCGCCCTGGAAGAGAACAACAAAAACAAGTTTTTGCTGAAGCTCATCGGCAAATCTTCCGGGAAGCTGATTGTATTTGTCAAATATCTCGGGACCCTGGCGCATATTTCTGAATTCCTGGAATGGCATGATATCCCGTTTGCGGTGTTCCATGGCCGAATGGACAACCGGGCCAAGGACAAAGAGATTGAACGGTTTCGAAAGGAGAAGGATATCCTGGTGACCACGGAAATCGGGGGCGAGGGCCGTAACCTGCAGTTTTGCCATCAGATGGTCAATTACGACCTGCCCTGGAATCCCATGAAAATCGAGCAACGCGTGGGCCGTATCCACCGAATCGGGCAGGAACGCGAGGTTCTCATATACAATCTGTGCGCCGCCAACAGTGTGGAGGACTTCATCCTGGACATACTGGATCGGAAGATCAATATGTTTGAGATGGTCATCGGCGAGATTGATATGGTGCTGGGCCGGTTGCGGGGAGACCGGGAGTTCGGCGAGATGATTTATGATATCTGGGTTAATTCAGAGTCGGCTGAAGACCGTAAGACCGGCTTCAAGAAGCTGGAAAACCGGATGAAAAGGGCCAAAGCCGGCTATCAAAAGACCCGGACATTGGATGAAAAGCTGTTTGGAGAAAATTATGAACTTTGAGCCGGGGGAAAGCCCGGAGACCTTTGCCATCCGCTATCTGGAACATCAGGGCGCGGTGGTGGAAAAGGACCCGCATGGATGGGAGGTCCTGCTGCCCGAGGCGTTGTCCGGGCTGCTGGATGCCCCTGAGTATCTGCGAGTGGATCAGGACGCATCCCCTTCTGATACGGAAAACGGGTATGCCCTCTCCTTCGGGTCTCCGTTACTGGAAAAAATGGTGGATATGGCCTGTTCCCAGGTCCCGGTGGCGGGGTGCGAGTTGTCATTCGACTATCTCAAGAGCCAGGGCTTTGACCGGTTGATCCGGGAACATATCCGGTTCCCCAAAGCCGTGGGCCAGGTGGAATCCGCAGCAAAAGCGAAGACGACCTATCTCCTCATCCATTGCCGGTATCTGGCCCAGAGCGATGAACAGAAGGAGGGCCTCATCACCCTGTGGTTCAATTACGATACCGGGGCGTTGGTGTCCGGGGAAAACCTCGATCTGGCCGGTATGGAAAGGCATTATTTGGACTCGTTTCCGTTCACATGGGACCCCGGGCGAATGAACAGAATCATTGCGGAAATCAAGGCCCAAACCAGCGCAATGCTGGAAGCGGAGATCCGGCCGTTCAGGGAGAGCATGGTCAGGCGCTTTAAAAGAGACGTGGCCAATCTAAAGGAGTATTACGGCGCCCTCAAAGAGGAGATGGAAAAAGGCCTTGAACGGCCCGGGCTGTCGCAGGAGGTGGTGGATGAGCGGCGGGAAAAAATCGGACTTCTGCCTGATGAGCTTACCCGCAAAAAGGAGGATTTATTTAAGAAATACAGCATCACCATCAAGGTGCAGCCCTGTGCCGCCATGTTCATCAGAATGCCCACCGTACGTGTGCTGTACCGGGTGACCGCCGGGAAGCAAAAG
>JAIPDZ010000162.1 GCA_021737425.1 Deltaproteobacteria bacterium
AGGGGCCCGCATATACAATCAACATTGATCATCATGACACCAGCGATGGTTTTGGCATGCTGAATCTGAATGATCCGGCGGCTTCTTCCACCGGCGAACTGGTATTCCGAATCCTCCAAAAGGCCGGCTTTCCCATCTGCAAGGACGCGGCTGCCAACCTGTTTGCCGCCATACAGGCCGATACCGGGTCGTTTCGGTATTCCAACACCACCGCCGGGGCCATGAGGATGGCCGCTGAATTGATCGACCTGGGTGCAAAACCATGGGAAATCTCCAGGGACATTATGGACGGATACGGTATGGCCCGGCTCAAATTGCTGGAACTGGCCCTGGCCACCATGGAGTTTTACTTTGAGGGCAGGTTGGGGATGATGATCCTGGACAGACATATGTTCACACTGACCGGGGCCGAACCCATCGACTGTGAGCGGTTTGTGGATTATCCCCGTTTTGTTCGCGGGGTTGAGATCGCGGCCGTCATTCGGGAGATCGGGAAACATCGCTACAAATGCAGCCTCAGATCCAATACCCGGGTCAATGTAGCCCGGCTGGCCTCTGATTTCGGCGGCGGGGGGCACCAGAGGGCTGCGGGTTTTGAGTGTCATGGGTCGGTTGATGGGATCAAGAGAGATTTCCTGACAGAGGCGGGCCGGTTTTTAAATGGCATACCCGGTTGATGGCATTGTGCTGATCGACAAGGAGCCGGAGATCACCTCCCACGATGTGGTCCAAAAGGTCCGCTTTGCCCTTAACACAAAAAAAGGCTACAGGGTGGGCCATGCGGGAACCCTGGACCCCTTTGCCACGGGTTTGCTCATTATCCTTTTGGGCCAGGCCACCCGGCTTTTCGATTACCTCGTGGCGGGCGAAAAGATGTATGAGGCGGTGATGACCCTGGGAGTGGAGACCGATACCCTGGATGGTGCGGGCCGGGTCGTTTCCACCACACCCGTACCGGATTTTCCCACTTCACACATCCGGCAGGAGGCCATGGCCCTTGTGGGGGAAATCGAACAGGTCCCGCCCGTCTATTCCGCCATAAAGATCGACGGGAAACGGGCATACGCACTGGCGCGAAACGGGGTGGCGGTTCCCATGAAAAGCAGGCGGGTAAAGGTATCCGCACTGGACATTTTAGGGGTTGATTTGCCCCGGCTCTCCCTGCGCGTCAGGTGTTCGAGCGGTACCTATATAAGGAGTCTCGCCGCAGATCTGGGCAGGATACTGGGACCGGGGGGGCATCTCAGTGCCCTCAGAAGAATACAAAGCGGGGGGTTCCATGTGGATGATGCCCTGGGTTCAGAAGAGATCTCCCGTGAACAGAGGGAGATATTGGGGCAAAGGACCCTGTCATTAAGAGAGGCCCTTCCCGGGATCCGGGAAGTCCAGGTGGACGGGGAACTGGCCCGAAAGGTCCGGCACGGATACCAACCCAGCGGGGACGATCTGTTACGGAGTTCCCATTCCACCCGGACCGAACCCGGGTGTGATGCCGAATATACCCCGGAGAGGTCCATCAAGCTCATCCACCAGGAGAAGCTTATTGCAGTATTGACCGTCAATCATGGAGGAGGGGGCCGTTATGAGAGGGTAAGTATAGATAAAGTGTTTTCATAATTGAAGGGGCCGTCTTAAAAGGGCGGGAAAGAGTCTGTGTGGAATTTTTGAAAAAGGTTGCGTTGGTCATTATGGAACATCAATTAGAGGAGGTTTGAAAAGTGGTTTTGACAGCCGGAGCTAAAAAGGAAATCATCGATCGGTTCAAGGTCCATGGAACGGACACCGGTTCACCAGAGGTTCAGATTGCCTTACTTACCAGTCGAATTAAATATCTTACAGAGCATTTCAAAGAGCACAAAAAGGATCATCATTCACGCCGGGGGTTATTGAAATTGGTGGGCCAGAGGAGACGACTCCTCAATTATCTGAAGCGGAAGAATGTGGATAAATACAAAACGCTTATTCAGGAACTCGGAATACGCAAGTAGGGGCGGATGGTACGCCCAGGGGTGTTGCGGTAGACGTTCATGAAGTATTTTAGACCGGCCATCTGGCCGATTGAGAGGGAATTTATAATGATAAAGAATATTTCGATAGATGTGGGAGGCAAGTCATTAAACGTGGAAACCGGACGGATTGCAAAGCAGGCCAGCGGATCCGTGGTGGTGACCATGGGTGAAACCGTGGTACTGGTGACCGCGGTGTCTACGGATGAAGTCCGGGAAGGGATCGATTTTCTGCCGTTGACGGTGGAGTACCAGGAAATGTCCTATGCGGGAGGCCAGATCCCGGGCAATTTTTTCAGAAGGGATATGGGACGGCCGAGTGAGAGGGAGACGTTAACCTCCCGGTTGATTGACCGGCCCCTTAGACCGCTGTTTCCTGACAATTATCATTTCGAGACCCAGGTCATTGCCACGGTTCTCTCCACGGACAAGGAGAACGAGGCCGATATGCTGGCCATGCTGGGGGCCTCCGCGGCCTTGGAGATTTCGGATATACCGTTTAGGGGCCCCATCGGAGGCGTTCGGGTGGGGAGAGTGGACGGCCGATACATCATCAATCCCACCCGCAGTGAACAGGAACAAAGTGATATTAACCTCATTGTGGCGGGAAGTCGCGAGGGCGTGGTCATGGTGGAGGCCGGGGCCCTTTTTGTGCCCGAGACCGAGATGATCGAGGCCATTTTCCAGGGGCACGAGGCGATTCAGCCTATGCTGGATCTGCAGGAAACCCTCAAGCAGGAAGTGGGTAAACCCAAAAGGGATGTTCCCCCTGAAGCGAAAGACGAGGCACTGGAGCAGAAGGTCTTTGACATGGGCCGCTCCCTGATGGACGAGGTGCTCAACACGCCCCAAAAGATGGAAAGAGAAAAGAAGCGAAAAGCGGCCCAGACCACGGTGGTCTCAGCCCTGGCAGAGGCGTTTGAGGGCAAGGAGGCCGAGATCAAAGAGGCCTTTCACACCCTTGAGAAGACCATGGTCCGGCAGATGATACTGGAGAAAGAGAAGCGGATCGACGGCCGGCCCCTGGATGCGGTCAGGCCCATTGAGTGCCTGGTGGGCCTTTTGCCCAGGATCCATGGATCAGCCCTGTTTACCCGGGGCGAGACCCAGGCCATCGTGCTGACCACGCTGGGCACCGAACGGGATGAACAACGCATTGAATCCATCTACGGAGAGCATTTCCGGTCGTTCATACTGCACTATAATTTTCCCCCTTACAGCGTGGGCGAGGCCAAGCGTCTCGGTGGACCGGGACGGCGGGAGATCGGTCACGGGGCCCTGGCCAGGCGGGCCCTTATGCCGGTCTTGCCCCAGTCCGAGGAGTTTCAGTACTGCATTCGGGTGGTTTCCGAGATCCTGGAATCCAACGGGTCTTCGTCCATGGCCAGTGTATGCGGCGGGTGCCTCTCCCTCATGGACGCGGGCGTTCCCATTAAGGAACCGGTGGCGGGTGTGGCCATGGGACTGGTTGCGGACGGCGAACAGATCAAGGTGCTGACCGATATCATCGGAGATGAAGATCATTACGGAGACATGGATTTCAAGGTGACCGGTACCCGGGACGGGGTGACCGCACTCCAGATGGATATCAAGGTGGAGCGATTGACCAAAGAGGTGATGCAAAAGGCCCTGGACCAGGCCAAACAGGGACGTATCCATATCCTGGATCAGATGGCCAAGGCCATTGGGAGACCCAGGGCCCAGGTATCGGAGTATGCCCCCATTATCAGCACCATCCAGATCAAACCGGAAAAGGTGAGGCTGGTCATCGGCCCGGGTGGAAAAACCATTCGAGAAATCTGCAATACCACGGACGCCAGGATCAATGTGGATGATGACGGGACCGTTACCATCGCCGCCCCGGACAAGGATGCCTCGGATGCGGCCGTCAATATGGTCAAAGAGATCATTCAGGAGGCTGAAGTGGGGAAGCTGTATAAGGGTAAGGTAGTAAAAATAATGGATTTCGGCGCCTTCGTGGAGATCCTTCCCGGAACCGACGGTCTGGTTCACATATCCCAACTGGCGGAAGAGCGGGTCAACAAGGTCACCGATGTACTCAATGAAGGGGACGAAGTCCTGGTCAAGGTCCTGGAGGTGGGGAATGACGGGCGGATCAGGCTTTCCCGCAAGGCGGCGCTGGGAGAGCGTCCGGAAGATGTATCATAAAACCGAACTCAAAAACGGCGTTCGAATCGTCTCCAAGCGTCTGGCGCATGTCCGATCCGTTTCCCTGGGCATCTGGGTGAATACGGGTTCCAGGGACGAGAGCCCATCAGAGAACGGGGTGTCCCACTTTATCGAGCACATGAGTTTCAAGGGGACCCGCAACCGCACCGGGCTGGACATTGCCAAGGACTTGGATGCGGTGGGCGGGCTCTCCAATGCATTTACAGGCAAAGAAAACACCTGTTTTTATGGGCGGGTCTTGGGGAAGCATTTTGTTCGATTGGCGGACATCCTTTCCGACATAGTCTTGAATCCCACCTTTGATCCCGTGGACCTGGAACGGGAACGGGAAGTGATCTTCCAGGAGATCGGTATGATGGAGGATACCCCTGACGACCACGTCCACGTGCTGTTCAGTGGTCAGTGCTGGGCCAATCACCCCATTGGCCGCTCCGTACTGGGGACAGGGGAGACTGTGGCGGCCCTGAGCAAGGAATCGCTTTTGAGTTATATGGAGCGGTTTTATTCTCCGGACCGGATCCTGGTGGCCGCGGCCGGAGATATCGATCACCAGAAAATGGTGTCCTATTTCACCCCCATTTTTGAGAACGCAAAGCAGCGGCCGGAATCCTGTGAGCGAACCCCCCCTGTGTCCGAGGGAGGGGTAACCCTCCAATATAAGAAACTGGAGCAGGTCCATATGTGCGTGGGGGGGAAGGCCGCTTCCCAGGTGGATGAGGGCCGGTTCGCCTGCGCCATTTTGAACACCATCCTGGGCGGGAATATGAGTTCACGCCTGTTTCAGGAGATCAGGGAAAAGCAAGGGTTGGCCTATTCGGTCTATTCTTTTCTCTCCTCTTACGCAGACACAGGCGTTCTGGGGGTGTATGCGGCCACAGATGCCAGGCAACTCAATCCGGCCCTCCGGATAATCCAGAGGGAAGTCCAAAAACTGTGCGACGGGGAGTTGAATGAAACAGACCTGACCGGAGCCCAAGAACACATCATCGGAGGGATCTACCTGGCCTCTGAGAGCACGGACAACCAGATGATGCGCCTGGCCAGGAATGAATTCGCCTTTGGTCGATATATCTCTCACCAAGAACTGGTCCGGAAGATTGAATCGATATCCATGGATGAAGTGGTGGAGGCGGCCAACCGGATTTTCCGGGAGGGCGATATCACCTTTACCGCCCTGGGTCCCATAAATGACGGGGACCTGGACCGAGATTGCCTGGCATATGGGTGACGGCGGTTTGGCAGGATCATGGATACGATTTCAATCAAAGTAAAAATGTTAGATAAAGGTAAGGATCTTCCCATGCCGGCCTATGCGTCCGAGGGTGCATCCGGTATGGATATACGGGCCTGTGTGGAGGCTCCTGTTCTGTTGCAGCCCGGGGAGACACGCCTGATCCCCACCGGTTTGACCGTATCCGTGCCCCAGGGGTATGAGGCCCAGATGAGACCCCGAAGCGGGCTGGCCCTTCATCACGGCATCGGCATGCTGAATGCCCCCGGGACCATTGATTCGGATTATCGGGGAGAGGTGGGGGTCATCCTGGTCAATTGGGGCAGAAACCCCTTCCAGGTCAGACGGGGAGACCGCATCGCTCAGATGGTCCTATCCAAGGTGTATCGGGCGGAATGGAGAGAGGTGGAAGACCTTGATGAAACCCCGAGGGGCATGGGAGGCTTCGGGCACAGCGGGGTGGAATGATGTCCGGAGGTCAGACATCGGACATCTGATGTCTGAATTTGAACCCCCGAACCTTTCAACCCCTGAACCTCTGAACCGTAGAACCTGAAAAACCGAGGGTTCCTTGACCAAGCGACTTCTCATCCTCCTGGTTTTATGCTTGCTGTGGCCTTTCTCCGCCTTTGCCGCTGAAAAGGTTACCATCGTCTACCAAAACGATCTCCATGGCTGGGTGTTTCCCGCGTCCACCCGGACGGGAATGGCGGATATGGCAGCCATCCTGACCGCCATGTGCAACCAACAGCCCAATGCCTTTTATACCATGGCCGGGGATCTTTTTACCGGGCCGGATCTACCCCAGGCCATGAAGGGGAGTGCGGCGCTGGGGGTGTGGAACCGGTTTTGGGAGGCGCTTTCCAACCAGGGGTTCGGCGAGAGGGTGTTGATCTCTGCCGGGAACCATGAATTCGATTACGAGGTCCCCGAACCCGGGGCCTTCTTATCGGGCCTGCTGTGTGCCAACCTGGTGGATAAGGAGAATGAGCCCTATTATACCCCTTTCAAGGTGGTGGAAACCTCAACCGGGCTCAGGGTGGGTTTCTTGGGAATCCTGCTGCAGAAAAACCCCGGCGTCCTCAGGGCCATAGGCTCGAAGCAGCTCCGGGTGATCAGCCCCTTGAAGGCGGTGAAGCGGTTCGTTCCCGAGATGGGTTCACTGGATCTGACCGTGCTCATGATCCATGATGATCTCACCCGTATCATAAGCCTGGCGCAAGACCTGCCCGGTGAGCTGGGGGTGGACCTGATTTTCTCAGGGCACAATCATGTACTCCTGAATTCAGCCGTATCCGCCAATGGCATTCCCATCTTTCAGGCCGGCGCCATGAACAGTTACTATGGGGTGGCCGAGGTAAGTGTGGCCCAAGGGAAAGTCCTCAGGGTGGAGAACCGGTTGGTGGAAACCATCCCCTCCCCCCTGGATCATGCCGCTCTTACCCTCAAGGAAATATCAGACGAATTAAAGGGGGAGAGGGTCGCCACCCTGAAACGTCCCTTGATGGGGGCTTGCCTGCGGGGCCGGGAAAACAGCCTCGGCGATTTTGTGACCGATGCCTTCAGGTGGGCTACCCATACGGATGTGGCCATGACCAACAGCAGTTCCCTCAGAAAGGGGTTTCGGGTTTTCCCGGGGGAGCCCAGGGTGCTCAGGGAGGGTGATTTCAGGAATATGACCCCGTATCGAGACCGTTTGGTGACCGGTGAAGTGAGCGGGACCCAGATCCTGGAGATATTGGAGGGAGAGGCCGTCCGTTTCATGAACCAGGTCTCCGGGATCACTTACACCATTGACGCGGATCAGCCCGAAGGCCAGAGGGTTTCCGGTGTAAAGATAGACGGGCGCCCCCTGGTTCCCCCCCGCATGTACACCCTCACCCACAACGAGTTTTGTACCCGCCCCCGAAATGTGCAAAAATATCTCCACCTGGTGCCGGGAGCCATAAAATGGAAAGAAACTCAAGTGATGGACTATGAGGCCCTTATCCAATATGCCCGGCATCTTAAGGTCATCGATTACCCCAGTGAGGGGAGGAGGGTTCGGCGCCTCCCATGAGCGGCTCCATCGAGGATCACATCCATCGGGTCATAGCGGATCCTTATCTGCACATTGTGCTCTACCAGCCGGAAATCCCATCCAACACCGGAAATATCGCCCGCCTGTGCGGCGCGGCCCAATTGCGGCTGCACCTGGTTCACCCATTGGGCTTTCAAACAGATGACAAACACCTCAAACGGGCCGGCCTGGATTACTGGAGCGAGGTGGATATTCGGCAGCACCAAGACTTTCAGGCCTTTCTGGAGCATATGGAAGAAGGGCGTTCGTTGATCGCCCTTAGTCGCCATGCGGACCTCACCTATACGCAGGCCTCAGTCAATCACGGCGATTATCTCTTGTTTGGCCGGGAGACCCGAGGGTTGCCGCGGGATATCCGGGGCCGCTATCCCTGCCATGCCATCCCCATGTGGGGCGGGGTCCGCAGTCTGAACCTGTCCACTGCGGTGGGGATTGTGTCCTATCACTATCTGCATGAGATGGGTCGGTTTTGATGGTGGGGTGGTTCAGAGGTGCAGAGGTTCAAAGGTTCAAAGGTTCAGGGGTTCAGAGGTTTAGTAAGGAATAAAGGCCTCACGGCTTGAGGTCCAATTAGTTACAGCATGTATGTCCTGTATGCATAGAAAAACAAGAAGGATCAAAGGCTTTTTTGTCGGCTTTCTCTGCCTTTCTTGCTTCGGGTTTTGCTTCGATACTCCCGCCTTTTCGGATGAAGGGACCCGGACATCAGCTGCCGAGCCTGCAAAACAAGCGCACTTGGATCCAACCTGGCAATATGTGCAAAGGACCGTGTCCCTGCAGGGCGGCATTGTGGCCAATTATCAACAGTATGCCAATGCCACGGTCATGGACGATGGCGAAAAGGAGGATTTCACCGCGTGTATTTCGCCGCAACTGGAGATGACCTGGGAGCCCGTGGAGCAGGGGAGTTTGTATGCCCGGTTGAGGTATACCAAAAACCGGGTGGATCTGGCGCAAAAAGGGATCGTCCTGGCCAATTTGCTGGAAACCAACGTGAGCGACAAAGACAACGGGCGCATCCGGCTGCAGAAACTCTATTATACCCAGAAGCTGATGAATGATCACGCCTTTGTGGCCTTTGGAAAAACAGACGGCGAAACCTATCTCGATACCAATGCCTTTGCCAATGATTCCAGGACCCAGTTTATGGGCCAGCCGTTGGTGAACAATCCGATGTTGGATGACGAAGACGAATATGCGCCGTTTGTGGCCCTCGGCGGTACCCCCATCCGGGATCTCCATCTTCTGGTGCTGGGACAGTCGTCTTCATGGCCCCTGGTTAGTCAGCACAAAGATATTTGGGAGAATATGTCGGGTCATCCCCTGGTGGCTGCACAGGCCACCTTTTCCCCCCAACTGAACGGACACGAGGGACACTATCGACTCTATGGATGGCTTCAATCCTATGATCATCCCAGCTTGACCGGGCCCGGTTATAAAAAGGGATGGGGCGTCGGTCTGAGCCTGGATCAGTGGGTGACCCGGGATATGGGGCTGTTCGCCCGGGTGGGCCACAACAACCCCCATGTGTACGAGGTCCCCTGGTTCTGGTCGGCCGGGATCAGCGTCCGGGGCCTGGTCCCCCGACGGGAGGCGGACACCTTTGGTTTGGGCATATCCGGGCTCAAGGCCAACCCGGACACGCCCCATGACGGCACCGAGATCCACCTGGAGGCCTATTATCGGATACGCCTGTCAAGGTATTTTTTCGTTTCTCCCGATTTCCAGTATGTGCTAAATCCATTGGGGAACAATGATGAAACCGGAATTTTCGCCTCCATGCTGCGGGGGGAGTTTTGCTTTTAATCCTGAACCCCTGAACCTCTCAACCTTTAAACTCAACCTATGGAGGTACTCATGGACCCCCATCTCATTTATATCACGGTACCGACCCAGGAAGAAGCCATGTCCATCGGTCAGGCCCTGGTATCTCAGCGACTGGCAGCATGCGTCAATATCCTGGAGCACATGCATGCCATCTACTGGTGGAAAGGGGAAATGGAGTCTGGAGAGGAGGTGGTGCTCCTGGCCAAAACCCGTGGCTCCCTGGTTACGGAGGTAGTCCGCAAGGTGACCGCCATGCACAGCTATGAATGCCCGTGCGTGGTCAGTGTGCCCATCACAGGCGGCCATCCGGCCTTCCTGGAGTGGATAT
>JAIPDZ010000163.1 GCA_021737425.1 Deltaproteobacteria bacterium
GGTTCGACCTGGCGGCCACCTTGGCGCGCGAGCTGCATGACGTGGACCGCCTGTCCGCCTTTTTCGACATTATCCAGCAGGATCCTGTCATCAGTCAGGTCAAACTCATTGCCGAGCCCTGGGATGTGGGCGAGGGCGGGTATCAGGTCGGGAACTTTCCGCCCGTATGGACCGAATGGAACGGTAAATACCGGGACTGCGTGCGAGATTTCTGGCGGGGTGAGGACCAGACCCTGGCCGAATTTGCAGCCCGGTTTACCGGCAGTTCTGATCTCTATGAAAACACCTCCCGCCTGCCCTATGCCAGCATTAACTTCATTACCGCCCATGACGGGTTTACCTTAACCGACCTGGTTTCGTACAATGAAAAGCATAACCAGGCCAATGGAGAGGAAAACCTTGACGGAGAAAGCTACAACCGTTCATGGAACTGCGGTGTGGAAGGCCCCACCGAAGACCCGGATGTACGCCGCCTGCGGGAACGTCAAAAGCGGAATTTTCTTGCCACACTCATGCTTTCCCAGGGCGTGCCCATGCTTTTGGGCGGCGACGAAGCAGGCCGCACCCAGCAGGGCAACAACAACGCCTACTGCCAGGACAATGAGATTTCCTGGTACGACTGGGAAAACATGGATGAAGGGCTTCTTGTTTTTTGCCAGAAACTCATTCACTACCGTAAGGATCACCCGGTTTTCCGCCGCCGGGGCTGGTTTCATGGCCGGCGCATTCACGGCAGCGACGTCAGTGACATCTCCTGGTTCACCCTGGAAGGGGAAAAGATGGCCGAAGAGGACTGGGACCGCGGATATGCCAAATCGCTGGGGGTGTTTTTAAACGGCAAGAACATCCCGAATCCCCATCCGCACGGCGATCCGGTTGTGGACGATAACTTCTATATCATGATCAATGCCCATCACGAGCCTCTGGATTTCAGGCTCCCTGCAGCCCAATGGGGCCAAAGCTGGGTGAAGGAACTGGATACTGAAAGCGGTTGGATGGGAGAAGAAGGATCCCTGAAGGCAGGGGACCGGATCAGGGTTGAAGCCCGTTCCCTGGTAGTATTGCGCCATGTCTCCTGAAGCGATCGCCACCCACACAAGGATGAACAGCCATGGTTGAAATACGGGTCTGGGCCCCGAACGCCCGCAGGGTGGAACTGGATAGCAATGATCAGGTTGTTAAGATGACTCAGGGGGATGCCGGCTGGTGGTGTGCCCACCCATCCTTCATGGAACACGGCACAGACTACGGGTTTCGGATCGACGGCGAGGGTCTTTTTCCGGATCCCCGGTCTCCCTGGCAACCGGAAGGGGTCCATGGCCCTTCCAGGTGGGTGGATCATGCCCGTTTTCCGTGGAGCGATTCGGATTGGCAGCAACCGCCCCTGGGATCGGCCGTCATCTATGAACTGCACATGGGCACGTTTACACCGGAAGGCACTTTTGATGCGGCCGTCGACTATCTGGATCATCTCTTAGAGCTGGGCGTTACCCACGTGGAATTGATGCCGGTGGCCGAGTTTTCGGGTAAACGGGGCTGGGGCTATGACGGCGTGGATCTCTATGCCCCCCATCATGCCTATGGGGGCCCCGAAGGGCTTAAGCGCCTGGTGAACGCCTGTCATCAGCGGGGCCTGGCCGTTGTACTCGATGTGGTGTACAATCACCTCGGCCCTGAAGGAAATTATCTCCATCACTTCGGACCTTATTTCACCCGGCGGTATGCCACGCCCTGGGGCGAGGCGGTCAACCTGGATGGACCGGGCAGCGATGAAGTACGGCGCTTCTTCATGGACAATGCCTTGATGTGGTTGCGCGACTACCACATGGACGGTCTCCGCATCGATGCGGTGCACGCCATCGTGGATACATCCGCCGTCCACTTTTTGGAGCAACTAACGGCTGAGGTGGAGGCCCTGGAAGCGGATTTGGGCCGGCACCTGGTGCTCATTGCCGAAAGTGATCTCAACGACCCTCGAGTAGTGCGTCCGCGGGAGGTGGGCGGGTACGGCATGGACGCTCAATGGAACGAGGATTTTCATCACGCCCTGCACGCCACTCTTACGGGCGAGCAGGCCGGGTACTACCAGGACTTCGGGGCCCTGGCGGATCTAACCAGGGTCCTCACCCGGGGGTTGGTGTATGACGGCCGCTACTCCGCCTATCGCCGCAGGCGCCACGGCCGGCCGGCCACAGGGCTGTCCGGACACCGATTTGTGGCCTGCCTTCAAAACCACGATCAGGTGGGCAATCGTGCCCTGGGAGAGCGAACCAGCCATTTGCTCTCGCCGGGACAGCTACAGGTCGGGGCGGCCCTGGTGCTGACGTCTCCTTTCGTGCCCATGCTGTTTCAGGGGGAGGAGTGGGCCGCTGCCTCGCCGTTTCTCTATTTTACCGATCATCAGGATCCCGAACTGGGTGAAGCGGTGAAACGGGGACGGCGTGAGGAGTTTGCCGCTTTCAGCCAATCGCCCCATGAAATCCCTGATCCCCAGGCCGAGGCCACGTTTGTAAAATCAAAGCTGAATTGGAACGAAATAAACAGGGAACCCCACAACACCGTTTTCGACTGGTATCAGTCCCTCATCCAGCTGCGCCGCCGACTGCCGGCATTGAGCGACGGGCGGATGGAACGGGTATCCGTAAGGTTTGACGAGGCGTCACGCTGGTTGATCATGATACGCGGGTCCGTATGGGTGGCCTGTAATTTCTCAGAGGCCCTCCAGCAAATACCGTGTTTCCATGTCCAGGGAAAGGAGGTTGTCTTGTCCTCAAAAAACGGCGTTTTTGTGGAGGATGGCGCGATCTTGCTTCCGGGAGAATCCGTTGCCGTGTTAGTGGGGTGAAACGCCAATGCCGTGTAAACCAAAGGAGAAAATTACTAAAGGAGGAAAAATCCATGGCAGGTAAAAAGAAACGGGTTGAGTTCAGGATTTCGGCGCCGGGAGCTGAAACCGTACTTCTATCAGGAAGCTTTAACGGCTGGTCGGAAAACACGGATGTCATGAAAAAGGACCAGACAGGAACATGGAAAAAGGTCAAGATGCTGCCACAGGGCAGGTATGAATACAAATTCATTGTGGACGGGACATGGGCCCTCGATCCCAACTGTCCTGATACCGCCTGCAATCAATATGGGACCCGTAACAATATCATTGAAATTTAAGGATATATCCCGAGCTCAAAAGGAGGATCATACCATGAGCGAAACACGCGATGCATATGTACAAAAGCTGAAGGCCACCATCGACGAATGGAATGCCGAGATCGACCAGCTGCAGGCAGAAGCCGATCAGGCGGATGCTGAGGCAAAAATTGAATATGACAGACAGATTGCGGACTTACGGGCCAAGCGTCAGGCGGTGGAGGATAAAATCGCGGCCCTGCAACAGGCCAGCGAGGGGGCGTGGGAGGACCTTAAGCAAGGGCTTGAAAATTCATGGGAAATCCTTAAGACCAGCATAAGCAGGGCCAAATCGGAGTTTAAACGGGGCTACAAAGAAGGCGGGGAAGAGTAAATAGGACGAAGGAAACCATGACCGAGAATAAAAAGCCCGAAAAATTGATAATTGCCTTTGAAAGCGAGCGGTTGACCTACTCTGATTTTGAGGTTGACTTGTACAATACCGGTATTACTCAAGTTTTGAGTGTGGCCGCGGCCCGCGGGCACCACATTTATCATTTCAGTATGGCGGATCTTTATCTGCACGAGGAAATGCCTTATGCCAGGGCAAGCATACTTGAACTGCCCGAGCACTGGGAAGGTGATCCCTTGATGAGTCACCAATTTTTACGTAAGACCGCTGATTGTCCTTTGAAACTGGCGGATATTGATCTCTGTTTTGTCAGGGGAGATGATATCAGGGATTACGGTACCCCCAATCTGGATATTCTGCAGATCATTGAAGAGACGGGTGTCCTGTTTGAGAGTATCCGAGCCACCGTGGCCACCAATGATAAATTCGAGATGGTGGTGCGGGCGCCCCATGTCCCTCAGCCGATGACCTATCCCGCCTCCTCTTTAAAAGAGGCCAAGGCGGCCCTACAGAAGCTGCCTCATGAACACGGCTGGTTCATCCTGAAGGACCGGTATGGATACGGCTGCGGCCTGCAGGTCCACAGGGTTAAGTTCAAAGACCCTGCCCTGGATGAAATCATCGACATGTATGTGTCCAAGTATCACCACGTCATTGTACAGGAATTCTGCCCTGAGGTGAAAAACGGTGATATCGTGGTGACCTTTTTTGACGGTGAACTGATCGCGCCCATGCGGCGTGAACCGGCATGGGGAGAGTGGAAGACCAACCTGACCTTTGGCGCCCATCAGACCGTGCATACCCTTACGGCGGAGCAGGAGCGGATTGCGAGAGACGCTGTTGCGGCCTTCCCGGAAATCCGCTATGCCTCCATCGACATGCTGGACACCGGTAAGGTTCTTGAGATCAACGCCTTCCCGGGCGGCAAGGGTCTCCATGATATCTACGGTATATCCGTGGGCGCCATTATCATGGATAAGCTGGAATCCGAAATTCTCGGACTGCCGGCGCCCCCCGAGATGGTTTCGCCACCAATGGTGGCCCAAGGCATGGGACCATGGGATGATATCTATGGCCTTTACGAACATTTTGAGCCATTCGTTGAGGTGTTTGATGTCTTTTGCAGGGAAGCCCATAGGCTGAAAATTCAGGATCTCATCGATTTTACCCCACGCTCCAATGACTATATCCTGTCTATCCCCCACGCCGGCATTTTGGTTCCCGCCCGGTTTGCGGAGTATTTTGATCTGAGCCAACGATGTTTGAAAGAGATAGATCTGCTCAGTGACATTTTGTACGAAGGGCTTGACGGCATGCAGGTGGTGTCCCGGCTCGCCCCGTTTTTTGTGGACATGAACCGGACCCGGAACGGACGGAAAGACAAAAACATGCCTTCCCACCTTACGAATTCGGCCATTGAATATTACACCATAGAAAACGAATTGCTGCTGAAACAGCCTTACAGTCAAGAAGAACGGGACCATATCGTGCGGTACTACGACCTGTATCATGACATCCTGGAGTATTTGGCCAGGCGAATGGTCCGTGAGCAAGGTTACGCCCTCATCCTTGACGGTCACACCATGTCTTCGGTGGGCTGGGGAAGGGTGTATGACGAAGGCCGGGAGAGAAGCAACTTCGTGGTGGGGACCCTGGAGGACCAGTCTGCGGATGCCGAGATTATCCATGCCTTTGTTGAGGCCCTGAGCAGTGCCGCGAAAACCCATGCCTTAGGGCTGTCCACTGCAAAAGACGAGCCATACGCGGGCGGTTTTATCACCCGGAAACACAACGATCCCGATAACCATGTCCACGTTATTCAACTTGAGGTGACCATGGATACGTACATGTATGAACCCATAGAAGAGAGTAAAGTCAAGCGCTATGCCCTGAAACAGCCCCGGGTCAAGATAGTGCAGGACATCATTGGACATGCTATTGGGGCGGCCTGTGCCACAGCGGATCGCATTTATCGGTAGGCCCGCTGGGGGTTCGGGTTTGTCCGATCAAATGCCGGTTTTTACAGGTTAACCCCCAGGCCCGGGTTTCCGGTGGGATACAAGACGCCTTTTCGCAGAATGACCGCGCCGGCCATGGGATCATTCAACAGATCCAGGTGCCCGTCTAAGTCCGCATAGGCCACATTGGGCATGGCCAGGGCCAGGTGGAGGCCCGCTGCAATGCCGAGGGCCGATTCGTCCATACACCCCACCATGACGTCCAGGTTTGCGGCCCGGGCCACGGCATTGATCCGAAGAGCTTCACGGATGCCCCCCACCTTCATAAGCTTCACATTGACCATGTCCACCAGGTCCCTGCGCGCCAGGCGGAAGGCGTCCCGGAGATTCATGAGACTTTCATCGGCCATCACCGGGATATCCACGTTGCGGGTGATCCGGCCCAGGAGTTCCAGTTGTGCCCGGTGGGTGGGTTGCTCCAACAATTCCAGCCTCGCCGGTTTTATGGCCCGGACAAAATGGAGCGCTTCCTCCATAGAGTACCCCTGGTTGGCATCAAATCTCAGTTCAATGTTCCGGCCCACCGCCTCCCTCACCTGCAACACCCGCTCCACATCCTCCTCCACATTCCGGCCCCCCTTTATCTTGAGGCAGCGAAACCCCTCGTTCACGTGATGCCGGGCCTGCTGAACCGTATCTTTGACCGGCAGGATGGGGATGGTGATGCTGGTGCGAATGGATCTGCGAAATCCCCCCAGAATCTGATAGAGGGGCAGGCCGGCGACCCGGCCCAGAATATCGTGAAGCGCCATGTCCACCATGGCCAGAGCAGACGGTTGGCTTTTTAGAGACGGTGTAAGATCGCTCATGAGACGTGCTATCCGCAAGGGATCTTGGCCGTGGAGGCCGGGTTCAATGATCTCCCGGCAGGACTGCAGCACCGATTCAGGGGTCTCGCGGGTGATGATTTCATCGGGAGCGGCACACCCATAGCCCTTCACGCCCTGGTCGGTCTCTAAAAAAAGAAAGATGTTGCAGGCCGCCTCCACGGTCTCATAGGCGATGGTATAGGGGGCCCTGAGGGGCATGGAGACGGCATGAAACCTAATCCGGACGATTCTCATGGGGACCTGGCCCCCTGAGGGTGATGGATTTCATCCAGGGTCATGTGCTTGAGATCCTCCACCAGGGAGACCAGGTGACTGATCATAATCTCCCACATTCGCCTGCCGTTTTCAGCACTGGCCCGGGTGGGATCCCCCAGAATGCCCGAGGGAGAGAGCCGGCGGGTGGATGCATACCAGGAGATGCTCCGCCTGGAGGTAAAGTCCAGGTAACGGCTGGAAAACCTGGGGACAGCGGCCCGGGCCTTGCCCATGTGCACCAGATGGGGACGAACGGCCAGTGCCGTGCTGGTTTCAATCTCTCCTGCATGCACGTCATTGGGGGTTTGCACCAGGTCTTCGATATCCACATCGCTGCTTTCGCCGGTCTCGGCGCACACGAAGATGTGGGCGTCCCGGTGCACCATCTGAGCCGCATAGTTGAGGGCGGGAATGTTACCGCCATGACCGTTGATGATGATCAGCTTACGAATCCCCTGGCGGGCCACCGCCATGCCGATCTCATAGACCATTCGGGCCAGGGTGTCGTTTTGGATGCTGACGGTCCCGGAGAAGTCCTGATGGTGATAGGATACGCCGTAGGGAATCAGGGGGAGCACCAGGGGTTTGGGGTCGCTGCAGGCTGCGGCCACCCGCCGGGCCAGATACTCGGCGTCAAAGGCATCCGTATCCAGCGGAAGATGGGGACCGTGCTGCTCAATGGCGCCCACCGGCAGCAGGGCCAGGTCCATGCGTTTGATATAGGATTGCATATCCGGCCAGGCGAGCTTGCCCCATGAAATGCAGCCCCCGTTCCCCAGAGCCGTGTCCAATTCCGGCCCCAGGGGGTCCAAGGCATCCACCTCAAAAGAGTAGGCCTGGTGTATTTCCCGGCTCATGAGGGGATCAAAGGCGTGCCACGCCCCCTTCCGGCGTTTGACGGTCCCCTGGGTATGTTCTTGAAATAACCGGATCAAGGGATCCCGCAGATCCACGGGCACCGCATGAAAAGGTGACCGTCGGGGGTGTATCCGGAGGCTGAGGACCTCGGGATGGGGCCTCCCGGAGGTTTTTCCCTGTAGGAGTCCTTTTTGGTCCAGCACATAGAACATATGGTCCCGGGCCTCGGGTTCCTGAGAAACGCCTTTCAGGGTCAGGGTCTTCAGACATTCGCGAATCTGCAGATCCGTATACCCGCATTGGCCAGGATCGGCATCCATCGCCAGGAGCATGCCCACAATGCGGCGGCATTTTTCGCATTTGCCGCAAGGCAGGATTCCATGATCCCCTTTGTGGGCCGAATGGCAGGAGGTCTGAAGAGCAAGCAAATGGGGGTATCTATGGGCCAGGATCTTTTCAATGAGCATCTCGGACAGGGGCCGCAGAATGGAGAACTGACTGACGGCCCATCCCTTCTGGAGAAAGTATCGGGACAGGGCGGTGTCAAAATCGAGGCTCTGATCGAACAGCCCGTGGTAATGGGAGATCCCATAACTCCGAGTGGTGACCGTGGTATCGTACTCGTCTCCGATAAGGAGTCGACCGATTTCCCGTTTTCGAAGAAGCGGCAGGATGCCGAACAGAAATACGGCCACGGTCCACAACCGGATGGGATATTCATCAGAGCGAATGGCCTTGAAATTCTTTCGAATAAAGGGCAGGTGCGGCAATACCCAGGAGAAGACCCGATCCGAATTGACCCATACCCGGGAGGTGTGGGGCACATGATCCTTGAAATGGCGATAGGCATTGAGGGCCGTAAACCAGTGACGGCCTGATTCATTGACAAACAGGGGGTGGGTTTCAATCCTGAGTTCGTGAAGGAGCCCGTAGGTCAGCAGGCTCTCCTTTCCCCCGCTGGACAAAACCGCATGCCGGGCGCGGCTGGTCTTCCAGGGCTTCCAGCGGGGCTTAAAGGGGGTAGACGTGGATGGGAAGTTGAGGGTGGCCCTTAGATAGGTCTTTTTTTGAACGGGCTGAGAATCTGCCCATGGGTCAAGGAGAAAGGGATTGGGCGCCAGGAATTTGTTGACATAGATCTCCCGGGCCGTATTTTCCGCCATTTCACGGATAAACCGGCGATCCGTCTCATCATAGACCCCGTGAAACACCATCTGTGCACAGAAAAGCCCGTAATTGAGGGGCAGCTGCGCGGCAATCATACTGGCCAGGTTTTGGGACCCCGCATCATAAGGGTCAAAAACCGGCTCTTCATAGGTGCAGATCAGATCGGTTTTGTCCTCGCGGCCGTTCTGAAGCAGCCGCAGGGGAACCGTCAGTCGTTTTGTCTCCACTGAAACCGGACCTACTTCCAATCGGTCCAACACCTGCAAAGACCCTGAAAAATCGGTTCCGGGGAGAATTTGCCTGTCCAATGGCCCTGCCCTCTCTTCTTCCCTTTACGGCTGCCGGCGTTTTCCCGGATCGTCCTTTTGGGTCATCACCCACTTCACCAGACCCTCCGGGCCGTGTTGAAGCACGTCAAAGGCGGGCAGGCCCAGGGTCCGGGACAGGGTGGTGAGGACCGGGGGGATTTCATGGGATGCCAGGCCTTGGTGGTTGAGGGTTACGGCTCCCACCGATTTGCCGGAGAGGATTTCAATGGCCCGGATCTGGCGGGGCAGCGGATGGATGGCATATCCCGGGAACCCGTCGTATTCCCGGCGGGCCGGGGCGTGCTGGAGCAGTATGGCGTCAGGCCGGGCCGCAGCCAGGATCTCAAATCCACCCGGATAGGCCGGGTTCATGAGACTCCCCTGGCCTTCAATGACGATGATATCCGGTCGATCTTCGATCCAGGCCTTCCAGACCGCATGCTCAATTTCACCGGACACGAAATCATTCACCAGGGAATCCAGGATAATACAGTGCCGGGCGCCCTGCAGCCAGGCGGTCTGTCCCGTTCCCGTAAACGCAGCCCTGATCCCTGCTTCTTGAAGACCCTGAACCAGGATCCAGGCTGTGGTGCGCTTTCCCACTGCCGAGTCTGTTCCCAGAACCGCGA
>JAIPDZ010000164.1 GCA_021737425.1 Deltaproteobacteria bacterium
AAAAGACGGTTTCGAATCGGTGAATGCCTGCCGCATTAAAGAGCCCCTCGAACGGAAACTCCTTCTCAAAGGCGGTGAGCTCCCGGCTTCCCTGTTTGAGGGAGACCGTGACGCTTCTGAGCCCTCTTTTGGTGTCACGTACCGTGAGATGAAATTCCTGCTCTCCTTTGAGAAAATCAGGCAATGGGGCCAACTGTACCTCTGGTTTTTCTGATTCGAAAATGGTGATCAGAAACCAGCAGATCACCCCTATGACCAGCACAATCAGACTGATAGTCAGAAAAAGACCTGTGTTCCTCTTGTTTTTCATAATACCCTGATGAAATTTCGGTCTACCCGAAGGAAAATAATGTCAGCTGCAATGGTTTATGTCTCACGGACTGTCACTCGGGTCACTTCATAGCAACTTATGCATGGAGATGGCAATGTTTTTTCTGGGCCAAGTCCTTTTGCAGGCCCTATGGTGCAATCCGCTTGGCCATTTCTCGCATCTTGGCCATAACGGGGTCCGGGTCCAACATGGTGAATTTGCGGTTCTTCATGAGTACGATTCCATCCACGATCACGTCCTTTACGTCCCCGCCGTTGGCCGCATACACCAGGGTGGAGACCGGGTTGTGCAGCGGGCAGAGATGGGGCTGGGTGAGGTCCACGGTGATAATATCGGCCCGTTTCCCTCTTTCAAGGGTGCCGATATAATCCTGGAGGCCCAATGCCGATGCCCCGCCCACAGTGGCCATGTGGAGGGCCTCCCCTGCACTGAGGCTGGTGGGATCGTGCTCCACCGCCTTGGCCAGCTTGGCCGCAGTGTCCATTTCACAGAACAGATCCAGGTCATTGTTGGAGCAGGCCCCGTCCGTTCCCAGGCCGATGTTCACACCCCGGCGCAGCATGCGGGAGACCGGGCCGGTCCCTGAGGCCAGCTTCATATTGCTCTCAGGGACGTGCACCAGGTTCACGCCCCGTTCGCGGATCAGGTCCATTTCCTTCTCATCCAGGTGAAGGGCATGGGCGGCAATGAGTCCCGGGTTCAGCAGCCCCAACTGATCCAGATATTGCGCCGGACGCATGCCGGACTTATTGAGGATAGCCTGGATTTCTTCAGCGGTTTCAGAGAGATGGATTTGGAGCGGCAGATGGTGGCCCTGGGAGATCTCCATGGAACGGATCAGGGTTTCCTCGGAACAGGTGATGGGACTGTGACAGAACAGGCCGGGCCGGATCCGGGGTGAAAAATGAAGCCACCGCTCTATGAACTCCCTTCCGCGGGAAAGGTTTTCCGCCGGGTCGGGGACCCCGGGGGCCGGGAGATCGATGACGCCCTGGGCGATGAGGCCCCTGAGTCCGGTCTCATGGGCGGCCCGCACCGTTTCATCCTGAAAGAAATAGCCGTCGGCAAAACAGGTGGTGCCCGAGGCGATCATCTCCATGCAGCCCAAAAGCGCCCCATAATATACGGTTTCAGGATCCAGGAACTCACGTTCCGCTGGAAAGATTCTCTCAAAGAGCCATGTTTTGAGGGGGAGATCATCGGCCAGCCCGCGGAACAGGGTCATGGCCGTATGCGTGTGGCAGTTGATCAGTCCGGGGAGAATGATGCTGTCCCGGGCATCAATGACTTCGGTTTCAGGATTGGAAAGGGGAGAGGGCGTTTGGGCGCTTTGGATGTCCGTGATCTGCCCGCCGGAGATGAAGATTCTTGCATGTTCAATCAGGCCCGGGTCTTGGGCCATGGTGAGGGCCACCCCTCCCTCGATGATCAGGTCCGGGGGGGTTGCCGGGATTTCGTCCATATCCACTGGGTCGGTGGACTCCATAAATCCATATTCCTTTCCGCGGTTGTGGGACACACCGGGGGTTAAATTTTCTTGACACTCGGGGACCGGTAAGAGAGATTACCCCCCATACTATAATGAATCAAGGAGTACCCAATGGCCGTTATTGCCCCGTTTAAGGGCCTGACCTACAACTTTTACCAGAGAAACGACCTCTCTCCCCTGATGGCGCCGCCGTACGACGTCATTTCACCGGAGGAGCAGGAGGCATATTACCATTCAGACCCTCACAATGTCATCCGTTTAATTCTGGGAAAAAAGAAGACCGGGGATTCAGACTGGGACAACCGCTATACCCGGGCCGCGGACTATTTCCAGAGATGGCAGTCTGATGGAACCCTGATCCGCGCCAAAGAACCCTGCCTTTATCTGACCGCGCTGACATACGATCCCGGCAACGGTGACCCCATACGGGTCAGGTGGGGCCTCATTGCACTGGTGAGGATCGAGGAGGCGGACTCCAATGTCGTCCTTCCCCACGAACGGACCTTTTCAGCCCACAAGGATGACCGCCTGAAGCTGTTTCGGGCCTGTAATGCGCAATTCAGCCAGATTTTCGGACTCTATGAAGACTCAGAAAACAGGGCCCTCAATGCCTGCAGGGAGACGGCGGACAGCACTCCCCACATGAATTTTGAATTTAAAGACGGTACCCGGCATCAATTGTGGATCCTTAAGGACCCCCGGCTGTTTAAGACCGTCTCTACGGTCATGCAGGACAAGACCATCTTTATCGCGGACGGTCACCATCGGTATGAGACCTCGCGCAACTACCGGAATATTATGCGGGCCAGATACGGGCGGCGGCCGGCCAACAGGGCATATGAGTTCGTGATGATGTACCTCTCCAACCTGAGTGACGAGGGATTGACCATCCTGCCCTCCCACCGGCTGGTCACAAGGGTGGAGGGATTTCAGGTGAACCGTTTCTTGAAGAGCGTATCCCAGTCGTTTCATATCAAGACCTTTCATGCCGAGTGCCGTGACTTGGCCCGGGAATGCAAAGAGATGAAACAACGGCTCAAAGATGCGGGGGAAGAGGACACGGCCATCGCTTTCAGGCTTCATGGCAGCGATCAATGGTACCTTTTTTCCCTTAAACCCGGTATGAGAGAGCAACTGGGCCAGGATCTTCATCCGTCGCTCCGGGAACTGGATGTGTTGGTGTTATCACGCCTCATTTTGCAGAAAAGCCTGGGATTTACCAAGGAGGACCTGGATGACGAAGAGATCTTTCATTATGAAAGCAGCATCCGGAAGGCGGTGTCTCAAGTGGAATCCGGCGAGTATCAGCTGGCGTTTCTGCTCAACCCCACCCGGATGGCCCATGTAAAGGAAGTGGCGGGAAATTCCCTGGTCATGCCCAGGAAGTCCACCTATTTCTATCCCAAGGTATTGAGCGGACTGGTATTTAACAAGATCGACCCCCATGAATACATCCAAGTCCCCTGAAATCCCCCGGCACGCCCATGAATGCGTGGACGCATTTCTGGACGGAAGATTGCGCTTGATTCAATCCAAAAACGGCTATCGCTTTTCCATTGATGCCGTGTTTTTGTCCACCTTCGTTTCTATTCGGCCGGGAGACCGGGTGGTGGACCTGGGAACCGGATGCGGCGTGATGCCGCTGATTCTGCTTTTACAGACGTCTGTTGACCGGGTGGTGGGCCTGGAGATTCAAGAAGAACTGGCCTCTCAGGCGGCGCGCAACGCATTGCTGAACCGCCTGGGCAGCAGGATGGACGTGGTCATCGGGGACATCCTGCACCCTCCGCTGGTGGAGGCCTGTGCGGATGTGGTCATATGCAATCCCCCTTATCGAAAACGCCTGAGCGGACGTATCAATCCCGACCCCAGACGGGCCATTGCCCGGCACGAAATTCTGGCCTCCATTGACGATATCCTTTCCGCTGCCCAGCGGTTGCTAAAAAAAAGAGGGCGATTCGCCTTTATCTACCCCGCGACCCGGCTGGCCGAGGTGTTCGGTCTCTTAAGACGGTTTGATCTGGAACCCAAGCGCCTGCAGATCAACTACCCGGATCCCAACTCCGGGGCCAAACTGGTCCTCATGGAGGCGGTGCTGGGGGCCAGGCCCGGATTGGAGGTTTTGCCCCCCCTTCTGGGGCAGGGTGATTTTTCTATCTCGACCCCACCTTAAAGTCAATTCCAAGGACTGCGTTTCGATCTAATTTCCGATTCAGGGCCGCTCTGATCTGTCTTTCCCACGGCCTTAGCTCCTGGAGATAGATGGGGTGGGTGACGGTGACCTGGAGTCGTTTCTGCCTGATCCTGGAGGGACCGCAGGCACCCACCAGCTCGGGCTGTACGGATCGGATCACCTGATCCCACACCTTCCAGATATCCGCATCCTCCGGGTCAAAGGGAAGGGTCCCGTCGGTCATGAGATCGGCGATGACATCCCCCAGCGAGGTGAGGTCTTTTTGGGCCGTATCCATAGGGTGCACTCCTTGGGGGCTATTTTGCGCCGGAGGCCGGCCGCTGTCAAGGGGTTGCGGGGAAGAGCAGAATCAGGGAGGAAATGGCCATGGTCGCCCAGGCCGAACACTTGAGGATGGTGCCTGCCTTTCGGATATGGGCGGGGAGGGGATCTGGATATTCCGCTCCCAGCCACGGCTTTGGCTTCATCCCGTGCGGATAAAGGGTGGGGCCGCCCAGACGGACCTTCAGGGCTCCGGCCATAAAGCTTTCCGCATGAGCGGCGTTGGGGGAATCATGCTTCAACCTGTCCCTGAGGGCCGTGCGCAGGCCCGCCGCGGCATACCCCCCGCAAATCCAGGAACCGATGAACAGCACCAACAGGGAGAGGCGCGCAGGGAGGAAGTTCATGAGATCATCGCATCTTGCACCTGCCCAGCCGAACCTCGCATACTCAATGCTCTTGTATCCCACCATGGAGTCCAACGTGCTGATCCCTTTAAAGACCAGCATCGACCCCACGGCCATGGTGACCGGCGGACCCTCCAGGGCATAGGCCAACAGCCCACCCATCAGATACCAGAAGAGGGGGGATATAAAGCCGTCCACGAAGTTTTCAGCCAGGGTCTCTATGGCGGCCCTGCTGATGCCGGGTTCATCCAGCAGGCGGACATCACGACCCACGATCCTGGCGATGGCGGTTTTGGCCTGGGACACATTCCCTCTCTCCAAAGGCCCCATGACCTGCTTTATGTGGGTGAAAAGATCTTTTAAGGCCAGGCAGGAATAGGCCATGTACAGATCAAATCCCAGACCCAAAAGCCCATGGATATGGCAAAGGACCGCTGTGACGGCCCCATAGGCCATCAGGGAGCCCCCCACGACTATCCCCACCAACAGGACACCGCCGGTCCTTGTGTAAAGGCCCATTCGTTTCAACAGGTGCTGTAAGCGGGCAATACATCCGCCCATGAGCCGAATGGGATGAAGCCTGTAACGGGGATCCCCCAGTATCAGATCCAGGATAAAGGCCAGGAAAATGAAGAGGATTAATTGAACAAGGGGGCTCACAGCGGATCCTAAAAGGATGGATATGACCCTAACAGGGAGAGCAGACGGTCGTTATCCGGGCCCGTTTTGAGCCCGATGCGGAAGTAGTTTTGTTCAAGCCCCGGGAAGTTCCTGCAATCCCGTATATATAGGTGATGAGACAAAAGATGACGCAGCAGGTCATCCAGATTCCCGGTGCGGGTCCATTGACACAAAAGGTAGTTGACCGAGGAAGGGTGCGGAAGGATGCCTTTCATGGCCTGAAGCCGGCCATAGACCCTTGCGGCCTCCTCGCTGACCATGGCGCGGGTCTCTTCTTCATAATGGGCGCAGTCGGCCAAAAGGAGCCCCACCCGATCCGCTATGCCGTTAACGGACCACGGTTCTTTGGCCTTCCGCAGGCGCGCCACCACGGCTTCATCTCCCACCACGCCTCCCAGTCTGAGCCCTGCAATGGCAAAGAATTTGGTCAAAGAGTGAAGGATCAGCAGGTTGGGCCTGGGGGATTCCGTCAAGAGGCTCTCTGTGTGCCAGTCCTCCCGAAATTGAATAAATGCCTCATCTAAAATAAACCATTTGTCGGGGAAGCGGTCTATAAGCTCCAGGATCAAATGCTTGGACACCAGGCCTCCAGTAGGATTGTTGGGCCGACCTATCCAGACGGCGTCTGCAGGGTCGAGAGTATCTTTTAATGCATCTGCCTCAGGGAAGGCAAAGCCGTTGTGCTCAGAGAGGGGGCACCGCACCACCTTTGCCCCTGCCAGGCGGGAGGCCCGCTCATAATCGTGGTATGAGGGGGTAATGACGACCACATGCTTGAACCCGAGTACCCGGGGGAGCAGATAAATCACTTCGGTGGAGCCGTTTCCAGCCAGGAAATGCCGGGAGGGGATGTTCAGGGTGCTCTGGTAATAATGGGCCACACCCTGCCCGTTCATACTGGGATAGTTTTCAACACCGGCGTGCAATTCCGGCCATTTCTCCCGGATAACAGACGGCGGCCCCAGGGGGTTCAGATTGACGCTGAAGTCCAATACCGGGCCGATGGGCAGGCCCAGTCTGCGCATGTCGGTTTCGGGGGTGCCGCCGTGTCTGTATTGCAGTTGCTTTCTCACGGAGTCAGCCTGTTTTACATGGAGGTGGCGGTTGAGACGTGATCTAATTCAGGGAGGGGGAAATGCCCCACTTGCTGAAAGTGTCGCGGTTTCGGGATCTGTAGTCTGCTGAACTCAGGGCCAGGCCTTTGGCGTTTTTCCGAAGCCACCAGTTAAACTGTCTGGACAGCCCAGGGTCATGGAATATGACGATCTCGCCCAGGAATTTCAATTCCTCAATAATACGCCAGTAAAACTGCATGCTGATCCTCCCCAAAAAAGGTTTCCCATTTCCAGTAAAATATCCTCTTGCTGCCACATACCGGACAGGGTCCCCGCTCAAAAACAGCAAAAAAATCCCCGGACCGCAGTGAATCGACTCGATCCGGGGATATCCGTTTTTTTATCCTCAAGACCACAGGTCCCTTCTGTCCACGAAAGGTCTCCAATGTCTTTTCAGGCAGGTCTTCTGACTCCCCTGCCCTTACGGCAGCCTTCCCACCCGGCACTCAGCCTATCGCTGAGTGCCGGGCAGTGGCACGCAACGGCCGAAAGGGATCCTTCCCCCGGGTTCACTAAGAGAAGGTCAGGGTCACAGCGGCGGGCCCGTCCCGTTTGTACGGTGGTTCCCTATTAAGCTCCGGATGGAGCACCTGAAATCCGATTTCATACCTAAATCAATTATGGACCCCAAGTCAAGGGAAAGTTGGGCGAACGGAATGCCGTTTACAGGAAGATGCGGGAATGGTAGACTTAAAATTTAGAGTCTTAGATTGAGACTTCTATGCAAAAAGCGAAGATGTTTTGTTGAGGTTAACGTCTTTGAATCATTAGCGATAAAGGTGTCAGGTGTCAGGTTTCGGGTGTCAGGGTTTATTGTTTGCTGAAACCTGAAACCTGAACACTGGCCACTGATTTGGTTGCGGCCGTAGGCCTGCATTAGGTGTTCGGTTACTTAGAAATTAAGAAGCTTTATCTGCGCCCCCTTGAAGACCGGTGAGATACCGGTCCCCGGGTCTATTTCGGCTTCAGTACTATCTTTTGAGGATCCCCATGAGGAAGAGAATCATCTGGATTATAGCCCTGGCGGGTACTTTGGCGTCAGGATGTACATCGGCCATCTCCGACGCCGTGCTACAGAAGGTCAATCCCCATATCACCTTTGAGGCACTGAAAGAGGAACCCCGGTCCTATAGGGGCGAGCTGGTCCTCCTGGCCGGGGTCATCGTAAACACCACTGTCACGCCTGCAGGTGCGGTGCTTGAAGTCTACCAGACGGAAATGGATTGGGAGCACAGACCCGAAAATCCGGACCTCTCAGAAGGACGGTTTCTGGTTCAACACAAAGGCTTTCTGGATCCCGAGATCTACAGCCAGGGACGAAAGGTGACGGTGGCCGGAAAGGTCCTGGGAAAGAGGGTCATGAAACTGGGGGAGATGGAATATGCCTACCCGCTGATCGAGGCGGAAGAACTCCATTTATGGAAAAAGAGAGAACCCCTCCCGGGCGATCCCTACCCCTGGTACCCCATGGGCGGCCCCTGGGGCGTGTGGGGTCCTTGGTATCCCTGGTACTATCCCTATGGGTATTATTGATTCGATGTGCCTGTTCAGAAGAGCCTTCTGATGGCCTCCATCAAGGCCTGAATCTCCTCATCCGTACCGATGGTGATACGGACAAAGTCCTGAATCCCCTCAATGTTGAAGTGCCTCACCAGAATGCCGTTTTCCTTCAGGCGGGTGTAGACGGCTTCCCCGCTGAGCCCCCTTTTGCCGGTGAGAATGAAGTTGGCCTGGGAGGGGAGGACGTCCCACCCCATATGCCTGAGCTGGTCTGAAAGGACCTCCCGGCTTTCCATAATTTTTTGGGTGATGCCGGCATAATACTCGGTATCTTTGACGGCGATTTCTCCGATCTGCTGGGCCAAAAGGTCCGCAGGATAGGAATTAAAGGAATCCTTTACGGCAAAAAGGGCCTTGATCAAGTCCTCATCCCCCATGGCGAATCCCAGCCGCAGGGCGGCAAGGGACATGCTCTTGGAAAATGTCCGGGTCACCAGGAGGTTTTTGAACCGGTCGATGAGGCATACGGCGCTTTGTCCACCAAAATCGATATAGGCTTCATCAATGACCACCACCCGGTCCTCGGGGTATTGTTCCATAAGCCGGGTCACCGTCTCTATGGAAAGGAGTAACCCGGTGGGGGCGTTGGGGTTGGGGAACACCACGCCGCAGGAGGCATCCTGAAGATAGGCACTGATGTTGATGGAAAAATCCCTGTTTAAGGGGACCTTGCGGTATTCAATGCCGTACAGATCGCAATACACGGGGTAGAAGCTGTAGCTGAACTCAGGGAACAGCAGTGTTCCGGCGGTGCTGTCAAAGAAGGCATAAAAGGCGAAGGCCAACACCTCGTCAGACCCGTTTCCCACAAAGACCTGGGCCTTATCAATTCCATATCGGGTGGCAATGGCCTGCCTCAGGGCGGTGAACAGGGGGTCCGGATACAGCCTCAGTTTTTCGATATCAAAGGATTTCAGATAGGGGGCGATCCGGGGGGAGGGCGGGTAAGGATTTTCATTGGTATTGAGCTTGATATAGGTTCTGTCCCGAGGTTGTTCACCCGGAACATAGGGTTTCAGCTTTTTGATTCTCTGAGCCAGCATAAATGTTTTCCTTCTCGGGTTCATTATCTCCAATTTACGAAGACCATTGTATCCGTACCATATGGCCTATCCATACTCTTTTCTATCAGGAAGGCGGTCGATTTTTCAACTCTTTTGTTCCTGCGTTGGAGGAGGAGCGGGTTGGCGCATTGCGCTCTTTTATGGCGCTGAAATCCAGCATCGCAAGGTTGAGGAATCAGGGTATGGGGGGAATGATCCTCCCCTGTTGACCGATGGAAACGGGCTGATCCACTAACGGTAAAGATTGTATGCGGAGTGAAGCAAGATTTCCCCACAATTTGGCCAAGATGGTGGTGTGCTTCATTCCGCATACAATCTGGTTGAACTAAGCCGCGGGCTCACCTATGGAGATTCAATAGCGATGAATCTCTGTTTAGATTATAGGAAGAAGCCGTTCTTTGACAATTGAATAGCGTTTTGAAGAGGGGA
>JAIPDZ010000165.1 GCA_021737425.1 Deltaproteobacteria bacterium
GTGGCCCCGGTGATAATGCACGAATCCGCCTTTCATATGCCGAACCTGGGCCTGGCCAGCCTGGCCGCCAATCTTGAGGATGGGCATGACGTTCGGATTGTGGATCTTATCCGCAAACGCCGTAATGTGCGTAGGTATTTGAGCAGGGTCCTGCTGAGGTTTCACCCGCAGGTGGTGGGGCTCTCCTCCATGACCTGGCAGTATGCCACGTGTGAAAAATTGATCAAGTTGATCCGTCAACTCCTTCCGGAAGTGAAGATTGTCCTGGGGGGGTACCACGCCACCCTCATGTATAAGGAGATCGGCGAATCTCAAAATGGTCAACGGATCGACTTTCTGGTCCGGGGGGAGGGGGAGGACGCCTTTCGACGCCTGATTATGGCCCTGGAGGGAAAAGACCGTGTGGAGGAGATTCCATCGGTCTCCTATCAAACCGCGGACGGCTTTGTGCACACCCCCCGGGGGGAACTGCTTGATCTGAAAACCCTGAAATTGCCGGTCCGGGACAAAAGACGTCTCACCTGGGGCTACCACATTATGAACCGCAGCGCCGAGGTGATTGAAACCTCCCGGGGGTGTCTCAACAACTGCAACTTCTGCAGTATCCGCCACATGTACGGCCGAGCGTTTCGCGCCTTCCCCATTGAAAGAGTCCTGGCGGATATAGATGCAATCTATTATGGGCGACGGGTCCGCTGGATCTTCGTATCGGACGACAACTTTGTCATGATTCCGGACCGGGTCATCGAACTGTGCGATGCCATCATCGCCCGCAACTACCGCAATCTAATGCTGGTGGTGCAGGCGGACTGCGTGACCATGTCCCGAAACGAGAAAATGGTCCGCAAGATGTCCAAGGCCGGGTTCAAGTCCATCTTTCTGGGGATAGAAAACGTCTCCAAGAAGAATCTTCAGACCGCTAAGAAAGGCGATATCGTGGATGCATCCCGCAAGGCCATTGCCCTGTGCCACAAGTACGGCATGATGGTCATTGCCGGGATGATCTTCGGATTCCCGGAGGACGGGGAGCAGGAGATCATGGATAACTACAGGTTTCTCAAGTCCACCGGGGCAGACACGGCCTATTGCCAGATCCTTACCCCGTATCCCAAAACCGGCATCCGCCAGGTGCTTCTGGACCAGGGCCTGGTGACCAACCCTTACGACTACACCCGTTATAACGGCATGTGGGCCAATGTAAAGACCCGGCACCTTTCTTCCGACACCCTGGAGTATTTGGTTTGGTATCACCATCAGAACATCCTGGGGTGGTGGGAACCCTCGGAAAGGATGCGACAGCAAAGCCGCCTCTGGACCTCTATCTGGCGCTACGGCTTCAGGCCCCTGATGAGAATCGTGGTGAAGCGGGCCCAGCGAAAATATGGCTGGCAGGGACGGTTTGAAAGAGAGATTGCCGCGCGAAAGACCTTGAACCGGTTTCAGGACCTGGATGAATTCGCATAGGGCCGGGCCCTGAGCACGGAGCACGGGAGGATGCTGCCCTCCTGCATTCCCCTTCCTGTTCGGCCTTGAGTGCGATATGTCCCAGGGTCCCTGTTCTTTGATCGGGAAGTCCCAAAAGGGGAGACGGATCATCCGGGCACATGGCGGTCCACAAAGGAGTGTATGGCAGCGGGGTATTGGGGAAGGAGGCTGCAGCTGCTGTGATCCGCCCCCATCCCTACAAAGAGTTCGGCCGTCCCGGCCGGAAAGGCGTCCCGCAGGCGCCAGGCATGATGCAAAGGAAAATTCCGGTCCTGTTCGCCGTGAATGATCAGCACCGGGATGTGAAGCCCAGGGGCCAGCCGGACCGGGCTGATCTGGTCCATTTGGAACCTGTAAAACAGATCCATCCACAGGACCACCATGGGGGCAAAGACCAGTCCAAAAACAGGATTGAAGCTTCGGTACAGGCTGCGCAGGGCCTCCCGGGTGCGGGCGTAACACCCCTCTACGAAGAGATGGGTCACTTTTTCGGGATTCCGGGCCGCGGCGATGACAGCCCCTGCGGCCCCGGCAGAGTGACCGTACAGGAGCACGGGCCGGTTTACCCAGTTCAATACGCTCTCGATGTCCTGGGCAAACCGAAAGGCGTTCATGAACCGATGGGGGGTGGAGCCCCCGTGGTCCCGGGCACTGTGGATCACCGTGGTAAACCCCATCTTCCCGAAGATCCTGGCCCGCTGCACCATGCGGTCGCGGTTCCGGCTCCAGCCGTGGGCCAGGACCACCATGCCCCTGGAGACGCCTTCGGGGTCGATTCGCCATACCTCGATCTCTCCCCCGTCCACTGCGGGTATGCGGGTGTCTGTCACCGATCCCCAATCCGGGGGGTCCTGGACCGGGCAGCGGGGAAACTGATGCACCCCGTAGGTGAAAATGAGCGTCAGGATCAGATAGAGCCCCAGGGCTCCGGCCGTAAGATAAATCCACATACGATTTCCATGGATGAGGGCGGACGAGATTTCCATGGAGGATACGGGTTATGGACCGGAATATCAATGGGGAAAATGGGCGATCCGAAAACCTGGGAACAAAACCGTACCTCACCAATGAAGCGGGAAGACGATCGGCGATAAACCATGACGCATTCGTAAAAAGTCGTCACCCCGTTGAAAAACGGGGTCCAGGGATTTGATAAGAGCCTGATAATACTGGATTCCGGCCCCCGGATCGGAGTCCGGGACAAGCTTCGCCGGTCGAAGATCCCGATGCCTTTTGCGGGGAATGACGGAAAGACCGTATGTTCGACTTTTTGCGAGACCGTCAACCATAATTTCCAAAAGGGAGATTCATGACAGAGATCAGACCGGCCGGGAAGGGAGACTTCGATGGTATCTGGCCCATCATGCGAGCGGTGTTTGAGGAGGGGGAGACCTATCCCCATTCAGGGGCTATCTCTGAGGAAGCCGCATTCGATTATTGGATAAAGAGCCCCACCGCCACTTACGTGGCCTTAGATGGGGGGCGGGTGAAGGGGACCTACTATGTGAGACCGAACCAACCCCATCGGGGGGCCCATGTATGCAACGCCGGTTACATGGTGAGTCCCGAGGCCCGGAACCGGGGCGTGGGCACGGCCATGGGAAGGCACTCCCTGAATCAGGCCAGGGCCCTCGGGTTTACGGCCATGCAGTTCAATCTGGTGGTGGCCACCAATTTGCCTTCCATCCGCATCTGGGAAAAGCTGGGCTTTAGGAAGGCGGGCACCCTCCCCAAGGCGTTCGATCATAAGAAACTGGGGCTCGTGGACGCCCTTGTCATGTACAGGGAACTGTAGCGTCCATAAGATTTCGGCATATGGGGTTCCTGTGGGCCAGTATGCGATAGGGATGATGGAGCACCTTCAGGGGATCCAGCAGGGTCAGCCGGTGGGAGGTGCCCAGGGTCTCCCAGCTGAACTGATGGGGGGAGAGGGGCCTGGGGGCCCGGGCAATGGACAGGTGTAAATGGGGGGCCATGGGAAAAGGGGACGATCCGGGTCCTGCCACGGTGGCAATGATATCCCCCCGGTGAACGGTCATGCCCGCATGCACATCCCTGTGGGGAACGGTATGCCCGTAGATGCTGTACACCCGGGTACAATCCTGGTGGGGAGACGCATGCTCCACAAACACGGTCTTGCCCAAGAAGTCTTTGATAATGCTCACAATCAGGCCGTGGGCCATGACCTGGATCCCGGTCCCTTCATGAAGCCGGTCGATTTGGTCCTGCCGGGTGGTGTACAGGAGCAAATCCAATCCTTCATGGGCGTTCTTCCGATACCCTGCTCCTCCCCACCATTTGTCAAAGGTGTTAAAGAGCATGCCGGGACAGAAGATCCAGGCCTTAAGATCGGGTATCTGCAGTTCATATGAAAAACCATGCAGGCCCGGGCCTGGACCCGATGGGAGGTACGGGTTCCTTTTTGTCAAGAATCTCCCTTCATTCCGGGTTTGGGATTGAAAAATACGGATTGCCTGGTATAGATAAAGGAAAAAAGGGAAAAATGCAAAGCCCTTTCCTTTGTGCGGAGATCTTGACGTGTGCCCGGCAGCAGGAATAAAGCAGGAACAGGACCATGGATTTTAAGAAGGATCCTCAGGTGGATTTCAAAGAGATTCAGGATTTGACCCCGGAGCAGGCCCGCCAGGAGATCGAGGCCCTTCGGGAGGGCATCGAGTACCATAATTATCTGTATTATGTGAAAAACGAACCGGTCACCGCCGACGCCCGGTTCGATGCCCTGTTCCGCCGGCTTCAGGAACTGGAGGAGGCCTTCCCCCAATTTCAGTCCGATGTCTCCCCCACCCGGCGGGTGGGGGCCGCGCCCGTGGATGAACTCAAGCGGGTGGCCCATGCCGGCCCCATGCTCAGTATCAACGCGGCCCTGGAGGAAAAACAGGTCCAAAATTTCCTGGACTTCATTGACAGGAACACCACCCAAGAGGCCCGATATGTGCTGGAGCCCAAATTCGACGGCTTCTCCGTGGAGGTGGTGTATGAACAGGGCCTGTTTCAATACGGCGCCACCCGGGGGGACGGGCGTATGGGGGAAGACATCTCCCAGAACCTGCGCACCATCAATGCCGTGCCCCTTCGGCTTCAAAACGGGGAGCGGATCCCGCCCTTTTTGTCGGTCCGGGGGGAGGTGATCATGCCCAAGGCCGGGTTCCAACGCCTCAACCGGGAGCGGGTTCAGAACGGAGAGCCCCCTTTTGCCAACCCCCGCAATGCGGCTGCCGGGACCATGCGGCGTCTGGATCCCAGGGAGGTGGCAAAAAAGGATCTGGATATTCTGTTCTATGAGATCATTTCCGTGGAAGGAATCCGGTTTTCCTCTCATTGGGAGATGCTGCACCAGCTCCCCCGATGGGGGTTCAGGACGGATGCGCGCAACCGGTTGTGCGCTTCTTTTGAGGAGATCCGTTCCTATTATCAGGACCTGACGGCCCAACGGGAACAGGTGGAATACGAGATCGACGGCGTGGTGATCAAGGTGGACAGTTACGCCCAAAGAGAGACCCTGGGGACCCGCCACCGGAGCCCCCGCTGGGCCTTTGCCTGGAAGTTCCCCCCCAAGGAGGAGATCACCCGTCTGGAGGATATCGTGGTCCAGGTGGGACGGACCGGCATGTTGACCCCGGTGGCCCTGTTGCAGCCCGTGGACGTGGGCGGGGTCACGGTCAGCCGGGCCACCCTCCACAATGCGGAGGACGTTCGGAAAAAGGACGTACGGGTGGGGGACAGGGTGCGCATCGCCCGGGCCGGTGACGTCATCCCGGAGGTCGTGGAGCAGATACCCGAACCGGACCGGCCCAGGAAGGATCCCTTTGTCATGCCCTCCCACTGCCCGGCCTGTGGCGCCGCGGTCCTCAAAGAGGGGGCGTACTCCTTTTGCTCCGGAAAGTTGAACTGTCCGCCCCAGATCCACGGGGGGATCATTCACTATGCGTCCCGGGATGCCATGGATATCGAGGGGCTGGGCAAAAAGACGGCCCAGGATATGGTCCGGAAGGGACTGGTTCGCAACATCGCAGATCTCTACCGCCTGAGCCTGGATCAATTGCTCCAGCTGGACGGCTTTGCCCGCAAATCGGCCACCCAGCTCTTTGAGGCCATCCAGGCCACCAAAACCCCTCCCCTGGATCGGTTCCTCTATGCCCTGGGAATCCGTCATGTGGGCCAGCGGGTGGCCCGCATCCTGGCCCAGGAATTCAAAAGCCTGGAGGCCCTGAAAGGGGCCGGCCCGGAAGACCTGACCGCCGTGCCCGAGATCGGCCCGGAGATCGCCCAAAGCGTGGTGCAGTTCTTCAGGGAGAGGGAAAACCAGAAGGTGCTGGAGGACTTGTTCGGGTCCGGGGTCCGGATCCAGGATATGAAAGGGGAAACCAGGACCCGTCCCTTGGAGGGAAAGCGCTTTGTGTTCACCGGCAGGCTTGCGCATTACAGCCGCAAGCAGGCCGCGGATCGGGTGGAGCAACTGGGCGGACGGGTGGTCTTTAGTGTCAGCGGCGAAACCGACTATGTGGTGGCGGGGGAGGATCCGGGAAGCAAATATGCACGGGCCCGGGATCTCCATGTCCCCACGCTGAGTGAGGCGGAATTCGAGGCCTTGCTGTCCCGCAGCCAGGGATAGGCGGAAAGGATTTCAACCCATGACGGTGACCCTACAGGATATCCGGGATGCGGCAGAGGCCATTCAAGGCAAGGTCAAGAACACCCTGTGTGTGCCGTCTGTGACCCTCTCCCAGATTACCGGGACCAACCTGGTGTTAAAGTTCGAAAACCTGCAGTTCACGGCCTCCTTCAAGGAGCGGGGGGCCTTGAACAAGCTCCTGACCCTGTCGCCCCAGAGCCGGAAGGCGGGGGTGATCGCCATGTCCGCGGGAAACCATGCCCAGGCCGTGGCCTACCATGCCCGAAACCTCGGCATCCGTGCGGTCATTGTCATGCCCCGTTACACCCCCAACCTGAAGGTGGAACATACCCGGGCCTTTGGCGCAGAGGTCATCCTCAAGGGCGAGGACTTTGACGAGGCCGTGGCCTTTACTCAGAAGATCGCCGCTCAGAGGGGACTGGAGTTGATCCATCCCTATGACGATGAAAAGATTATCGCCGGCCAGGGGACCGTGGCCCTGGAGATGCTGGAGGCCTTTCCGGACCTGGAGTGCCTGGTGGTCCCCGTAGGGGGGGGCGGCTTCATCGCCGGGTGTGCGGTGGCGGCCAAGTCCGTGAACCCGGACATCGCCGTTATGGGTGTGGAGGCCCAACGGTATGCGTGCGTGTGTCGCGCCCTCAACCTGGCCGCCCCCGAGTGGGGCCGGTCCACCATCGCCGAAGGGATCGCGGTCAAGGCGCCCGGGGCCATCCCCTTGGAGATCATCAAGGCGAATGTGGATACGGTGCTCCTGGTGGATGAAGGGGATATGGAGGAGGCCGTACTCCTGCTCCTGGAGGTGGAAAAGACCGTGGTGGAAGGAGCAGGCGCGGCCGGACTGGCTGCGCTCATGAAACACCCGGACCTATTTTCAGGAAAAAAGGTGGGGCTGATCCTGTCCGGGGGCAATATTGATCTCTTATCCCTCTCTTCCATTATTCAGCGGGGCCTGGTCAGGACCGGCCGGCTGGTCCGGTTAAGGGTGGAATTGCGGGATTGTCCCGGGTCATTATCGGAAGTCACCCGCAGGATCGCCGATGCCGAGGCCAATATCATGGAAGTCCACCACCAGCGGGCCTTCACCGAGCTCCCCCTTCAGTCCGCTGAGGTGGAATTCGTGCTCCAGACCCGGGGCCTCTCCCATGTCCGGGCCCTGATAAAGGAGCTCAAATCCGCCGGATACGATGTCCACCGCACGGCCGGAGGAGGGAAGATAGTCGCCCGATGATGAACCCTTCCCCTACGCCAAATACGGCCTTTTGCTCCTGGAGCGGGGGAAAGGACTCCTGCCTGGCCCTGGATTATGCCCGGCGTATGGGATACGAGGTCACGGGGTTGCTCAATATGCTGACCCGGGACGGGGCCTATTCCCGTTCCCACGGGCTCAGTCGCCCCATGCTGGAGGCCCAGGCCCAAAGCATGGGCAAGGCCATTTTATTCGGCAGGGCCGACTGGGACCATTATGAGACCGTTTTTTTACATCATCTCACCCGATTGAAGGCCCAAGGCATCGCCGTGGGCGTATTCGGAGATATGGATCTAATGGCCCACCGGGAGTGGGTGGAGCGGGTGTGCAAACAGGCGGGGCTCCAGGCGGTTCTGCCCTTATGGGGGATGGATCGGGAAGTGCTCTTGGATGCATTTTTGGGCTCAGGGTACCGGGCCATGATCGTTTCCGTGCGCGAATCGGCCCTGAGCCGGGACTGGCTGGGTCGCACCCTGGACCTGCATGCGGTGGAGGCCTTCCGGAAGGCGGGCATCGACCTGTGCGGAGAACAGGGAGAATACCACACCTTCGTGTTTGACGGCCCCCTCTTTGATCACCCGGTCCCTTTCAAAACCGGGGCCGTCAGGGGCCATCAGGGATACGCCTTTATGGAACTCATGGTGTGATTCGTCCGGGACGCGGATGAATTCATGTTCCTTCACGGGTGGTGGCCTGGATTTTCTTCAGCCGCATCAGATATTGGGGAAAGGGCGCCAGGTCCCAGGAGGTATCTTTCACCTCAAAGGGGAGTCCCGAGATGATGCGTCGGATCTTACCGGGGCTCAGGCGGTGCACATGGATCTTTCGGGCGTAGAAAGGGTGTCCGTACAGGACCATGGAATCCTTGACCGCCGATTGACCTCGAAAGAGTTCCAGGGGAAATGAAAACACGAACAGGCCTTGGGGTTTGAGGATGCGGTGCACCTCCCTGAAGACCTGCCGGATCCCCGGGATATGTTCCAGGGTGTGGACCGCATACACCTTATGGAAGGTCTGGTGTTTAAAGGCAAGGGTGGTGGCGTTCATGTACAGGATCCGCTGATGGTGCAGCCTTTGGATCATGTCTTTGTTGATGTCGATGCCCGTACAGCGGGGACAGCGTTTGCCCACCTCAGACAGGATATGTCCGCTGTTACACCCGATTTCCAGGATCATCTCCTCCGCCCGCGGGTCCAGCGCCCGGAGTATGGACCGGGTGACCAATCGCATGCGCAAAAGGGGGTGGCCCCACCGCCGGTTCAGATGCATGCCGTACTTCAGGTTGTAAATCTTTTCCCGTTCCATGGCGGACTTACCTCCCCATACCTGTCCGGAGGACGCCGTCAGGACGAGGGGGGTTGCTGGAGATGTTGGGTAAGGCCCGGCAAGATGCGGCCAAGGTCTTATTTGCACGTTTCACCCTTCAGGTCAAGAGGTAAGGGGGGATCGCGGTCCCGTAGCGCCGCTAACCGGTGGCCTTAGGTCGCCAAATGTGATAAGGGGACGGTATCCATTCACAGAAAATTTACTTGATCCGGAAGCGTTTTTTCGACCATGACCCATACAAAAGCGGATTCAAAGCCAGTCCGGGCACAGACGGCAGGCCTGGAAAAGAAAAGGCGTATTCAGCTGAACGGCCCTTATGTATATATCCTCCTTCTTATGGTCTCCGTGGGCCTGGCCTGGATCGTGCCCCAGGCCGGGGCCAGGGGCGGATGGCTCAGGACCGAGATCACCACCCGGATGGCCGTCTTTATCGTCTTCATCCTCCAGGGACTGACCCTTCCCACCCGGGAGTTGAAGCGGGGGCTTTCCCAGGCCCGGGTTCATGCCTTTACCCAGGGGTTCATATTCATCTTTATTCCGGCCCTCACCTGGTTTCTGCTCGTCTTTTTCGGGCCGCTGTACCGCTATGACCTGTACATGGGGTTTTTGCTCCTGGCGGCCCTCCCCTCCACCATTTCCACCTCGGTGGTGTACACCACCCAGTCCGGGGGCGCCACCTCGGTGGCCCTGTTCAATTCATCCACCTCCAATATCCTGGCCGTGTTCCTGGTGCCCATCTGGATCTCCTGGCAGATCCAGGCCCAGGTGGCATTGCCCCCGGTGGGCGCCCTGATCCTCAAAAT
>JAIPDZ010000166.1 GCA_021737425.1 Deltaproteobacteria bacterium
ACCTGACACCCGACACCTATACCCTGGCCCCCCGAATCCTGTCAGGTCTCCAGTACGAAAATAACCTCAAGCCTCACCCGGTACTCACTGATTCGATCATTTTCGACCGCGACCCGCTGCTCCATCACCCGCATCCCGGTGATCCCCCGCAGGGTCCGGCTGGCCCGCTCAAACCCCACCCGAATGGCCTCTTCAAAGCTCACGGGTGAGGCCCCGATGATCTCAGACACTCTCGCAACACGCTCCATAAAAAAACCTCCTCATTTGCTTTTCTCGTTCATCATCCAGTTTATTTCGGTGAGGATCTCATGGTTCTGGGTCATGTCCTTTATCAGCAGGTCTGTCAATGCCCTGTAGACCGGCCCAGGGGATCCGGTACCGATGCGCCGGCCATCATACCGGACCACGGGGAGGACGTTCAAGGACGTTCCGGTCAAAAAGATCTCGCTGGCATCATAGGCCGCTTCAGGTGAAATGTCGGAAAAGGCGGCCTCCTTTATGGCTCCTCGGCTGACCAGCCCCTTTGCCAGTTGAAATACCCGATTGGCGGTAATGCCGGACAGGGTCCTTGTAAAGTGGGGAAACCGGAGAACCCCGTCCCGGCCCATAACCCCGATGTTCTCCGTAGACCCTTCGGCCAGGAAGCCCTTTTCGTCCAGGGCCACCGAATAGAGTGCCCCCGCATCAATGGCCTCCTTTTTCATCAAGGCATTGGGCAGATAGTTGCAGGACTTTATGTTGGCAAAAAAGGCCGTTTTTATGGGCAATTTGCTGGTGATGAGGGTGACGCCGTCCTGGTAAAGCGCTGGCGGGAGAGGCTTGAAACGGATCACATTGATATACATCTGACTAACAGGGCAGTCATAGGGATTGGCACTGAAGCTCCCGGGGCCTCTGGAAAGGGTCACCCTGATCAGGCACTCTTTTTCTCCCCCCGCAACCACAGTGGCCGCTATGAGTTCTCTGATGTGATGATATTCAGCAGGCAATTCCAGGGAAATGCCCCGGGCCGTGCGCTCAAGTCGCTCCAGGTGTTCTTTTAGTTGGTACAGCTTTCCCCGGACACACCGCATGAAATCAAACCCCCCGTCTCCCCTGTGAACCAAGTGATCGTCCATGGGGATCACCATGAGGTCCGGATCCCGGGTGATGCCTTGCCATTGACTTGCATACATGCTTAGATAGTCAGAGGTCCAAGGCCGGGCATGGGCAGCGATGGTTTGAAAAAAATTCTCTTTGGTGATTGCGCGAATATCCATATCCTTGACCGAAAAAGCCACGAGATCTTTGAAAAATGATCAATTTTGGTTTAGCTCAAGGAAGACGAAAATTTCAACCACAGGAATATACTGAATATTTCGAGGATTGAAATTTGAGTCTGACGCTGAGATCGACCAAAAGGGGGCGTTTTTCAAAGGTCTCGCCACAGGGGCTGAGCGTATAGACCGATGAAATCGATGCCAATCTAAACGATTAAGTCCTAAAGATCAATGATTTTTCCCGGGACGCTGTTCCAAAACCGGTACCCACCCCCTCAGGAGATACATTGGCTGCATACACTACGGGACAAATCAGGGCGCTCAAGTCATGGCTCAAGGGGTTTCACATAGAGTTGGCCGGGGACCAGATAGAGCGCATCTGTTGTTTTTTAGATGAATTGGTGCGCTGGAACCAAAAAATGAATCTCACCGGGATCCGCTCAAAAGCGGGTCTGGTTCAGGAGCTTTTGTTGGACTCGTTGTTGCCCGGACCCTACCTGCCGGAGACCGGTTCCTTCCTGGATGTCGGATCCGGTTCGGGGTTCCCGGCCATCCCGTTGAAAATCCTCAAGCCTCTGCTCATCACCCGCCTTGTGGAACCCAAAAAGAAAAAGGCGAGTTTTCTAAGGCAGGTCATCCGGCTTACTTCATTGAGAAACATTGAGGTCTTTGAGGGCCGGATCCAGGACCTCAATCCGTCCGGCCAGGAATATGACGTGATCACCTCCAGAGGCCTCACCCGCTTGTCCAGGCTGGCCGAGTGGTGCGGGCCCTACCTGAAGGCCGGGGGTCGGATGGTGTGTTTTCAGGGAAGCGGCCGGGAGACCATGTGTAGGGAAAGCCAGGAGATCCTGTATAGAAAACGGCTTTCTCATGTTATATCCATACCCTACACACTGCCTGGAAAACGGCGGCCGCGGCAGGTGTGGATATTTGAAAAACAGGATGGACCCGTTCGGTCCGGGTAAGGGCCCCTGTCCCATGTCCATACGGCCCGCCTTCAGGCATTCGGGCCCAATCGATTCTCCCGAGGCCTTCATGCAGGCAGGATCGGTCAGGGACCCACCCGGAATTATGCCTTTGTGTATTTAAATGAAACGTTCAACCGTGTCCTGAACGAGGTGACCTTCCCGTTTTCGAGTGTTGCGTCCAATTTGGTCACTTCGGCCACCCTGAGATCCTTGAGGCTTGTCCCTGCGGTCTCCAGAGCGGTCCTCGCTGCATCCTCCCATGACTCTTCACTCGTTCCCACCAACTCAATGATCTTGTATGTGCTTCCAGCCATGTCTGTCCTCCTTTCATTAGGGTCAGATTGAGAGAAAACTCACCTCCTTTCTATTTGCAATATTTTTCACAAGCCCTATTTACACATAGTTTACCAAACCGTTTTTTAGCTTGCAAGATTTGATTTCACTGCATCCTCTGATTTCGATCATTTTGATGGATGAAAGCCTCCAAAAGCGGGCTGCGTATCTTGGATTCGGCCCGGGGTGCGGGGAAATTCCCCGTGGTTGACACTTCCTTTCGGGTTGACTATTATCCTTTCCCTTGATGTCTTGTAGGAGGCGTTCAGGGGAGTGCAAAAATCAGATGCGGTGGGACAAAACAGGGAAGGTTGTCGAGAATTTTTACGTGGTGGGCCACCCCGTGATGCCGGTGTATCTTTTGGATGGCGAGGCCCCTTTGCTGTTTGATGCGGGGCTTCGCGCCCTGGGTCCCCGGTATGAAAAAGGCATAAAAGCCATACTCAAGGACAAAATGCCTGAGATGCTTTTGTTGACCCATTCCCACTTTGATCACCTCGGCGCAGCAGGGTACCTCAAGCAGATCTGGCCCCAAATGAAAATCGCCGGTTCCCAGAAGGTCCAGGATATCCTGCATCGGCAACGGGCCGTGGAGACGATTCGCTCTCTCAACAGGGAGGCGGCAGGTCAGATACAGACCCTGGGCATCTCTTCCATTGATGAGACCCCCTTTGAGCCCTTTGATCTGGATGTGATCCTTGAACCGGGCCTCCTTCTGACCCCGGATCCGCACACCCGGGTGGTGTGTATCCACTCACCGGGGCACACCTGGGATTTCATGAGTTACTGGATCTCTCAAAAGCGGATTCTGGTGGCTTCCGAGGCGGTGGGATGCGACGACGGCACAGGCTACATTTGCCCGGAATTTCTGGTGGATTATGATGCCTATTGTCACTCACTAACCCGGCTCTCCACCCTGAACCCCCGGGTTTTGTGTCCCGGGCACGGCATGGTCTTGACCGATGCAGATGCCGAGAATCATATGGCCCGGGCCCTGGGGTATGCCCGTGAATATGTATCCATGGTGGAAGGATTCCTGAAGGCCGAGGCCGGGGATATTGAACAGACCGTGATGCGGGTGAAAGAGAGAGAATGGGACCCCAAATCCGGTCCGAAACAGATAGAGTCGGCCTACCTTCTCAACACCCGGGTTCGGGTGCGGTGTCTCAAGGAACGGATGGGGGCCTCAGCCCCCTGGTCCTCTGGATAGCGCCATGGACATACTCATTGTGAAGCTGAGCGCCATAGGCGACGTGGTCCATTCGCTCCCTTTGTTGGAGGTGCTCAAGGCTCGTTTCCCCCGGGCCCGTATCGACTGGGTGGCGGAGGAACCGGCTGACCGGATCGTTGCGGCCCATCCGGGTATCCGCCGGGTCCTGGTATCTCCGCGAAAGTCTCTGTTCAACCGCCTATTAAAGAAGCGGAATTGGCCCTTTATGGCACAAGATGTCAGACGATTTCTGAAAGTCTTGAGGGACCGGGAATACGACCTGGTGATCGACCTTCAGGGGTTGCTTAAGAGCGGTATCCTCACCGGGCTTACCAGGGGAAAGCGAAAGATCGGCTTGAGCAATTCACGGGAAGGGGCCAGGCTCTTTTTAAATGAACCGCCCGTCCGGGTGGATGATGACCATCATGCCATTGACCGATATCTTGAAGTGGCATGGCATCTGGGCTCCCCCCCAATACAATGGGAGGGCCGCATTCCGGTTGAAGATGAGGATAAACAACGGCTGGGCCTCGCACTGGGACGATACGGCATTGATTCGCAACCCCTGATTGCCGTCAACCCCATGGCCAAGTGGAAATCCAAGCTGTGGGCCCCGGACCGGTTTGCGGCCCTTGCGGACAGAATCAAAGATGAATGGCCCTGTGAGGTGGTCTTTACCGGGAGTCATGAGGATTGGGAGGTGGTGGACCGGATTGCCGCCATGACCAGCGCAAGGGTTCATAACCTGGCCGGAAAACTCAGTTTAAAGGAACTGGCTGGGCTGTATGAGCGATGCCGGCTTTTGATCAGCACCGACACCGGGCCCATGCACGTGGCCGCTGCCATGGGATGCCCGGTGGTGGCCCTGTTCGGCCCCACCGCCCCCTGGCGGACAGGCCCCTACGGCGCGGGTCACCGGGTTGTGCGGGATCCCATTGTGTGCAGCCCCTGTTTCAAGAAGCACTGCAGCCATATGACCTGTATGAAAGAGATTTCCCCTGATCAGGTCTTTAAAAACGTGAAGAGGGTTTTTGAGCACTCAGCAAAGCGCCTACCCTCGGAAGAGACCGGTTGATGAATCGAATAAACCCGTAAGCCTGAAAGGAGTGGACCCATGGCCGTAAGCAAGGAACTGCTGGATATCCTGGCCTGCCCCAAGTGTAAAGGAGATCTTTATCTAAATGAATCCGAAGACGGGCTCATTTGTGATCACTGCAAACTGATGTACGAGATCAAAGACGATATCCCCATCATGCTCATCGACGAGGCCAAGCCCCTGGAGAAATGATCTCTGATGGGCGGGATCGAGCCGCCTGGGTGCGCGGGCCGGGCACAGGCATCAGAGCAGCCTTATGCAAGCCCGCTGGGCGGGCAGGGGAGAACCCTTTACAGAACGCTTGGGAGCATCATCCTGAGGGACTGATGATTTGGAGGAACCTATGAAACAAAGCTGTAATTCAGGGGGGAGGCTGGGGGCGTTTTGGCGTATCAGCCTTCTTCTCCTTTTGGTGTTGATGGCTGTTTTCCGCATGACCCCCGCATCTGCAGAGACCAAGGCATTTCGGATCGGGATCCTCCAGGAGCCCAGGACCCTCAATGTGTGGCTGGCCTCGGACGCCTGGTCCAGCCGGGTATTGAGCCAGATGTACGAACCCCTGTATATCAGGGAGCCCCAGGATCTCAAGCTGGTCCCCTGGCTGGCAGCGGCCGACCCGGTCTATGATGCAGCCACCTTGTCCTATACGGTGCCTCTGAGGGATGCAAAATGGTCGGACGGCTCTCCCCTTACTGCGGCGGACGTGGCCTTTACGGGCCGGCTCATCCAAACCTTCAGAATCCCGAGATACATCTCCAGTTGGGATTTTATTGAAGAGATCGAAGCATTGGATCCCCATACGGTGCGATTTGTCCTCAAAGCGCCAAGGGCCATCTTTACCAGCCGGACCCTGACCACCCCCATTGTCCAAAAAAAACGGTGGGCGCCTGTATTGGAGCAATTGGCATCACAGCAAGACTCCATGTTGAGGTTACTCAACCATGAGGTCACGGATCCGGTGAGTTCCGGTCCTTTTGTGTTGAAACAGTGGAAGAAAGGGGCCTTTTTGTATCTAAAGAAGAATCCCCATTTCTTTGCCAATGGAAAAGAGATTTCGGGATACCGACTGGGACCCCATATCCCCGGAATTATTTTCAAGGTGTACGGCACCACGGATGCAGCGGTTTTGGCCTTAAAAAAAGGGACCATCGATTTTTTCTGGTGGGGCCTGCAGCCGGGCTATCTCGCGGACCTGGACCAGGACCCCAATGTCCGGGTATTTTCCAGTCAGAAGAGTGCCCTGTATTACGTGGGGCTCAATCTCAGGAGGGCGCCTTTTGATGATATCCATTTCAGACAGGCCCTGGCCACTGTGATTGATAAAGAGTTCATTATCAAAAGGATCTTGCACGATTATGCGGTGAAGATGGATTCCGTTGTGCCGCCCAGCAATACCTTCTGGTATTGCCCGGATGTGCGGCGGTACGGGGAGGGGCTTGGCCGGGACGAGCGGATTCGCAGGGCCTACCGGATCCTTCAGGAGGGGGGGTACAGCTGGGAGGTGCCTCCTGTGAATGGCAAGGGGGAGGTGGTCACCGGCGAGGGCATCAAAATGCCGGACGGCCGGGAGATGCGCGGCATCACCATATTGACCCCGCCGGCCGATTATGATCCGCACCGGGCCATGATCGGCATCATGATTCAGGAATGGGTAAAGATGCTGGGTATGGATGCCGTATCCAGGCCTATGCCCTTGGGGGCCATGATCCATCATGTGAAAACCCGGCATGAATTTGATTGCTTTGTGTTGGGGTACGGCAGCCTTTCCTTGGATCCGGATTATCTTCGCAATTTCTTCATCAGCACCAACAGCAAACCCAAAGGGTGGAACACCAGCGGGTACCATAACCCCGAGTTTGATCGGATTGCAGAGGCCTCGGCCCGGACCCTGGACAGGGAAAAACGGAGACAGCTCATTTGGGCCATGCAGAAGATGGTTATGGAGGATCTCCCCTGGATTCCCCTGTACTGCCCCAAATTGGAGGAAGGGGCCCGGGCAGGGCGGTTCCAGGGCTGGATCAATATGGTGGGGGGCATCGGAAACAAATGGTCGTTCTGCCGGATTCGGCCCCAGTAACGGCTCGTATCAAACGCCATGGGGCCTGCAAGTGATCAACCGCGTATGATGAAAAAGAAAATCGGAAAATTGCACGTTTTGACCGACACGGTGGTACAGTGTCGTTTTTCCCATGTCCAACTGACGGAGATGGCCGTTCGGGGGGGCGCAAATACCATCCAGTTCCGCCAGAAGACGGGATCTACCCGGGAGATGATCGATTTGTCCCTGAAGATGCGGACCCTTTGTGCCCATGGGGGGGCGTCCTTCATTGTCAATGATCGGGTGGACATTGCCCTGGCCTGCAATGCCCATGGGGTCCATCTGGGCCAGGATGATTTTCCCATCCCCCTGGCCCGGGAACTTCTGGGACCCGAACGGATTATCGGCGGATCCGCGTCTACCCTTGAAGAGGCCCGAAAATGTGTTTCAGACGGGGCCGATTATGTGGGACTGGGACCTGTTTATCCCACGGGCTCCAAGGAGGACGCCGGGCCGGTGGTGGGCATTGAAACCCTGAAACAGGTGGCGGCACAGATTCCCGTTCCGGTCATTGCCATTGGTGGAATCGATGAAACCAAAACTCCGGAAATTATGGGGGCCGGGGCCCATGGGATCGCAGTGATCTCTGCGGTATGCTGCCGGCAGGACCCTGAGGCCGCTGTCAGGGCCCTTTGTAAGGCGCTGACGACATAGGGTGGCGAGAGCTTTATCATGATAGAGACAGTGTCTCAGATCGGGGAATTCAAGCTCATAGACCGGATCCATGAACTCATCCAAAAAGAGGGGGTTGAGGCCCGGGGAGAGGATTCCCTGGGGATGGGGGATGACTGTGCGGTTTTGGCCGCCCGCCCGGGATATGATGTCCTGGTGACCTGTGACTGTGTGGTGGAAGGCCGGCATTATCTTCCCCAGTATACCTCACCGTTTGATCTGGGTCGGCGGGCCATGGCCCTCAATATCAGCGATATCGGCGCCATGGGCGGGCGCCCGCTTTATGCGGTCATTTCTCTGGGCCTGACGCCGGATACCCGGATTGTGGATGTGGAGGCCATGTACTCAGGGTTTGTGGCGGAACTCAACCCCTTTGGCGCCGCCATCATGGGCGGCAACATCACCCAATCCGGAGACGGGCTGTTTACGGATATCACCCTGATCGGTGAAATCCAAAAAGGGCGCGCCGTGCGGCGGTCCACGGCCCGGGCAGGCGACGTCATCCTGGTCACCGGATATCCGGGGGAATCCGGTGCGGGCCTGGCGCTCCTGTTGAAACAAGGCCGCTCAGCCGATCTCCAGGATCATCCTCTGGTAAAGGCCTATACCCGGCCGTCCCACAGGGCCCGGGAGGGGCATGCGGCGGCCGATTCGGGGCTGGCCACGGCCATGATTGACATTAGTGACGGGCTCCTGGGCGACCTGGGGCATATCTGTACGGAAAGCGGGCTGGGGGCCCATCTCTTTGAAGCAAAACTCCCCCTACGCCAGCCGCTCCAGGCATTTGCCCAAGGCAGGCGCATGAGGCCGTACGAGGCGGTCTTAGAGGAAAGCGACGACTACGAACTGATCATCACCGTACCCCCCGGAGAGGCGGGAAGGCTCTGTTCCGTGATTGCCGAAATCAGCGGGGTGCCGGTTCACGAGATCGGGACCATGACCCCGAAGGCGGGGGAGATCATACTGAGCCTGGCCGACGGTACCCGGAAGGATATGGGCACGGCCGGTTGGGACCATTTCAGACGGTAGGTCCGGTACTCCGGCCCTGTTTTTCCTGTGACAAAACCAGGTCTGGGAGGTAACCCTATGGCGGTTGATAAACCGGCCCGAAAGGCGGCTGAACTCCTTACGGCCCTGCGGGCCCAGCGACCCTTGATCCACAACATCACCAACCAGGTGGTCATGAATTATACCGCCAATGCCCTGTTGGCATCCGGTGCTTCTCCGGTGATGGCCCATGCCCAGGAGGAAGTGGAAGAGATGACCGCCCTGGCCGGGGCTTTGGTGTTAAACATCGGAACCCTTACCGCCTCCTCGGTGGAGGCCATGCTTCTGGCGGGAAGACAGGCCAATGCCTTGAATATTCCCGTCATACTCGACCCTGTGGGATCGGGGGCCACCCGGTTTCGGACCCGGACCGCCGTGCGACTCCTGGGCGAGCTTTCCGTGTCCGTAATCCGGGGCAATGCGTCCGAAATCCTCTCCCTGGCCCGGGCAGACACGCGTACCCGGGGCGTGGACGCCGTTCACGGCGTGGATGAGGTAAGAGAAACAGCCCTCCAGCTGGCCCATACCCTGGGCACTGTCCTGGCCATAACCGGTGCGGTGGATCTGATCACCGACGGCAAACAGACCCTGACGGTCTCAAATGGGCATGAAATGATGGGATATATTACCGGAACCGGGTGCACGGCCACGGCCCTGATCGGGGCCTTTTCCGCCGTGGAAAAGGATCCCCTGCATGCGGCCTCCTCTGCCCTGGCTTACTTTGGCCTGGCCGGTGAAATGGGGGCCAGGGACGCGCCCGGGCCCGGGACCTTTCAGATGGCCCTGTTGGACGCCCTGTTTGTCATGGATGAAAAG
>JAIPDZ010000167.1 GCA_021737425.1 Deltaproteobacteria bacterium
TCGCTATTGAATCTCCATAGGTGAGCCCGCGGCTTAGTTCAACCAGATTGTATGCGGAATGAAGCACACCACTATCTTGGCCAAATCGTGGGAAAATCTTGCTTCACTCCGCATACAATCTTTACCGTTAATGACATTGAGTTAAAAGTATAATTCCCCACCCTGGGTATCAAAATGGTAATATCCCTATGGTGCGATGGTGAAAATGGGGAAGTGCCTGTATAATGAGTAACAGTTTAGGCTTCTGAAATGGGGTTGCAGGCCATGAGGGGGTCGTTATTTCGACGGGCTAAGTTAAGACTATAATGAAAGGACGTAGATCGGCCTACCCGATCTTGGGCCACAGCAGCACCAGCAGGATCCCGGCCGCAATGGACAGCGAAAAGGAGAAAAGGATCCTCTTGAACAGACTTCTGGAGCCCAAGACGGCCACAATGGCCCCCTTGAACACCAGGTTGGACAGCGCCCCCACCAGGATCATCCGACACCCCGTGTCCAGGTTGAGTCGTTCGGAGTTGATAAGATTAATCACCGACAGGGTGATGGCATCCATGTCCGTCAACCCGGAAAGCCCGGCCACGAGATAAAGGCCCTTGTCACTGAAATGCTCCTTGGCCACGGCCACCGCAAAAAGCACCGCCACATAGAGGATCCCGAAAATAACGGCCGCCTTCAGATTGGACGGGTCTTCATCCGGAAGCAATACGTTTTTCTCATGGAGACCCGTAACATATAAGAAGATACAAATGGCCCCCATGACCAGCACCATAAGGATAAGGAGCGGGGCAAGGTGGGGCAGAATTTCAGGGCCTACCACAAGCACCTCCAGGCTCACTCGAAAAAACACAACAGTGGAGGCGATCATGATGACAATGGCCCCCAACGCGCCTGTATTCGGCTGCTTTGAAGACACCCGCGCGTGACTGACCGTGGTGGCCGTGCTGGAAATGACCCCTCCGAGGATACCGCTTAACAGGGTCCCTACTCGGGATCCCAGCAATTTGTAGCTCATATAGCCGCCCACACTGATGCCCACAATGAGCACCACCATGAGCCAGGTATGAAACGGGTTGAACACGTTGTAGGGACCATAGGTCTTATTGGGCAGAACGGGGAGAATCACCAGAGCCAGAAGGGTGAGTTGAATGACGGATCGGATTTCTCGTTCGCCGATTTGTTGTACAAAGGCGTGAAGAGGCTGTTTCCACTGGAGCAGGACCGCCACGCATCCGCCCATGACAACGGCGAGGGGAACCTGGTCCAGTGCCAACAGGGCTCCCACCACATACATCAACAGGGTGGCCGTGTTGGTGGTAATCCCCGGTATGGTTTCACCGGCCCGGAATTTGATAACACCGCCCACCACCACCACCCCGGTTAGTGAAATGAGGCCGGCAGCCGGAACCCATCCGCCGAACTGGAGGCCCAGTTGTGCGCAAAGGGTGCCCAAAGGCGGGATCAGTGCAAAACTACGGATTCCGGCCACATGGCGTTTTCCCCATTCCCGCTGGAACCCCACTAACAGTCCCAATCCCAGAGATATGGCCAGTTGCTGTAAAAGTTGGATATCCATTTTCGGCTCCCTACCCGCCCCACGGAATGCAAATACCGGATTGACCCCATATACCACACCGCTCAGGGTTTATTAACATTTAATTTGAAGAACCCTGCAGCGAGCTGCAGGGAATCTCCCAAATGTAAGGAAACCGGGGACCCACCCAAAGGGTGGGGTGTCGGCGCAAAGCGCGGACAAATTTGACCATTTTTTCTTTCGCTCGCCCCGGTTAAATGCCGCTTTGCGGCCCTCCGCAGGAGGATTTAACTGGGCTAACCTTTAACCGCCTCCGGCGGTCCGCTGCCCCGCAGGGCGGGATTTCCGCTTCGCTACAACAAGCAGCGGGGGAATGCGCTCGCTGAGCATTTTCAAAAATTGTAACAGAATTGGAGGAGACCCATGACCGATAAGCAGGAACAACCTGAAAAAGAGGACCTGGATGCACTATGCCCGGAATGCGGCCATGCATTCGCAACTTATGTGAACCGAATCGTCCCCGGAGATAGAGAGAATGAGATGGATGAAAAGGTTACATGCCCGGTTTGCGGTTGCGGAGAATGCGACATTGTGAAACCGGGGACGTAAGAATCCTGCGCATTTATCGCTCCAGAGAACGGTTTATGAATCCGATGAGGATATCGGCCCTACGGAATAAGGGTGTTTTCCTTTGAACGTAGGATGGATCATCCGAAGGCAACGATGGTTTAACCTTTGAACCTCTAAACCTGTCAACCTTTGAACCTTTGAACCTCTGAACCCTTGAACCTCTGAACCTTTAAACGTCAGGAAGACACCAGTTTCTTAAACTCCTTTTCATCCATAATGGTGACGTTTTGGTTCCGGGCCTCGTCGTACTTGCCGCCCGGATCCTCACCGGCCACCACATAATCCGTCTCGCTGCTCACGCTGGAGGTGGCACGACCCCCCAATGCTTCCACCAGATCCTGGGCTTCCTGTCGCGTATATTCATTGAGTTTGCCCGTGAAAACAAAGGTTTTTCCTTCCAAGGTCTGGGCCTGTTTTTTGGTCTTTAGGTCTTGCACCACGACGCCGGCTTGTTTCAAATTCTTCAATACCTTCCGATTTTCTTTCTGTGCAAAAAATTCGCTTACACTGTCTGCGATTTCCGGACCGATCTCCGGTATCTCAGCAATTGCTTCTTTATCCGCCTTCTTCAGGTCTTCAAAGCGTCTAAAGTGTTGAGCCAGGATCTGGGCAATCCGTCGCCCCACATGCCGAATGCCCAGGGCGTACAGGAACCGGTCCAGCTTTGGGTTCTTGGTCTTTTGGATGGCCTCGTAGAGTTGTCCGGCCGATTTTTCGGCAAATTCATCCAGTTGAAGTAAGTCCTCCTTGCCAAGCCCATAAAGCCCCGAGATATCCTTCACCAAACCCTTCTTGAACATGTCTTCAGCAGTCTTCTCCCCCAATCCTTCGATATTGAGGGCTTCCCGCGATGCATAATGGACAATTCCGCCGATAACCTGGGGCGGACACGTCAAACGGCCGGAGCAGAAATAATAGGCCCCTTCTTTATATACCCGGGCCGCGCACGCCGGACACGTATCCGGCATGGAAAAGGGTTTTTGCCGCTTTTTGCCGGGTTCCTTGATCCGCTCCATTACCTCTGGAATCACATCCCCGGCCCTGGCCACTCTTACCTTGTCCCCGCATCGGACGTCCTTTTTTTTCACCTCGTCCTCATTATGCAAAGTGGCCCGGCTTACGGTGACCCCTCCCACATCCACGGGCTGAAGCAGGGCTACCGGAGTCAATACCCCGGTTCTGCCCACCTGCACCACAATATCCTCCAGGCTGGTGACTTCTTCTTTGGGGGGAAATTTCCAGGCAAAGGCCCAGCGCGGGCTCCGCTGGCGTACCCCGAGCTGTTCCCGCTGTTCATAGCGATCCAGCTTGATCACAATGCCGTCAATGTCGTATTCAAATTCATCCCGTTTTTCAGCAAGCCGCTCATGGTAGGTCTGGATGTCTTTGAGGCTTTCCGCCCTGGTATTGTGGGTATCTGTTTTGAGCCCCCACTGGGGAAGCCGTTTTAAGTCTTCCCAATGGGAGGCGGGCTGGTGATCTACTACATACAAAATCTCATAGAAAAGGATGTCCAGGGGCTTGTCCGCCACCTGTTGGGGATCCAGCTGGCGCATGGTGCCGGCGGCTGCGTTCCGGGGATTGGCAAAAGGCTCTTCCCCGTTTTCAATGCGACGTTTATTGAGTTGCTGAAAGCCCTTTTTGGGCATAAAGACCTCCCCCCGAACCGAAAGAAAAGCCGGCACATCTTTTTTCTTCCGAAGATGCAGGGGAACCGAGCTGATGGTCTTTACATTATGGGTAATGTCCTCGCCCACCTCTCCGTCTCCACGGGTGGCGCCGTACCGGAGTTCGCCTCCTTCATACACCAGCTCAACGGAAAATCCGTCAAACTTGGGTTCGAGTACAAAAGCTGTCTTGCTTCCCTTGGTACGGCGTTGGATAAAATCATAAAAGTTTTTCACTTCCGCCTGTTCAAGGGCCGCATTCAAACTGAGCATGGGCACGGTGTGTTCAACCTTTTTTAATTCACTGACCGGCGTGGCCCCCACCCGTTGCGTGGGCGAGGTGTCGGACCGCAGTTCCGGAAAGGCTTGCTCCAGGTCCTGAAGGCGACCAAACAGCTTGTCATACAAGGCATCGGAGATTTCGGGCTGGTTTTTGACATAGTAGAGGTAATCGTGGTAATCGATGCCCTCTCGTAAGGCCTCGACCTCCTTACGGGCCTCCTCTTTGCTCATCTTATCAAGGTCTTTAAACGTCTTGGGCGGATGTTTTTTGAAATCCATCGGCAATGGCTCCTGGTAGTTCCAGGGTTCAGAGGTTCAACCCTTGGAATGTTTCATTTCCGCTGCAACAGCTTCTTGAGCTGTTTCCAACTGTGGGTGTTGAGTACATCCCCTGGTTCCAGCCATCCCCTTCTGGCCTGGTTGACCCCGAAGCGCATGAAATCGAGGTCCGATGTGCTGTGCGCGTCGGTGGAGATGGCCAAATTGAGGTCCATCTCCCTCGCCATCTTACAGTAGGGGTCCGATAGGTCCAATCGATCGGGATGGGCATTGACCTCCAGGTGGCATCCCCGATCCTTGGCCGCCTCCATGATTTTTTCCAAATTCAGCTCCATGGGTTTTCGCTCGTTGATGAGGCGGCCCGTGGGATGGGCCAGAATATTGAAATAGGGATTGTCCATGGCCCGGATAATCCGTTCAGTCTGCTTCTGCTGGGATAAATTCTGCTTATAGTGCACCGAGCACACCCTCAGATCCAGTTCCTTGAGGATGTCGTCGGGCAGATCCAGGGAACCGTCTTCCAGGATATCCACTTCAATCCCCTTGAGGATTCGGATCCCCTCCAATTCCTCGTTCAACTTGTCGATGGCTTTGATCTGTTCAGACAATCGTTTGGCATCCAACCCTTTGGCCATGGTCACCTTTTGAGAATGATCGGTAACGGCCAGGTATTCATAGCCATGTTCCTTGGCTGCCTTGGCCATGGCTTCCAGGCTGTGATGGCCGTCCGTGGCCTTGGTATGGCTGTGCAGATCTCCCCGAATGTCTTTGAGTGTCAGGAGGCTGGGCAATTCATCCTTTTGAGCCGCTTCCACTTCTCCCCGGTTCTCGCGCAATTCCGGTTCGATATAGGGCAGTCCCACCTGATCATACACTTCCTTTTCCGTCTTTCCGGCAATCCGCTCGTCCCCTTTAAACACGCCGTACTCATTGATTTTGAGGCCCTTCTTTGTGCCGATTTTTCGGACCGCGATGTTATGACTCTTGGAACCGGTAAAATAATGCAGAGCGGCTCCATAGCTGACCTGGGGCAAAACCCTTACATCCACCTGCAGACCCGAGCGCAAAATCACCGTGGACCGGGTGGTCCCTTGGGAGACCACCTTGCGGATGTCTTCATACCGGACAAAACGGTCCATTATTTTGGATCCCTTTTTACAGGTCACCAGGATATCCAGATCCCCCACGGTTTCCTTTTTGCGCCGGAAGCTGCCGGCCACGGTAATCTCTTTGAGACCTTTTGTTTTTTTGAGATAATCCACCAGGGGCTCAGCCCTTTGTTCCGCTTCCAGCAGTTTGATCCGTACTTCTGAGCCGTCCATTTGCTGGAGCTCTTCCAGAATTTGTTGCTCTGTCTTCTCCCCAAAGCCTTCCAGGTCGCGAATCTTTTGACTTTCAGCCGCTGCTTTCAACTCCTTCAAGTTACGGATACCCAGTTCCTGATACAATGCCTTGACCCGCTTGGGCCCCAATCCTCCCACATTCATCAACTGATTCAGCTCCGACGGCGTCTCCTTTTCGACTTCCTCAAGTTGGGACAGGGTCCCGGTTTGAACGATCTCCTGGATTTTCCCGGCCAGGTCCTTGCCAATCCCTGCGAGTTCGCTCAAGTCGTTATTTTCCTGAATCATATCTGCGACATTTCGAGGAAGGCTCGTCACCGTCCGGGCCGCATTGCGGTAGGCGCGAACCCTGAACGGATTGGCCCCCTGGATGTCCAGGAGGTCCGCCAACTTGTTGAATATCTCGGAAACATCCGCATTTTGAACCGGCATGCTATACCATCCTTGGATAAAGGGTCATTATTTCTGCTGACATCGGGGACAAAAATATGCGGTACGCCCTGCGATTTTGGCCTTTTCAATGTCCCCTGAGCATTTGGGACATACCCGGTCCGTACGCCGATGGGGAATAATGAAGGAATCGGGAAAGCGATTCGGATCGGCGCGTGCTTCTATGGCCTTTTGGAGAACCTTCTTCAGCTCACCATACAGTCGCTTTATTTCAGTTTTACTGAGGTCTTGGCTCCTGGCGCCCGGGTGGATCCCCGCCTGGAATAGCATTTCATCTGAATAGATGTTGCCGATTCCGGCGATGCGGTTTTGATTCATCAAGGTGGATTTTATGATGGCAGTGGTCTCTTTGACCATCTGTTCAAACTGATCCACATCCAAATCCGGATCCAGGGCATCCGGGCCCAATTGACTTTTTCGAATAAAGTCCCCTGGAGCATCGGTGAGGCTCATCATCCCCAGCTTTCGCTGACAGTCATAGGCCAAATGATACCCATTGGCAAAGTCCAAAAGAAGTCGAGTGTGGGACGGTTGATGATCAGGATCCTTGAAATACTTTAAAAAGCCGGTCATGCCGAAATGGAGCACCAGCCACGGTCCGTTCGAAGTCTCGGTGAAAAGATATTTACCATGCCGGAGGCCGGATTCCAGCGTCTGGCCCTCTAATATCTTTTTTAATTGGGGTGCGGATACGCTTTCCAGCATTTCTTTGCTGAATACCGTCGCTGCACTGATTTTTTTGTGAAATGCGGTGGATGCCATATATTGTCTGAAAACTTCCACATCCGGTAATTCGGGCATGGTATCCCCTCCTGAAGGTTCAAAGGTTAAAGGTTCAGAGGTTCAGGGTTCAAAGGACCTATCACGCCCCCACGCCCCGTATTTTCGCAACCGTCCGCATGGGCTAGGGCCAGCCCCATCAAATGGATCCCCGGTCGCAGCCCCAGGATGCCTTTCGCACACGAGAACTCCCGCAGCGAGATGGTCGAGGTAAGGGATCCTGGCCACCCACCCCGTCCATGATGACATAAACGATACGTCCACCTTCCGGGCGGATCAACCCTTCCCATACTTTGGTGATATCCACAATTGCCTCCCTGTTCCCTTACCGTAGGGCGGGTATCATTACATGCCTCAAACTGGGTCGATGATGTTCTCGACTACGAAATAATGGTTATATCAACCTTTGAACCTCTGAACCTCTGAACCTCTGAACCTTTGAACCAATTTTTATCCCGTTTATCCCGCCCAGACCAATGGGGTCTGGAATGTAATTTGCCCGTTTTGATCCTGTAAGCCCTCAGTCAGATGCAACTGACCGGCCCTGATCAAAGAAGACTTTTTCTCAGGAACCGCATGTACACCTTTTCCCCCATGATGAATCAGGCTTTTACCCCATTTCGTTCATCGGCTCCTTATGAATATATTGAAACACAACTATTGAAAATGCTCAGCGAGCGTATTCCCTGCAGTTCGCTGCAGGGTTCTTCAAAACACAACCCCAAGAAAAGGAGGGTCTTATGCTCTGGAGTACCCGTAATCTAATGGAAGTCAACATCCAGGCCGAAGATGACGAAGTAGGCCCATGTAAGGATTTTTTGATTGACGACACGGATTGGTGTGTACGCTATATGGTTGCCGATACCCACAAATGGCTCCCGGGCCGCCGAGTGCTCATCTCTCCCATCGCTCTGGGCACTCCGGACTGGGAACTGAAACATATCCCGGTCAAAATGACCCGTGCCGAGATAGAGGCCAGTCCCCCACTGGAAGCCAATGCACCGGTCTCCCGCAGATATGAGAGGCAGTATTTCAACTATTTTGGCTGGCCTCCCTACTGGGTGGGACCGGCTGCCTGGGGTGCTGTCCCCTACCCCTATCTGGCATTTGATATGCAGCAAACCGTCCAGCCTCAGGACAAAGAAGATCCGGAAAAATGTCATCTCAGATCGGTCAAGGAGTTAACCGGTTACAGCATCCAGGCTGAGGACGAAGACGTAGGGGACCTCCACGAATGTGTAGTGGATGTGCCTTCCTGGAGCATACGGTATTTGGTGGTGGACATTTCCAAATGGTATCAGCCTAAGGGGAGAAAGATTTTGATTATTCCGGACTGTATAAAGGACATCGACTGGGCTGACCGCCAAATCCATATCAATGTTGCCAGGGAGGATATCAAAAATTGTCCCGAGTATGACGCGGAAGCACCGCTTGATCGGGATTTTGAGATTGTGCTGCACGATTACTATGGCTGGCCCAGATATTGGGAGAATGTCAATCGGTAAGGAGGAGGCTATGATAGTACCCCTTGAGACCTACTTTAAGGGAATTCAGAAAACAGATGCCCTTGAAGCACTTATTGAGGATCAGGCAAATAAACTGGAGCGCTACTGTGATCATATCAACAGTTGTCGCATTGCAGTGGAGAGTCGCCACCAACACCAGCGAACCGGACAACCTTTTCGGGTGCGTATCGACATAAAAGTCCCTCCGGGACACGAGGTGGTGGTGTCCAAGGATTCCGGAGAGGGAGACCTTCACGATCAACTTCAGGTGGTCCTGAGGGAGGCGTTTGATGCGGCTGCCCGCCAACTGAAACGAATCGGTGAAAAGCAGAGGGGGGAAACTAAGAGGCATCCGGATCAGGAAACGGACGGTTTTGTATCCAAACTTTTCCCTGATGAAGGGTATGGGTTTATTAAGTCCCTGGACGGCAGGGAGGTCTATTTTCATCAAAACAGCGTGCTGCACGATGACTTTGACCGATTGGACATCGGCACCGGGGTCCGTTATGTGGAAGCGCAGGGAGAAAAGGGGCCGCAGGCCAGTACGGTGGACATCGTGGATAAGCCCGGGCCTCATGTTGAACCATAACAGAAGGACCGAAACCCTATGGGGTTCCATTTGTGATTACATGACAGCCAACCCTTATATGGAGGTTCCCCCATTTATCCGTTTATCCCGAATGCTTAGGCGATTTCATGAGGATGCGGTGGGTGTGGTGAGTAAAATCTTGCGGCTTCGCAGTCAATTGGGGATCAACTGTGCAGGGATCGGCGTGGTTCTGGAACTTTTAACTCGAATAGAACGGCTGGAATCCCGGCTTCTAAAGATGGAGGCCCAACACCTCTCGGAATGGAATGGGTAAGCCTTGTCGGGGCTTCGGACAAGTGACGGGTTGTCTCTCCAGCAGCAGGGCACAGGCGTCAATGGAGATTGTACCTACGAACCTCATACTCCTCTTTACCCTCCAAAAGCGACATAATCAGCTCAATGGTGACCGGGTCCACCGGATTCCATCCCAAACGTTCCAGCTCCTG
>JAIPDZ010000168.1 GCA_021737425.1 Deltaproteobacteria bacterium
GCGGTGTGAATATGGGGCTCAAACATGGGTTCATCCACAACATGATTGATCTTTTCACCAAAAAAATAGACCTCCGGGTGAAGCGCCCGAAGGGATTCAATATACTCCTTGCCCGTCATCATGCCCATTGTGGTACCTCTGCAGAGCCTTCAATACCGGTTTTCAAAATGTGATTTTCGCCTGTTGCTGAGCCCTCTGACCGCGATGTGGGGATGATGCCTACCACGGTTTGACCCAAAGGCGATTGGCCCAACTCTTACAAAATACAGTATCGCTTGGATGCTCTGGTGTCAAGATTATGGGCCAAAAGCAGAGAATAGGAATTTATCCTAAAGGCCCAAAAACAGGACCGGTATTTTAAGGGCACACCTGTTTCCATAATAGGGCATTGAAATCCTTGTACAACTCTTGCCTTAATCATTTGAAATCGTCAGCATAGCTCCCTTTTAAACCAGCAGAAGAGTGCGCACCATTACTCCCTCCCAAGTTAACTGGCTCCCAAGAGATCCGTAACCTCATGAGGGAAAAGGAGTATGGTTATGGAAAGAGGAAAAAAGAATGACCCTGCTCTTGGCTGACCAGAACCTGAAGTTCTGCAGAAAGGTCTGCGACCGGGGCTACATCATCGAGAAGGGACAGATTATGCACCAGGGGGACATGGAGGAAATCTGGCAAGATGAGGCCCTGATCAAGAAATATCTGGTGTTGTAACAAGCGGGTTGCCTCTGGCCGTACATGGATTTTCCATTGCAAAAACTCAGGAGGCGCGCGAATAAAGGCTCAAGGAAGGTCTTTTGTCACACGCCCCCTAAAGGGTTTAACTTTCCTCAGTGGGGACCCCTTCTTTATCCCAACCTCTGCTTTTGTAATAGTCTTTGAGAAGCGCGTTCATATCCTCTTTGGTGATGGTTTTTCCCGATTCCAAGGCCTCCTGGTGGAAACGTATGGGCAACTGATCATCTTTTGGGGTTAGCCCTTCTCGAATATTAAACCGCCTGGTGTCATTGATCACCCGGGTGGCCACCTCACGCATGGCCTCGGGGTCGAGCTTGAGTCCGGTGGTCCCCTCGATGATGGTGCTCAGTTCAGGCCACTGATAAAGATCGCGGTAAAATCGACACAAAATCAGGGTGTCAAAGAGGGTGAGGCGCGCTTCCCATTCCGCAAACATGGCGGCCTTGTCCTGAATCTGATCTGGGTCAATGAGTCCACTCAGCTCAGGTTTATAAAAGGTGGCCCGCAAGTGGCATGCCCCCCGATCCGAGGTGCCATAGGCCAATCCCATCCCTTTCAGGATACGCGGATCATAGCCCGCGGGTTCCAGGCCCTTGACGTGGATGGCCTGGGCCTCCATGTCCCATTCCTGAGCAGCGTGTTTTATGCCTTCAGCCAGAATATCGCCCATATCTCTCCGATGGGCGATGTCCTCCAATAGGCAGGCCATGGCGTCCACATCTCCGTATTTAATTTTGTATTCGATACGCCCTTGGCTGAAAGCCTCCATGGCAAAGGCCAGTAAGTTACCTGCCGAGATCGTGTCCATACCCAGCCTGTCGCATATGTCGTTGAGAAACATGATTTCTTCTATGCGATCAACCTCGCAAAGCCCTCCCAGTGCATAAAGGGTCTCGTACTCCGGTCCTTCGATTTTAAGGCCGGCATGACGACCCTCCTTCACCGTGCTTAACCTGCCGCAGGCCATAAAACACTTCAAACAGGCGTGGGGAACGACGTCACAGCGCTCATGAAGGGCGTCGGCACTGATCATTTCCCAGTGATCATAGGTTCCTTTTTTCCAGTACCGGGTCGGAAACGCTCCGGCCTGGTTGACCACCTTGACCAGCATGGGCGTTCCCATGGTCTTATAGGCATTTGCGCCTGCGTCGTCTTTTCCTCTCTTGGCTATTTCCCGTGTAAACCCATTGATCAGATCACTGTCGGCAAACTCCTTTTTACGGGAACCCCAGAAGGCTATGGCCTTTATCCCTTTGCTGCCCATTACTGCACCGGCACCGGTCCGACCCGCGGAGCGCCAATAATCATTTTCCACTACTGAGAATGAGACCTTGTTCTCTCCGGCAGGGCCAATGACCATGGCCCCTGATTTGGGTTGTCCCGGGTTGCTTTGCCTCACATATGCCTTGACCCGGTTTTCGGTTTCATAGGTGTCCAGGCCCCACAGGTCCTGGGCCGGATGAAATTGCACGCCCTGATCCGAGATTTCAAGCCAGACCGGATTATCAGAGGCATTCTGAAGGATTATAAGATCGTATCCCGTCCTGGCCATATAATCGCCCACCGTCCCTCCGGAATAAGATTCAGTGTAAAAGCGGGTTTGGGGAGACTTGGTATAGATCCCATACCGACACGAGCCCCATATACTACTTCCGGATACCGGGCCGACAGCCAGAATGAGGGTGTTTTCAGGGGCCAAAGGATCTACCCCAGCCGGGTTTTCCTTCAAAAGAAGGTGGGTCGATAGGCCTTTGCCCCCAAGGTACCTCTTGAGAACCCCTTCGTCGATGGGTTCAGTGCCGAAAGTTTGCTCAGCCACATTGATACGCAAAATTTGCCCGAAGAAACCCTTCATGATTGACCTTTGTTCTCATTAAGTTGTCTTGTGAATATGGACGTCTCCACGTGACTGTTGGATCTACTCGGGGCACTGTTTCCGTGTCACGCCTTGCACCTTTCCACCGCCCCCTCCCAGATGGGAAACATGTGGTATTGGTAAGGAAACCGGTATGCAGCGTCATAAGACTCGCGCAAGTTTACGGTAATCCTCTCAAGTTGGGCGAGAGGAAACCCCATGATCATTTCATCATCCGCTGCATAGGCAAATCGACGGTCCCCGATATCTGCCATGGCCAGCTTCACTTGACCGGTCAGATAGGGTACCACCAGGGCCTCATAGCAGCTGGCGCCGTGCCCGTTGGTGCTCATTTCCACATTATCCCCCCCGTCCCAGATATGTGCATAGACCAGATGAAGCATCTGGACAGGAGTTCCCCATACCTGGACCACATCCGGTGCCATAGACAGGTTTTTGAGCGGAGCTACGCCCATGGCCTCGAATTTTCCCACCTTAATGCCCATTCGATTCTGTGCTAATTTTCGGGTCGCTTCCACCGTCTTTGCCCAAGCCCCTTTGTTTCGGGTCCCGTCCGCAACATCCCGGGCGATCTCATAAAACCCTGAGACGGCACCCCCCATCCCGCATACGGTTGCGGCTTGTTTGGTGGTGGCCACAGGCACTTCATGGAATCTGGCTTTTGCAATAACCTGGCATATGGCGCATTCACTTTGGACTACCTCAAACCCTTCAGGAATGTCCGTGGTTTTGGTAAAGTACTTGATCCCAATAGGTGAGATCTTGAGCCGTAATAATTCCTGCAATTCCCTGCCTAAGTCGGAATAGTGTGCCATGCTCCCTCCTTCCTCTGAGGCTTTTAAAGACGCTGCATTAACTTAGCCCGTCGAAATAACGATCCGTGAATGAAGGTCCCCTCATGGCCTGCAATTCCATTTCAGAAGCCTAAACTGTTACAAGACGCTGAAGGAACGCATTCCCGGTCCCGCCGTCAGGCGGTACCGGGGGACGCTTCATCCTCTAATCGTAATAGGGCTGTTGGGTATATTCTGCAAACACGTCGCCATCATGTCCTAAGATCACATTTGAATCATTGAGAGATGCGATAGTTTTTAGTTTGGCAAGGCTTTTCCACCATCCTGCCATATCACGGATGAGCCATCCGGGAGGGGTTTCATCATAAAAATTCTCCTTAAAGAACATGGTGTCCGAGGTAAACAAGAACGATGAATTACTGAGGTCCACCTTCATAGATATCATCCCAGGGGTATGCCCAGGGGTATGGTAAAGGGTAATCCCCTCAAAAAGTTCGAACTCCTCGCCGTGGACTGGCTTCCAGTTGAATGCGGAGTCGATGTAATGGGGGATATACGCCCCAAAGTCCTGTTTGGTGGCAATGGCATAAAAGGCGTATTTTATTTCTTCCTCGTGGGCATACACCGGTACATCCATCCCCCTGAAGAACTCCAAGCCTCCTGCATGATCCAGGTGCAGATGGCCGATGATAATTGCTGAGACATCTTTTACAGTATATCCGGCCTTTTCCAACTGCTTGTCCAGTCTGTTCTCCTCCTCGTAGCGCGTGATGCCGAAGACCTCCTGAACCGGCTCAGGCCACAGATCTTTCCACGTCGGCGCAGGCCCGATTTCATAGAGAATAACGCCATGCTTTGGATGCTCGATAAGCGCCCCAAGCATCTGGAAATCTCTCCGCAGGGTTTCAGGAGAAGAGTTGCTGTGGGTGGATACCCCTGCCGCCTCCAATGTCCACCCAAGGTCTGCTGTCAATGCGCCGAAATCCAATAAACGAATTTTCATTGTTGCCCTCCTTTGTAAAAGTTGGTTGATCTTAACGTATCCCTTAGCTAATTCCCTCTCAGAGAGAGGTAACCCCATACAATGCTCTCTGGTTTTGCCGTAGTTCCATTCACGGACCTTATGCTTCTCAGGCAGTACCGCTCAGCCCGAAGCTACTCCAATCCGAGAAGACGTGCCGGATTTTTGGATGCCATTTTTTGGATTTCTTTTTCACCTACACCCATTGCCAGTAGGCTGGCGATGAACATTTGGTATCCCTCCACAGGGGGTGGGTTGACCATCTGCCCGAAATCAGAAAAGAGCATGCACCGATCAAACCCCACACCGTTCATCATCTCAGCAATGATCCGAGGATGCTGTCTGTCAAATAGCGGCATGCAGGGGAGAAAGGCGTAATTCAGGTATATTTGATCCCCTTTTGTAATCAATGATTTTTGTTCATCAATGGTCATTGGATTTACGCTGCAATTCGGGTGAGTGACGATGATCTTCTTAACACCGACGTCCACGGCCCCGTCAATAAGCACTTTACATTCATGGGCTGAGAGATGACATGTGTCCAAAATTGCATCATTCTCAGCGATTAATTTCAAGATATCCCGCACCTCAGGTTTCAGGTTTTCCCCGGACGGCCATTGGTCGAGTACAGTAAGGCCCTTCTCCGGTTGACGTAGTTTGACAAAAGGTAAGAGCCATGGTGTGGCCTGGCTTACGTGGACTTTCTCAATGGTGAGGCATGAATCCATGCTGGGCATCCAGACGATTTTTGCCCCCAAGCGTAGGGCCTGGTCTACGGCCTCCACATTAAAGCCCCCTACCGCATAATTAAGCACAATCCCACCCAAAAGCATCAAGTCCTTTGAGACAAATTTTTTGGCCAGATTTACCCGGTCTGCGGTCACCGTGTTATGATCTTTGATGGCCAAAGCCTTCATCCCGGCCTCACTTGCCTGTTCCGCCACCTCCAGTAAATCTTGTTGACGGGGGACCACATCGGGTCCCGCATGGATGTGAAGGTCGCAGGCGCCGATCATCAGTTCTCTCATTTGATTCCACATGTTCCGCTCCTCATTTCTATCAGGGTGCCTCATGTCTATCCAATCTTCCTCCACGCCGTCTATTTGGCTAACCTCTGCTTTTTGCTCCAATCATCAAAACCACCCCATGTGAACGGGCCGTAAAGACCCTGGGCGATATCCAATCGGTCTCTCTGCGCTCCGCCTAACCACATTTGAACGATCTTATAATCCCTCATATATTTTTCTAAATTGAATTCATAGGCATAACCATAGGAGCCCATCATTTCCATCCCTCTGTTGCAGACAAAATGGGCACAGTCTGCAGAAAAGGATCTGGCCGCAGAATATTTGGCAATCATTTCATGAGACCAGTGGTCACCGTATATTTCAGGATGCATGACCTGCCATGTGACAGAAAGATAGTATTGCCTGGCAATATCAATGAATCTGAACATCTCTCCAATATAATTGGCAAACAGTGAACGCTCCCGTTGGGGCATTCCGACGATCTCCCGATGCTTTGTTGCATTTAGGACGATCTCCAATACGGCCTGAGAGAGCCCCACCAAACGAGCCGCGCCTGCCAGCCTGCCAAGGCCGATCACATACGCTCTCACGAGGTTGGAACCCTGGCCCGGTTCTGTATCGATCCGGTATTTTTTGGGTATCCGTACATCATCGAAATAAATGTCAACATTTTCATCCGTCCAGCAAAATCCCATTTTTTCATAAGGCTTGGAGAAATTCATGCCTTTGGCATCCGGTGGAATATGGAAGAGCCCAACCCCTTCTTCACCTTTTTCAGGATCAGTGGTAGCAACTGTCCAATATCCCAAATGGCCTTTCAAATCCTTACTCTGGAAGTGTTCAGCTGGTCCGGAGGGGCCGGGCCAGATCTTGTGGCCGTTAATTACATAGTCATCGCCATCCTGCCTGGCAATGGTTCTTATGGTCCGGTATTGCTGTGCAGGGTCTTCCAGATTGGCCCCTCCTGTAGGTTCAGTAATGGCCACGCAGGCCGTCCATGAATCCTTACCCGTAATCCTGTCTGCGAATTCCTTCAACAAGTCGTCCCTTTTGGCCGCAACCATGAAGGACACAATCCAGTGAATCTTTCCCACCATGGTACCCAGGCCAATATCTCCACGGGAAATCTCTTCATTGACCATTTGTCGGACAACAGGAGATAGCCCCAAACCACCGTGCTCGGTGGGAAGGTTTGATTTGGTTACGCCCAGGTCGGCTAGTTTGGCATACAAGGCGTGTTGTGTCTCAAGCGCAAGTTGTTCGTCTCTATGCCATCCCCCTTCCAGATCTTGGCGATGGGGCATGATTTCCTTATTTACAAATTTTCTGATGCTTTCAGCCATGGCAATATCATCTTCAGTGCAGAAGGCCCTGACGTATTTGAATTCAGGCGATAACATCTTGTAATATTCTTGGTGCGGCATATATCTTCTCCTTTTCGTGTAATTACAATTATATGGTGTGATAATGCTTCTACTGTAAAAAGAGCCTCTTTAGGTCATCGTATCACCCCCTTGCCTTGATATTTAAAATCAAGAGAAAATACAGAATCTCTTTTTCACAATTCGGTTATAGTTGCACAAAGACTTCCATACCTGCCGCTAGGAATTAAATGACCATTGATTTGGTGAGTGCCAGCAAAAAATCAAGACTGATTGTGAAAGGAAGTGGAATGTCAATTGTTCTCAGCACGAAGCATGCCATAGGCTTTTGTCCCTCCCAAATGGGTGGAAGGATTTAAATAACCTATTGAAATGATATTATGTTTTTCCTATTTGCATTGGAGCGGAAGGCCACTTTGGTTGGCGAACCAAAAGGGAATGTTTTCATAGTGATAAAAAAGAGTTGATTTATCCCAGAATTATTGTCAATTTGAGAATTGAGTGGCCACATTGAATTTCATCAACTGAGAAGGGGGAACAAAATGAACAGCTTGGTCCTTTCTAAGGATACCATACAATCTTTCTGCAATGTATTGCGGCCTATGCTCAGTACGGAAATCATGGTCATTGATGAAGGTCTGATCGCCGTGGCCGGGACCGGCCCCTATTTGAAGAATGTGGGGACCAAAAGACCACGGGATTCCTATGTGCACAAATCCATCATGTATGGGGAAAGCTACGAAATAGGGGCCCCCAAAGAGACCAAGGAATGTCTAAAGTGTGAAATAAGGTCCTTTTGCCCGTACAGTTCCGTGATTTCCAGTCCCATCAAGTATGCCAACAGAATAGTGGGTATCTTCGGATTTTTGGGGTATGACCACCGTCAGAAAAAGATCATGACGGATAAGGCCTTGTCCCTGGCCAGATTGTCCGATGAAATTGCAGATCTGATGGCGAATATTTTTTTTAGAAAGACAACGGATCATGAAGCGTTTTTCGGCTCTGATGAGATGACCCGGATTATCAGTTCAGCTGAAGAGGGATTGGTCTTGACGAACAGGCATAACCGGATTGTCAACATCAATCAATTTGGAGAGAAGTTATTGGGAGTCAAGCGAAGTGAACTACTCGGCAGAACCTCTGAATTTTTGGAAAATGAACTGGATATGGGTGCCTCCGGACATGGGACTTCCGTCCATAAAGAAGGAAATGAAGCAAGGCTTTTCGCTCACAAGATGCCGATTAAGCCTGGTTGTCCTATGGATGGTCATATCATTGTTATTCGTGATGCCTTGCACGGCAAAAAGGCAGCCAATTCGTATCTGCACGTGGCAGAGGATTTGGCACTCATCGGCCGGTCAGCGGCTATTTCTAAATTGAAAAATCTCATCAAAAAGGTCTCAAAAAGTACTTCCACTGTCCTTATTACCGGCGAAACTGGCACAGGAAAGGAGTTGGTGGCCGGACTTCTACACTATGAAAGTCCTCGAAAATACAATCCCTTTATCACCATAAACTCCAGTGCAGTGCCCGCTGCCTTGTTTGAAAGCGAACTGTTCGGCTATAAGGGAGGCGCATTTACAGGCGCCTACAAAAAGGGGAAGATGGGAAGAATTGAAATGGCCCATAAGGGGACCTTGTTTTTGGATGAAATCGGGTATCTGTCTCTGGAGAGTCAGGCCAAGATCTTGCGGTTTTTGGATACGCATTTGTTGGAGAAAGTGGGAGAATTGCAGGCTCATGATGTAGATGTGAGAGTTGTGGCAGCTACCAATAAAGATTTAAACAAATTGGTTCAAGACAAATTGTTTTTACAGGACCTCTATTTTAGATTAAATGTCATTCCCTTACATATCCCCCCACTCCGTGAGCGAGTTGAGGATATCCCGCTGTTATTGGAATACTTTTTGGGAAAAACCAAGGCGCATTTGACACACGCCGTACGAGGATTCAGCTCTGATGTCTTGGCCTTTCTACTGGCCTATCAATGGCCAGGGAATGTCCGCGAATTGAAGAATGTTGTGGAGTATGTCTGTAATGTTAAAGACGAGGGGTGGGTGGAGTTTGATGATCTTCCCGGTTACCTCTTGGGAAAAAATGGGGATAAAAAGAAACAGGGGATGAGCCCATTGGCCCAGGTAGAACATATCCTAATCCTGGATGCCATCCGGAAGTTCGGAGACTCAACCGAAGGGAAAAGAGAGGCTGCCAAATATCTGGGTATGAGCCCTGCCACATTATACCGGCGGCTTTCGACCATGTCCCAGCAGATAGAGAAAGGACCCGTCCTTGCCCACCGATAATACAGATCCTTCTCTAACCCGAGATTTTGAACAGCGATATTGACTCCCTTGTGATCAAGGATCCCGGATCGGTGTTCTCGAATTCCAGCAACGCCGCGCTTCCTACCACCTTTATTTTTGAAGATGCTCAAATCCATCATTCATCTCGACATGGATGCGTTTTACCCGGCTGTGGAGGTCCTGGATCACCCGGAACTTCGGGGAAAGCCGGTGATCGTGGGGGGCAGCAGGGAAAGGGGCGTGGTCTCCTCGGCCTCCTATGAGGCCCGAAGATATGGTGTTCACTCGGCCCAGCCCATGGCGACCGCTG
>JAIPDZ010000169.1 GCA_021737425.1 Deltaproteobacteria bacterium
AAATCCGACCGTGTGGGATCGCAGGGAGGCTTGCGGAAACGTGGATTATGGAGGAGGCTAAACGGGCACGGAAAGCGGAAACGCCGAAACGGCCAAGCCGACACCTAAGATCAAGCGCGCCGTATTTCTATCCCGACCCGAAAACCCTTATTAGACATCGAAAATGCCTTCATGTTCGGGAAAGAGGAAAGAGAGTGAGTCCCTAAAGAAGTCAATGATTGTTAGCACGTGGTAGATATTTGATTATTTAAGGATTATCCCCCAAGTCTCACGACATCAAATAGAAATTCCTCATAGTAGGTACGCAGAAAGTGCCGAATTTACACAGGAGGGCAGAAAGATGGCTGTTGGCTGGCTTGGACTAATAGGCTTACCTTTTGTAGGAGTCGTCATCGGTAAGGTGATAGACCTATGGATAACTGCATACTTAGACAAGAGGAAAGAAATTAGAGATAATGCAGACATATTGCTTCGGTATATTATTGAGTATGGAGAGCTTATCGAGTTATACCGTTTTTATGTTACATACTCTGGCAAGAGACTTGATAATGGCACGATCAACGAATCCGTTTTAGAACCAGAATCGAAATATAGGGAATCAATACAAAGGTTAAAAGGTGTCGATCTGAAAGAAACGATAATAGATAAGACTGTGAAAATCCGACTGGCCGGACCTGAAGAGAATGTGATATCTACGAACCTAGACAGAACTGGTGACCTAAAGGATGAGATCAAGAACCTATATATCAAATGCAGAATAAGCCCAGAATCTATATTAGATATAATCCAAAAGCTGAATAAGGGTGACATTTCTTATAACTTCTTTCAAATGATGCAACAAACGGTCGCAGAGGCAGACCAACAATACCAGCAGGTTCGGAAATATATAGACCAGTACCGATACGTAAATCTGATCAACTATATTACATTTCGATATTTTGGGCGAAGACTTCATCATTGAACATAGAGAGCAGGTTATTCTATTGAACTGAGGATTACCTTGTGTATACTTGTGCTAACAAGGGCATGCACGCGGACACCGAACCACGCGGTCAACATTCGGTGGCTTTATCCTGCGACTCCTTGGTCGCGTGTTCGGTGCCGGTGATGCCCAGCGTTAGATTTGAAATTTACTATTCATGGCACGAAAGAAGAAAAAGAGGAACGAGGTGAAGCAATCAGGCCGTAAGCAAGCAAGCAAATCAGTGAAGCGCCCGAATGGCTTCTACAACTGGCTTCGGTCTGGTTGGAAACTGGTAGCTGGCTTCGGGACTATTCTAGGAATAGTTGTGACCTTATACGGTCTTTCAGCGCGTGTTGTAGTTTCATGTGATTCAGCAATTGATCCCCAAAAGCCTTTTTCATCTCCCTTCACTGTGGATAATATGGGTGTGCTCCCGATCTACGATGTTCATTTGTCATGCACATTGCGGAATGTTACATGGCAAGACGGTGGAGTCGCAAATATTCGCACAAGGACAGATACAGAACCTATAAAGCGGATTAGGGCTGGCGAAACCACCACTACTTTCTGCAGGTTTCTGCCGTATAAGGGGACAATCGAAAGTGGGGACATCGAGGTAGAGGTTATATACAGGCCAACATATTTGTCCTGGTCGAAAGAAAGTTCGTTTAGATTTGGGACCGTCAAGGAAAGCTCTGGTACTCTTCGATGGGTACCCAAAGCACTTTGCGAATAATGATATAGCTCCGCGTGCAAAAGGACATGAAATGGGTGTGGAAATGGGGACAATCCTTAAATATCAAATAGTCACCATACTAATTGAAGGTTATTTTATTATTAAAAGGCGTCCCGAAAGCCGACACAAAACGCTTAAAAATAGGGGTTTCGTTAAAACTTTTCCGGAATACGGGATTTAAGGACGCAACTCCTCGTTATTTAAAGGCGTTCGTTCGCAACTCACGCTACGACTATTGAGCTGATAAATATCAGAGAGGAAATACATGACTGATAAAAGAGGAAATGGTGCCAATCTTGGCTTTGAGAACCAGATGTGGGCGGCCGCCGACAAGCTTCGAGGGCATATGGACGCATCCGAGTACAAGCACGTGGTTCTGGGCCTGATTTTCCTCAAATATATCTCCGACGCCTTCCAGGCCAAGTACAAGCAGCTCGAGGCGACGAAAGATACCGAATACACAGACCCGGAAGACCGTGACGAATACGCGGCGGCCAACATCTTCTGGGTGCCCAAGGAGGCCCGTTGGGCCAAACTCCAATCCAGCGCCAAGCAGCCGTCCATCGGAAAAATCGTTGATGATGCGATGGTGGCCATTGAAAAAGAGAACCCGACCCTCAAGGGTGTTCTGCCCAAGGACTATTCGCGCCCGTCTCTGGATAAATACCGCCTGGGTGAACTCATCGATATCATCAGCAAGATTGGACTTGGAGACGATGAATCCCGCTCAAAAGATATTCTCGGCCGCGTGTACGAGTATTTCCTTGGTCGTTTCGCCGCCGCTGAGGGCAAAGGTGGCGGGGAGTTCTACACACCCCGGTGCGTGGTCAATCTGCTCGTCAGGATGATCGAGCCGTACAAGGGGCGCGTATATGACCCGTGCTGCGGCTCGGGCGGCATGTTCGTTCAAAGCGAGCGCTTTGTTGAGGAGCGCGGCGGCCGCCTGGGCGATATCGCCATTTATGGCCAGGAGTCCAACTCCACCACCTGGCGGCTGGCCATGATGAACCTGGCCATCAGAGGACTCGACGCCAACCTGGGCGGTCAACATGCGGACAGCTTCCACAACGACCTGCACAAAGACCTGCGGGCTGATTTCATCCTCGCCAATCCGCCCTTCAACATGAGCGACTGGGGCGGTGAACGTCTGCGTGAGGACGCCCGCTGGAAATACGGCATCCCGCCGATGAACAACGCCAACTACGCCTGGATTCAGCACTTCATCCATCACCTCTCGCCCACGGGGGTTAGCGGGTTTGTCATGGCCAACGGGTCCATGTCCACCAACACCACCAGCGAAGGGGAAATCCGCAGGAACATAATCGAGGCGGACCTGGTGGACTGCATGATCGCCCTGCCCGGGCAGCTTTTTTACACGACGCAGATTCCGGTGTGCCTGTGGTTTGTGGCCCGCAACAAGAAGAACGGCAAATTTCGCGACCGGCGCGGGCACACCCTTTTTATCGACGCTCGCAAATTGGGAAGCCTCATCGACCGGACCCATAAAGATTTTTCCGACGAAGAGATCGACAAGGTCGCCGCTACCTACCATGCCTGGCGTGGAGAAAAAGAGGTCGGCGAATACAGGGATGTGCCGGGTTTCTGCAAGAGCGCCACTACCGAGGAGATCAAGGAACACGGCTATGTGTTGACCCCGGGCCGATACGTGGGCGCAGCTGAGATCGAGGACGACGGCATTCCGTTTGAGGAAAAGATGGCCGAACTATCCGCCACGCTCTACGAGCAGTTCGCCGAAGCGGACCGGCTCGAAGCCGTCATCAAGAGGAATTTAGAGGTCTTGGGATATGGCAAGTGAGTGGCGTGAGTATAAAATTGGTGATCTTGGAAGAGTTGTTACAGGTAAAACGCCAAGCACCAAAATACCTAAATATTTCGGAGGCCACTACCCCTTTATTACAATTCCGGATATGGGAACATCTGTCTATATTTCGGAAACAGCACGGACATTAAGCCAAGCAGGGGCCGAAGTTATGAGGTCCTGTCAACTTCCAAAAGGCTCCATAATGATGAGTTGTATTGCTACTATTGGAAAGTGCGGGATAACCACCAAAGACAGTTTTACAAATCAACAGATTAATAGCGTCATATGTGATCATAACAAAGTCCATCCCCTTTATCTCTATTATGTCTTTACACAACTTGGCTTTGAACTTGATGCTGCTGGGGGAGGTGGTTCGGTTTACACCAATGTCTCAAAGTCAAGGTTTTCTGATATTTCTGTTATTATACTCCCTCTTCCCGAACAACGCGCCATAGCCCACATCCTCGGGTCTCTGGACGACAAGATCGAATTGAACCGCCGGATGAATAAGGCGTTGGAAGCAACAGCCCGCGCCATCTTCAAGTCCTGGTTCGTGGATTTCGTTCCGGTGCGCGTCAAAGCAGAAGGCGGCGACCCCGGTTTGCCGGATGATATTGCCGGGATCTTTCCCGATAGATTCGAGGATTCGGAGATGGGAGAAATTCCGAGGGGGTGGAGGGTTGGCGTGGTTTCAGATTTGGGAAATGTAATTTGTGGCAAAACTCCGCCCACGAAAGATCCAGAAAACTACGGAGAGGACATCCCCTTTATCACGATTCCAGATATGCATGGTAAGGTTTTTGTCACACAGACAGGAAAGTATCTTTCTACAAAAGGCGCAAATACCCAACGCAATAAATACCTGCCAGCCAAAACTATTTGCGTTAGTTGCATTGCTACGCCGGGATTGGTTGTTATGACAACTGAGAGATCCCAAACAAACCAACAAATAAACAGCGTAATCCCAAAAAACAAAAAAAGCTCTTACTATTGCTATCAGGTTTTGAATAGACTCGGAGATCAAATTCGTGCTGGTGGCAGTGGTGGCTCTGTTTTGCTGAACTTAAATAAGACGCTATTTTCAAATACTAAGGTTCTTATTCCTGATTCTGAGACAATTGAGAGTTATCAACAGATTGTTGAGCCGTTTTTTGAAAAATTATTACAAAATCAACGTGAATCAGTTTTCCTTTCTTCTCTCCGCGACACCCTCCTTCCCAAACTCATTTCCGGCGAGCTGCGCATCCCGGATGCCGAGAAGTTCGTTGAGGAGGCCGGGGTATGACATACAATCCGGATATTCATCATAGCCGGTCAATACAATTGAAAGGGTACGATTATTAACAGGCCGGGGCGTATTTCGTGTCGATCTGCACGCAGAACAGGGAATGTCTGTTTGGGGAAATCAAAAATGGCAAAATGGTGTTGAATGATGCCGGGCGGATGGTTACCGATTCATGGGAATGGTTGGCGGAACAACATGACCATGTTTCGTTGGATGAATGGGTTGTCATGCCAAATCATCTGCACGGGATCATCGTTATCATTGACGGTTGTAGGGGCGGTTCGCGAACCGCCCCTACGGGAAAACGCAAATCCATCGGTCGATTAATAGGCGCGTTTAAAACCGTATCGACCAAACAAATAAACCAAATCCGCAAAACGCCGGGCATGAAATTATGGCAACGCAATTATTACGAACATATCATTCGAAATGAAAACGAATTAAAACGCATCCGGGAATATATCGCCAAAAATCCGATGAAACGGGAAGTTGACCGGGAAAATCCTGCGGTAGGGGCGGTTCGCGAATCGCCCAAAAATACCCAATGCGAGGGGCAACCATGAAAAACGAAATCATCCTATACAGCACCCCGGAAGGCGATAAAAAAGTCGGCGTCCTGTACCATGATGAAAATTTCTGGCTGACCCAGAAGGCCTTGGCAGGGCTGTTCAATGTGAAGGTGCCGGCCGTCAGCAAACATCTGAAAAACATCTTTGATTTCGGCGAACTGGAGGAAGATTCAGTTGTTTCCATTTTGGAAACAACCTGCCAGGAGGTTGGCTTATGAGTGGACAGCATGGACAACATGGACAGGGTGGACGGGGAACGGGAAGCAAACCTTCTGAAGGCCTGATTCCAAAGCATGGCGGCTACCGGATCCTGAAGAGCTTTCAGGTCGCGCAGCTCGTCTATGATGTAACGGTTCGTTTCTGCGACCGGTATGTTGACAGGTTCAGCCGGACAAAGGACCAGATGGTGCAGGCGGCACGGTCTGGGGTGCAAAACATCGCGGAGGGCAGCAAGGCTTCGGGAACATCCAGAAAAACCGAACTGAAACTGACTAATGTGGCACGGGCAAGCCTTGAAGAGTTGCGTTTGGATTATGAGGATTTTCTGCGGCAGCGGGGTTTGCCACAGTGGGAGCGGGAAGATCCGCGCCGGGCGGCGCTGATCAACCGGCGCTGCGCTACTGTGGATGAGGTGGCGCAGTGGGTGAAGGAAAATCATGGTGGACCAAGTGGACATCATGGACAAAATGGACAGAATGGACCGTCCACCGGGTCCACAAAGTCCACGAGGTCCACTTATCCCGAAATCGCAGCCAATGCCGCTTTAGTCCTAATTACCGTGGCATGCAGCCTGCTCGACCGCCAACTTGCGGCACAGGCCGAAGCCTTTGAAAAAGAAGGCGGATTCACGGAACGACTCTATCAGAGGCGGACGCAGGCACGGAGAAAGCGATGACCGGTTTAACCGAAACCACCCTTGAAAAAACCGCCCTGGACTGGTTCGAAACCGTTGGTTGGCAGATTGCCTTTGGCCCGGATATCAGCCCGGACGGCCCGGCCTGCGAACGCCGGGATTACGACCAGGTCGTCTTGATTGGAAGGCTTCAGATCGCGCTTGAGAATATCAATCCGAACATCCCGCCGGATGCCACCCGCGAGGCTGTCAGGAAAATCACGCAGACCGAATCCCCCAGCTTGATCGAGAACAACCGGCATTTCCATCGAATGCTTACCGATGGCGTGGATGTCTCCTACATGCAGGACGGCCGCGAGGTACACGACAAGGTTTGGCTGCTCGATCTTGAAGACCTGGAAAACAACGACTGGCTCGCCGTTAATCAGTTCACGGTCATCGAGGACCGAAAGAATAGGCGGGCCGATATTGTGGTTTTTGTCAATGGCCTGCCCCTGGGCGTGATCGAGCTCAAGAATCCTGCGGGTGAGAAGGCCACCATCCGCCATGCCTTCAACCAGCTTCAGACCTACAAAAGCGATATCCCCGGTCTCTTCTTCTACAACGAGTTGCTTGTCATTTCCGACGGCCTGGAGGCCCGCGGCGGGACGCTCACCAGCGGATGGGACCGGTTCATGCCATGGCGCACCATTGACGGCAAAGAAGTCGCTCCGCGAGGTTCTGTGGAACTCGAAGTGCTGCTCAAGGGGGTCTTTGAAAAGCGGCGGTTTCTCGACCTTGTATTGAATTTTGTCGTGTTCGACGATGACGGAGCCGCGATTGCCAAAAAAGCGGCGGCCTATCATCAGTTCCATGCGGTCAACAAAGCGGTTGAATGTACCTTGTCGGCATGTGGTATCGATGCAGACCCCGGCATACTGTATGCCCGTTTCCCGGAGCATGACGAGCGCAACCCTTTTGAAGTGCGCGAGCCGCAGGCCGCTTATGGCTCTGGAACCGAACACTTCGGCGGTCGCTGCATCGGGGTGATCTGGCATACCCAGGGAAGCGGCAAGAGCCTTTTGATGGCGTTTTTCGCCGGAAAGATCATCCGTCATCCGGCCATGGAAAATCCGACATTGCTCATGATAACCGACCGGAACGACCTGGACGATCAGCTCTTCGGCACGTTTTCATCCTGCCGTGATCTTCTTCGCCAGACACCCGTTCAGGCTGAAAGCAGGGAACATTTGAAGGAGCTACTTCAGGTTCCTTCAGGCGGCGTGGTTTTCACGACGATTCAGAAATTTCTGCCTGATGAGAAGGGCCGGCAATACCCCGAACTATCCATGCGCCGGAATATCGTGGTAATTGCCGATGAAGCGCACCGCAGCCAGTATGACTTCATCGACGGATTCGCGCGTCACATGCACGACGCTCTGCCGAATGCGTCCTTCATTGGGTTTACGGGTACGCCCATCGAACGTGACGACCGGAGCACGCCGGCGGTTTTTGGTAACTATATTGACAAATATGATATTTTGCGAGCCGTTGAAGACAAGTTCACGGTGCCAATTTTTTATGAAGGTAGGCTGGCAAAGATCGATTTGCGGGAAGAGGAAAAGCCGGCAATCGACCCGGAGTATGAGGAGATCACCGAGCGGGAGGAAGAGTCCTACAAGCAGAAGCTGCGCACCAAGTGGGCCGCTCTTGAAGCGATGGTCGGCACGGAAAAGCGAATCGCGCTCGTTGCGGAAGACCTGGTTCACCATTTTGAAGATCGCCTGCAAGTATTAGACGGCAAGGCCATGGTTGTCTGTATGAGCCGTCGAATCTGTGTGGACATGTACAACGCCATCGTGAAGCTCCGGTCTGATTGGCATAACGAGGACGACGACAGGGGCGTGGTGAAGATCGTCATGTCCGGTTCCGCATCGGATCGCGCTGAATGGCAGCCCCATATTCGGAGCAAACCGCGGCGTGAGGCCCTGGCCAAGAGGTTCAAAGACCCGAGCGATCCGATGAAGGTGGTGATCGTTCGGGATATGTGGTTGACGGGGTTCGACTGCCCGTCGCTGCATACGATGTACGTGGACAAGCCGATGCGGGGACATGGCCTGATGCAGGCGATTGCCCGCGTCAACCGGGTGTTCAAAGACAAGCCGGGCGGACTGGTGGTTGACTACCTCGGCCTTGCGGACCAGTTGAAACGAGCCCTGGCGGACTACACCGAAGCGGGTGGCCGCGGCAAGGCGGCCATCAACCAGGAAGAAGCCGTTGCTGTGATGTTGGAGAAGTTCGAGATCGTCGTCTCCATGTTCCATGGTTTCGATTACGCCTCTCTTCTCAAAGCAGAACCGGCAAGGCGTATTGCTGGCATTTCGGCCGCCATGGAACATATCCTTCAGCTGGAGGATGGCAAGAAACGGTATCTGGCAGAGACGACTGCGCTGTCCAAGGCTTTTGCTCTCGCTGTTCCGCATGAGGAAGCTCTCAAAATTCGTGATGAAGTGGGATTCTTCCAAGAGGTCCGCGCCGGGCTGGCGAAAGCAACGGTTGAAGGCGAAGGGAAGAGCCCCGAAGAGATGGATACCGCGATTCGCCAACTGGTATCGCGGGCCGTGGCCTCAGAAGAGGTCATCGACATTTTTGCTGCGGCCGGATTAAAGAAACCGGATATCTCGATTCTTTCAGATGACTTCCTCCGGGAAGTGCGGCAGCTTCCTCACCGGAACCTCGCGGTGGAATTACTGAGAAAACTCCTGAACGATGAGATCAAGACAAACTCCCGCAAGAACGTCGTTCAGGCACGATCCTTTGCAGAGATGCTGGAGAAAGCCATACGAAAATACCAGAACCGGGCAATTGAGGCCGCGCAGGTGATCGAGGAACTGATCAAATTGGCCAAGGAAATGCGCGATGCTCAGCAGCGTGGCGAAAACCTTGGCATGACCGATGATGAAATCGCCTTTTACGATGCGCTTGAGGTTAACGACAGTGCGGTGAAGGTTTTGGGGGATGAAACGCTGAAGGCGATTGCGCACGAACTGGTTGAAGCGGTCAGGCGGAGCGTAACCATAGACTGGACTGTTCGCGAAAATGCCCGCGCCCAGATACGCGTGATCGTGAAAAGGATTTTGCGCAAATACGGGTATCCCCCGGACAAACAGGAAAACGCAACCC
>JAIPDZ010000170.1 GCA_021737425.1 Deltaproteobacteria bacterium
GTTTTAATGAAAACCTCTTAGAAATTATAAGGAGTCCATAATGACGGAGAATTTGGAACAGATCTCGGCAGAAAAAAGAAAAGGCGCCAAGATCCCCAACCAGCGTGAGCTTGAAAAAGAGCTGAGCGATTATCTCACCAAGAAATACGGCGATCGCATAAAGATAATCTCCCCCTTTGTCATCCCCAAAAAACAAGAGGGGCAGAAGGATGGAGTCTCATCGGAGCAGGCTCAAGGGACCCCCTTTTTCGATATGATGCCCGAGGATCTGGAAGCCTATCTGGACAGTTTTGTGGTGAAACAGGACCAGGTTAAATCGGTTTTGGCCACCAAAATCTGCACCCACTTTAATCGCATTAAATTCAATAACGAGAAAGATGCCAAAAATCCCGGTACCGATAAAAGCAGGGCCGGAGTGGGTATGATCAAGAACAATGTGTTGTTGATCGGACCTACGGGGGTGGGCAAAACCTATGTCATCAAATTGATCGCCCAGAAGTTGGGCGTCCCTTTTGTCAAGGGGGATGCCACCAAGTTCAGCGAAACCGGGTACGTAGGGGGCGATGTGGAGGATCTGGTGCGCGATCTGGTGTACGAGGCGGATGAGAATATCGAACTGGCGGAAAACGGCATCATCTATGTGGATGAAATTGATAAAATCGCCTCCTCTCAAAACCTCATCGGTCATGACATTTCACGGACCGGGGTTCAGCGCGCACTGTTGAAACCCATGGAGGAAACAGATGTGGATCTCAAGGTCCCGCATGATCCCATTTCCCAGATTCAGGCCATTGAGCATTACCGGCGTACCGGAAAAAAGGAAAAGAAGATGGTCAACACCAAGAACATCCTGTTCATCATGAGCGGGGCCTTTGGGGAGTTGACCGAGATCATCAAAAAGCGGCTCCAGAGCCAGGGGATTGGATTTGAAGCGGACGTTCGGCCCACGGAGATCCCGTGGGAAATCCTGAAAGAGGTCCGGGCCGAGGATCTGATCACGTTCGGGTATGAATCCGAATTTGTGGGCCGCCTTCCGGTGGTGGTGGTGTTCGATGAACTGACCAAAGAGGACTTGGTGGAAATACTGGGGAACCCCAACAACCCCATTATCATCAGCAAGCGGATGGACTTCAGGGCCTACGGCATTGATGTCAAATTTGAAGCCGATGCCCTCATGAAGATTGCAGAGATGGCAGCCGCGGAAAAGACCGGGGCCAGGGGTCTGGTCAGCGCCATGGAGAAGGTCTTGATCCCCTTTGAGAAAAAGCTTCCCTCCACGGACATTAGACAATTTCTGGTCACCCAGGAGGTGGTGGAGGACCCTGAGGGTCAGCTTGCACGGTTATTGGAGGATCCAGGCAACGAGGAGGTTGCGGCACGATTTGAAAAGGCTCGCGAAAAAGAACGCCAGGACATCAGAGAATTCCTTTCCAAACGGGTCCATAACCTCAACGAAATAGCGGGTGTAGAGATATCCGAACGCCGAATGGATCTCATTGCCGAGATCTACCTTATGAATATCTCGGATATGGATACGGCCATTGAATCCTTCAGCAGCATGTACGACCAGGTAAAGCTGGAAGAGGCCTCCCTGATGGAAAAACTGGAGGTAAAGGTCTTTTTTAATGAAGATGCGGTGGATGAAATCATCAGCCAGGCCATAAAAACCGGTCAGGAACCGGGGGCCATGACCTTTCAGCTGGCCAAGAGGCTGGAATATGGTCTCAGGCTGGTGAAAGACCGCTCAGGGATCGATAACTTCACCATCAACGACGAGGCCATTACCGACACCGAACGGTTCATAAACAATCTGATCAAACGATACTATCGTGAAGAGTAGGGGCCAAACTTCATTCCTTAGGGCTCACTCAAAAATAAATTCACAGAATTGCCGCTCAGATTTGGGTCAGATTTGGTCGTCGCGATTGAGTGAAGCCACAGAAATAGTGAACTATTTCGAGGACTTCACGAGTGAGCGGCGGCCGAAGATGGCCCGAAGCTGAGATGGGAAAATGGGAAGTTATTTTTGAGTGAGCCCTTAAAGGCAACCAGCGCTCCCCGTGCAGTGTTGGTTGCCTTTTTTGTAGCCCCAAGCTACAGGGAATCTCCCAGATGTAAGCACATTCCCCCAAGGTAAGCCCCAGCCACGGACAGCCTTGACACCCAGCGCTGATTTTCCTAAACTCCGTTATGGTTTAACTACACTTAGCGGATAAGGCATATGCTTCCTCCCATTTTTACCCACCTGGCAATGATCGCCGGATTCCTCCTGGCAGCCCTGGTCATTGCCCATATGTTCCGCCAGCGTCACTCCCCGGCCGCTACCACCGCGTGGCTCCTGGCCATCGTTCTCCTGCCGTATGTGGGGGTCCCCCTATATCTCATGTTGGGGGGAAGGAAGATGCTGCGGGTTGCGGATTCCAAGCTGGAAATTCACCTGCCCGAGAGCGATGTCTCGGTTCCCATAGCCATTACACCCATCGATACCCTGCTTCGAAACTACGGCATCCCCGGGGCCACGGAAAAAAACCGGCTGAGCCTGTGCCCAACGGGCGAGGACGGCTTTTCGCGTCTCGTAAATCTCATCGAAGAAGCCACGGAAAGTATCTACATTACCACCTTTATCCTGGCCTCCGATGAAGTGGGAAGGGACATCATCGGAAGGCTGGCCCGCAAGGCCGAACAAGGAGTGGTGGTCAAGGTACTGCTGGATGGGGTGGGCTCATTCTATACCCGGAAAAAGGCGCTTTTGCCGCTGGCCGGGGCCGGCGGTCGGGTCCTGTATTTCTTCCCGGTAATACACCTCCCCACCCGCGGCCGAACCAACCTGCGGAACCACCGAAAAATGGTTATTGTGGATGAACGCAGGGTTATGGCAGGCGGAACCAACATCGCCACCGAATACATTGGCCCCACCCCTGATCCCAAACGCTGGCACGATCTTTCCTTCATCCTGGAGGGACCGGCGGTCAGGCATTACACGGAGTTGTTCCGGTCGGACTGGGAATTTGCCAGCGGCGAATCTTTCCAGCCCCAGAATCCCGCTCCTTTGACCCTTTCAGAACCCGATGCAGACGCTGTGGTTCAGGTGGTCCCTTCAGGCCCGGATGTTGCGGGGGATCCTCTTTACGATGCCATTCTTTCGGTCATATTTGCGGCCAAAAGACGATTATGGATCGTCACCCCCTATTTTGTCCCGGACGAATCCCTTTGCCAGGCCATGACCGTGGCCGCCCATCGGGGAGTGGATGTGCAGATTCTGGTGCCGGAAAAATCCAACCACCGGCTGGCGGATCTGGCCCGAGGCACTTATCTGAGAGACATTCAGCAGGCAGGGGGTAAAATTCTTCTGTACACGCGGGGGATGGTTCACGCAAAAATCCTTCTCATGGATGACGAACTGATCATGATCGGATCGGCCAACCTGGATATGCGCAGCCTGTTTCTCAATTATGAAACCGCCCTTTTTGCATACAGTGCATCTTCCATCCAGGCGGTTGAAAGGTGGATAACGGATCTCGCCGCAGACACCCGCCTGGGGGTTGAAAAAGTGGGTGCTTTTCGGGACCTTTGTCAGGGTGTGGTCAGGATGATGGCGCCCCTGCTGTAGCCTCTTTGTCTGTCCGTCGGCTCACCCCTGTCCACCGGCCTGCCGGTACACCCGGTTCACCCGATCCTGCAGGTACACATGGGAAAAAGGTCCCTTTTCCCCCTGCTCATACCACCTGTGGCCCGTATCCCGGCATGCCTTGCAGGCCCCTGGGGGGATGTGGACCGCCAGTATATGCTGCCCCCGATTGGAGGTGGATGCAATGGACAGGGCCCCGGCGCATTCTGAACAGGCGCGGATTTTTTCGTGTTGCCTTTCATGAATCCCGTCCGTGTCATAATAAATGTCCCTGCTCCGCTCAACCACCTCCCCTTCCCGATCCGAAGTTCTTGGGGCAGCCTCCCTCAGAAAACGCCTTTTCAACCCTCCTGCCAACTGTTCGATATAATTCGTTATTTCAGGGCGTTGTCTCCGGTAATCCTGATCATAATTGGGTTCTTTTACTGTGGAAATGTCCAATCCGGCCATGGCCATGATAATCCCCACATTGACATAGGGGAGGGCGTTTTCCACCGCATACCCCCCTTCAAGCACGGCAATGTCCGGCTTGAGACGGGCATTCAGCCGGGCATACCCTTGGGCCGAGAAATTCATGTTGGTGATGGGGTCGTTGAAATGATTGTCCTGGCCCGCGGAATTGATCACGATTTCAGGATCAAAGGCCTGAAGGAGCGGCATCACCAATTCATCCAGAACATATAAAAATCCCTCTTCTCCGGTTCCCGGGGGAAGCGGGATGTTCACCGTAGTCCCTTTGGCATTGGGCCCTCCGTCCTCCTCAGGGAACCCCGAGCCCGGGTACAGGGTGCGGCCGTCCTGATGGATGGAGATAAACAGGGTGTTGGGATCATGCCAGTAGATATCCTGGGTTCCGTCCCCATGATGGCAATCCGTATCCACAACGGCCACCTTTCTGATGCCATAGGTCTCCCGCAAATATTCAATCATGATGGCCTCAATATTGATATTGCAGAATCCCCGATTGCCGTGGACCACCCGCATGGCATGATGCCCGGGGGGCCGTACCAGGGCAAATGCGCTTTCCACCTCCCCCTTTTGAACGGCGTCTGCGGCCATCAGACACCCCCCGGCGGATATCAAGTGGCTTTCCGTGGTAACGGCCGCCTCATCCGGCACGCAGAAATGGACCCGCCGGATATCTTCAAAACCAGCCGGGCGGACCCGGTATTCCACAATGCCCCCGATATCCAGCAGGCCCTCCTCCAACACCTGGTCCTGGGTATAAAGGAGGCGTTCCTCCCGCTCAGGGTGATCGGGGCTGATGGCCCAGTCAAAGGCGGGGAAAAAAATCAAGCCGGTCTTTCGCGCAGCCCTTATCATCTTGGGGTCATCTCCTTATCCAGTGGGGGATCAAACCTGGAATGATGGACATCTTCAGACGAATATTCTGCCCGGTGATCCTCCCCTGCCGGATCATGTTGAACAATTGCTTTTCAGTGACGGCCACCTCCAGTGTCTCGTGCTCGGCGCCCATCCGGCGGGCCTGCTCCTCGAGGACCTGTCGGCCCAGGATAAGGGCCTGGTCCAGACCAAAACGGTGACTTACGTCCTGTTCCAGGTCCGCTTCGGGGATGATGACCGTGCCCCGCTGGGTGTCTGCCTGAAGGGTCACCGATGTGGTGACCCTTGCCACCGCAGCGCCCACTGCATTGGCCACGTCATGGTGAGGCGGTACCCGGCAAGGCAGTTCCAGGGCATCTCCCACGTACGGTGTTATCTGAGGGGCCGGCCCCCCCATAATCAACACCGAAGTGGGATCGATTTTTGTATCCTTGAGCACCTCGTGCACCGTATACACCGGTTGTGAATTGATTTCATACAAAAAGGCCTCCACCGCCTCCGCGATACTCTCGGCCATGGTGGTCAGAACCGTTTGGGCCACGGCTTTACCGTTCATCCCGAGCGGCGCTCCCAATGTTGCCATGGCCCCCACAGCGGCCTCTTTTTCTCCCACATCCAGCAGATTCAGGGCAATCATGGCATCCGTGGGGGTGGGCGCCGGACCCCCCAGGGCCATGGGCCTCCCTTTTCTCAACGGGCCGATTTTCAATTGATCATTCTTCCCCATTCTGACCTCACTATCCCCCCCTATGCCCAGGGAATGGGTCAGCAGGGAGCGAATAAGGGTCTGATAGGGGCCCAGCCTGATTCCATGGGGATTAAAGAGGGGAACCCCCTCCAGGATCACGGCCATGTCCGTGGTGGTGCCGCCGATATCTAAGATCAGGGTGGTCCCCTTGCATGCATCCAGGGCCAATGCCCCCATGACACTCGCCGCCGGGCCTGATTGGGCGGTCCGGGCGGGCAGGGCATCACTCTTGCCCAACTCCACTGTACCGCCATCCGGCTTCAAAAGATACCGGGGGGCCTTCAATGCCTTTTCATTCAATATCCCAACCAGTGCCTCGGAAAACCGCTGTTGCAGGGGATACAGGGCCGCATTGAGATAAGTGGTGGTGATGCGGCGAGGGAAGTTGAGGACCCCTGAAACCTGATGTCCCAGGGCCTTGTGAAGAAAGACATCGCCGACCCATTCTGCCATCTGCAATTCATGGAGGGGGTTGCGGACGGAAAATTTCCCCACCAACCCCAGGACCCGGATCTGTTTCTCCCGAATCCGGGACACCGCGTTTACAAGGGCTGCCCGGTCAAGGGGCTTCACCTCATATCCCTGATGGTCCAGGCACCCGTCCACAATGTGATATGAAGGCCCTACGGAAAACCAGGCAGGATCCATTCCGGGCCCTGCAGAGACAATCATGCCGGCAGGCTCCAACTGGTCCTGGACAATGGCGTTGGTGGCCATGGTGGTGGAAAAGGCCAACCGCGTAATGGCTCCCGGGTCCAGGTCGCCCAAGGTGTGGTCAATGGCCGTCCTGAGGGTCTCCAGAAGGTCGTCGCCGGTGGGCGTTTTGGTGGCCCTGATAACCCGGCCCCGCTCCACCAGCACGGTATCGGTCTGCGTGCCTCCCATATCGAGCCCTAAGATCATGTCTTTATCACCTGTGTGAACATCAGGAAAACCGCGTCTCGCGGGAGAGTTCCCGATTCATCTTCCCCGGCAGATACCCTTCCAGGTCCATGGCAATGTGTACAAACCCGATGGCCCGAAATCTCTCCACGATCTCTTCCCGCAATGCCTGGTCTGTCATACGTTGAAATGAATCACCGTCCGCCTCTACCCTGGCCATGGCGCCATGATGTCTCACCCGCAATCCGCCGAGGCCCTTACCCCTCAAAAAGGCCTCTGCCGATTCAATCATCTGAAGCTTCTCTGTGGTAATCGGGCTGCCGTAAGGGAGCCGGCTCACCAGACATGCGTCAGCCGGTCTGTCCCATACGGAAAGGCCCATTTCCCTGGCCAAAAAACGGATCTCCGCCTTGCCTAAGGCCGTCTCAATCAACGGCGCCGTGAGACCGGACTCCTGGGCAGCCCTGAATCCCGGACGATAGTCGCTCAAATCATCCGTATTGGCGCCATGTACCATGTGGCGAATGCCCCTCTCCTTGGCCACACCCGCCAACTTCCTGGCGAGGGCCTTTTTGCAGTGGTAACACCTGTCCGGACCATTGGCCAGAAATTCGGGAAGACTCATTTCGTCTGAATCAATGACCACATGCGGGATACCGGTTGTCTGGGCAAAATCCACGGCCGCGGCCTTTTCCTCGGCAGGATGAATGGGTGAACTGGCCGTTACCGCCAGCGCCTTTTCACCCAGGGCCTCGTGGGCTACGGACGACAAAAAGGCGCTGTCCACTCCCCCTGAAAACGCCACCAAAACAGAATCGAGTCGTCTAAGGTTCTGGATGAGGTTGGCCTTTTTTCTTTTGCTGGTTGAAGGATTGATGGGTGTTCCTTTCATAGGGTAAAAATGGGCATAATTTGTAATCATAACAGTTTTTCCTAAAAATGGGAAGGCGTTTACCCCAAAGGCCGTAACCCTTTTTTAGATTACAGGAAGGGCGCAGATACGCTTGAATTTTTGAGTAAATTAGCACTTGCGTAGAGGAAGAAAAAGGTGTTATGGGTGAGTCTTAATGATTTGCGGCTCAGCAGCAAATGCATCCATGGTTATTGTCGCTGGTGGGCATTTTTTTGGTTTTAACCTGGAAAGGAGACTTTTGGATGAAGAGAAAAGCGGGAACAGCAGTATGGACGACAGCCCTTGTATTTGTCCTTGCCCTCTTAGGGGGACAGGTGTCAGCAAAGGAAAAAACGGATTTTAAGGACGCAGTCGCATTGGTGAACGGTACACCCATTACCCAGGCCCAACTGGACCGGAGCCTCAAATTTGCGCAACAGAAGGCAGCCGAAACGGGCAGACCCCTTGATGATGCCCAACTCTCCCAACTCAAAAAACAGACCCTGGAAAAACTTATCGGGAGTGAACTGCTGTATCAGGCGGGTGAAAAAGAGGGCATCAAAATTGATAAAAAGCGTGTGGAGGAAAAGTTCGCGCAGTGGAAAAAGCGCTTCCCGGAGGACGCCCAGTATGAGCAGGTCTTGACCGAATTGGATGTAACAGAGGCCGAGGTCAAAGACGAGATCAGACGGGGGATGGCCATACAGGAACTCATTAACAAAAAATTTGCGGAAAAAATCACCATTCCGGAAAAGGAAATCAAGGCATATTATGAGGAGCATCCTGATTTTTTCAAGCAACCCCAACAGGTAAAGGCCCGTCACATCCTGGTCAAGGTGAACCCCGAAGCAGAGGATAAAGAAAAGGAGGCGGCCCTGGAGAAAATCAGGGATATCCAGAAAAAACAGAAAGCAGGGGAGGATTTTGCCCAGTTGGCAAAGGACCATTCTGAGGGGCCCAGCGCCACAAAGGGCGGGGAACTGGGTTATTTTACGCCACAGCAGATGGTTAAGCCTTTTTCAGATGCGGCCTTTGCCCTGGAACCGGGCCAGGTGAGTGATGTGGTGGAGACACGGTTCGGGTATCACCTGATCCAGGTGGAAGACAAAAAGCCTGCCAGCACAGCCTCCTATGAATCCGTAGAGGAAAAGATCGGCCAATATCTGAAACAACGAAAAATGCAGGAAGAAATCGCACAATATGTGGATCAATTAAGAAAGAAAGGAACAGTGGAGGTCCTTTTAAAAGATAAGTCATAATCATTTTAATCATGACTAACGGTGTGTTTTTCACTTGACCGTTGAAACATCTTGCCTTAGAATTTTGCATTAATGGCCCGATTCATTTGCGGTCGGTCTTGTGCGAAGGACGGTCCGTTCCTTTTGCCTGAGCAGCGACCTGGAGGTAGGGACCATTACAGTTTTTGGAAAGGAGGTCTGCGGTTTGGCAGAGGGAACAGTAAAATGGTTCAGTGAGAAAAAAGGATATGGGTTTATCGAGAGAGAAGAAGGAAAAGACGTATTTGTTCACTATTCTTCAATAGATATGCCCGGGTTCAAGGTGTTGACCGAAGGTGAACGGGTATCCTTTGATATCGAAGACAGCGACAGGGGTCCCGTTGCAAAAAATGTTACGCGGTTTTAGACCGGCATAGATTCGAGTCGGTTTCATAAGCACTCTGTCTCCAAAAGGATCGGGTGCTTTTTTACGCTTAGGGCTCACTCAAAAATAAATTCACAGAATTGACGCTCAGATTTGGGTCAGATTTGGTCGTCGCGATTGAGTGAAGCCACAGAAATAGTGAACTATTTCGAGGACTTCACGATTGAGCGGCGGCCGAAGATGGCCCGAA
>JAIPDZ010000171.1 GCA_021737425.1 Deltaproteobacteria bacterium
CGTACCGTCGGGCTTCATAGGAGGCCGAGGAGACCACGCCCCTTTCCCTGCCGCCCCCCACGATCACCGGTTTTCCCCGAAGTTCCGGGTGATCCAGGACCTCCACAGCCGGATAAAACGCATCCATGTCGAGATGTATGATGGATCTATGGGTGTCCATGGCCTTGCCATCCATAAGCGGCTCTTTTCTCAAGCATTGATCATATGGGCTTGTGTAGGAATAACCTCACATTTTCCCCTCTCAGTTTCGAGCCATGTTCCGTCGCCGCTCGAACTTGAACTCCTCGAAAGACTACAGCATTCATGTGACTTCTTGCAATCGCGGCAGACCCAGTTTTATTTAATCAATTGTGTGAAATCATTTTGTCACGAACCCGAAGATGAAAAGGATATAGCTGATATAAAATGTAAATTCAATAAGTTGCGCCAGACCCACGGCACATTAAAACAGCCTTTGGTTAAAATCCAACCGCGTTAACCAAAGAGATTTTTCACTATTGTTACTTTATCCAAAAAGGATCGCCAATTTTGGAAGTAAATCAGCCCTTGCCCCTCACAATATATTTCCGTTATACTTAATTTCCCTTTTGTCACATACGAAAAGCTCCGTCTTCCCGGGACGGCCCATAATGAATCGCATGTTGTCATCAAGCCCGAAGGGATCCGATGCAAAGCAACGTTTTTTGGCATTATATCGACGTCTTAGGCAAAATCCTGGATACAGCCCACAATGGTGCAGTCATTGTGGACAAAGATGGTAAAATCCGATTATTCAATCAAGTAGCCCGGAAAACTCTCACCCCCAAAAAACCAAAGATCATTGGAGAGCATATCACTTCTGTTTCCAGTGAGGAGGCCTGGCAGGATATGTGCGAGATCCTCAACACAGGCCAACCCCAGGTCAATAAAACCATCACCATTGGGAAGTCAACTATCATTGCCAACAGGACCCCGCTCATGATTGAAGATCAGATAATGGGCGTCTTGAGCATTTTTCAAGATATTTCCGAATATGAAAAAATCTCATCCGAACTGGACTCCTTCAAACAGTTGAGTATGCAGTTGGACGCCATAATAGAATCCTCCTATGATGGGCTCTATATTACGAACGGAAAAGCGACGACATTGCGTGTAAATCGAGCATATGAAAGGATTTCAGGCCTTAAAAGAGAAGACCTTATCGGTCGGAACATGAAGGATCTTGTTCGAGAAGGCCTCATCGACAGATCCGTTACGCTGGAAGTCCTCCGCCAGCAGGAGCCTGTTACAATTATGCAGGATATTCTTGGCGGAAGACATGTCATTGTCACCGGGAATCCCGTCTATGACAAGGAGGGCACAATTTCTGCAGTGGTAACAAACGTCAGGGATATAACAGAGCTGAATCAGCTTCGCCTGGAATTGGAGGAGACCCGAAAGCTCTCTTCACGGTATCAGGAAGAGCTGGAGGAACTTCGGAAATTTGAAATTGTATCCGATGCATTCATTGCAAAGAGCAGGCCTTTTCGCGCCCTCCTCAAGCAGGCGGTAAAAGTCTCACAAGTGGATGCAACCGTCCTGATTACCGGTGAGTCTGGTGTGGGAAAAAGCCTGTTGGCTCGAGTTATTCATAAAATAAGCCAACGAAAAGAGGGGCCCTTCATAAAAATATCGTGCGGTGCCATTCCCGAGGCCCTTATGGAGAGTGAGCTTTTCGGTTATGAAAAAGGGGCCTTTACGGGCGCCCGGGGTGAAGGCAAAGCGGGACTTTTTGAAATTGCCAGCAAAGGGACGGTCTTTTTGGACGAAATCGGAGAACTCCCCTTGAATCTACAGGTAAAATTGCTTGATGCCTTGGAAGATAAGGAGATTTATCGAGTGGGAGGGACAGCACCTGTCCCCGTGGATTTCCGCCTCCTTGCCGCCACAAAACGTGATCTGAAGCAAATGGTTAAAGTAGGAAACTTCCGGGAAGACCTTTTTTTCCGGCTCAGTGTCATCCCTTTACACATCCCCCCTTTACGAGAAAGGAAGGAGGCAATCATACCCTTGATTGACCATTTTCTTCAAAAAACCATTAAGACGACAGGAAAAACAAAAGTAATTGCTCCCGAAGCTTACGAGCATCTGACAAGGTATCCGTTTTTCGGAAATGTTAGGGAATTGAGAAACCTGGTGGAAAGAACGCTTATCCTCAGCGACAATAACGTGATCCGCATAGAAGATCTCCCGCCTCTCCCGAAAGCGGAAACCTCCTTTTTTTACAGGGAAAAATCAGATACACCTCCTACGCTCAAACAAGCCCTGGCAAAATTTGAAGCGAGAATTATTGAAGATGCCGTGGCCACCTGCGGTACATTTTCCAAAGCAGCCAAAATGTTAGGCGTTAATCAATCCACCATATCCAGAAAAGTAAAAAGACATAAATGCAATATTGCATAATTGTATGCCTAAATGCATACTTTACTTAGTTCCATATAAAGAAGGCCTTAGATCAATTTCTGGTATTTTTTGTGCCAAAATGCATAATTTTTTTATCCCACGTGCTTTTACCTAACATCGTTTCCCAAAACATTTCATATAGTTATACCAATAGGCTGCGAAATATATTGGCATGATCGTTGCTTCTAATTGATTGGGTTCTCGTGAAGAGTCCCTGCCTTAAAAATTATGCAATGCATGGGTGGACAAATCGAGCCCGCCCATGATCCCGCTTTCTGGAAAAATAAACCCGTAGCACCTGAGCTTTTTAAATACGTGGGATAAGGCTAAGGAGGCCCATAAGGACATGCTTCTCCGCAGTAGTCTCTTGTTGGGACACATCATCACTCTGCTTGCAGAGCAAACCCTACAATAAGTGGCCCCGGCAGGAGTTCATTAGCAATAAGAAAATTCTCATACGGTTACGTTTGGGCACAATTAAATTCTTGTTATTGAAAGCCTCGTTAATTATACTTTAATGAAAATTTGGAAGAGATTTCTGCAATACTTTAAGTTTGGGGAAATATTTTACAAAAGGGGGTGGTAATCACTAACGATGATCTATGGGTAAACGGTGGATGTCTCAGTTTTGTTGACAACTGGTTTGCTTTTAAAAGGAGGGGGTGCGTCATGACGGAAAAACGGATTGGAAGGAGAGACTTCATTAAATCCACAGGTGTAGCCGGTTTGGCTGCCGGCGGCATGTTGTTGGGCGGGGCTTCTACTGCTCAGGCTGAAAAGAAAAAGGAAATCCCGAAAACGCCGGTCAAGGTCGCGGCTATCAGCTTTCTAAGCGGCCCTGCGGCCGGCCCTTTTGGTATCCCGGGTGACAACTCCTACAAGATGATGGCGGACATATACAATAAGCAAGGAGGCATTCTCGGCCGCAAAATCGACCTTATCAGTCTGGATGAGGCGGGAGGCGCCAAGACTCAGGTGGAACTGGCAAGAAAACTCATCTTAGAAGACAAAGTGGATGTCTTTTTGGGGTACATCTCCTCAGGAGACTGTAAGGCCGTTCTACCGCTCTCCGATGAATTGGGCGGGCTGATGCTGGCCTATGACTGTGGTACCCATGTATTGATGGAAGAGAAAAAATCTCCATACGAGGTGCCCAAATTTGACCTGGGCTTCCGCACCGCAGCCCATCTGGGCCAGGACAATATTGCGCTGGCACTGGCGATCAAGAAGTATATGCCCAACGTCAAAAAAATTGCCGGTATTAACCAGGACTACGCATGGGGTCGCGATTCCTGGCACATCTTTGAACTGGCCATCAAAAAGCTTTTGCCCAAAGTGGAAGTGGTCAAAACCCTCTGGCCCAAGATCTTTACCACCGATTTTACGGCCCATGTGAGCGCGCTTATGGGATCCGGTGCCGAGATTATCCACTCGTCGCTCTGGGGCGGCGATGCGGTTACCTTTGTGAAGCAGGCCATGGGGGCGGGACTCTTCAAGCAGGCCAAACTGGCCATGAGCCGGGGGGAGCCCTATCCACAGGAAATCGGGGCGGATTTCCCGGAAGGCCAGTTTATCTGTTGCGCCGGTGCCCATTACTTCCTATATCCCTCATGGGACAAGTGGCCTCTCAATGAATGGTTCGTGCAGGAATTCAAGAAACGTTACGGCAAATATCCCACATACCCGTCCTACCATGCCTTCCAGGCCATCGCATCGTATAAAACGGCCGTGGAAAAGGCATCCAGCCTCGTGGGTGGATGGCCCAGTATTGAAGAAGTTGCCAAGGCCCTTGGCAATATGAGTTTGGAGACCCCCTCCGGATACCTGGTGATCAACAAGGATCACAATGCCCGGGAGGATTGCCTGGTGGGTATCTCCAAAAAGGTAAAGGAGTATCCCTTCCCCATCCTGGATCCCGACAGACTGGAAGTGTTTCCATCGTTTCAGGTCAACGCACCGGCCGGGATATCTACTGAGGCATGGATCGACAGCTGGAAGATGTGATCAGCTTGTACTTCGGGGTGGCGGAAACGCGTTTCCGTCACCCTTTCATTTCATCATTCAAAATAAATGCTCAACTTCTTAACCATGCGGATGCCATAGAAAGGACCCCCAATACATGGTCCTGATATATGCTCTCAACGGATTGTATTTCTCGGCCTTTCTTTTTCTGACTTCTTTAGGTCTTTCCATCATTCTGGGGGTCATGGGAATTCTGAACCTGGCCCATGGATCACTGTACGCCATCGGCGGGTTTGTAGGCGCCTTTTTAATCGGCATGATGACCCAGAGCCCCGTACCGGTCATGTTGTTTGTGGCTGTATTGGGAGCCGTCGCCGCGGCTGGTGCTGTCGGCTTTATCCTGGAAATCACTTTGATAAAGCATATGTACCGTCGGGCGTTGGAGTATCAGCTTCTCATCACTTTTGGCATTCTCATGCTCATCGAAGACAGTATCAAACTGGTTTTCGGTGGGGAATCCAGATATGCATCGGCTCCCTTTGATGCCATGGGGAGTGTGGACATCATGGGTCACACCTACTCGACTTACTTTCTGCTGGTCATGGCTGCGGCATTGGCAGCCGGTATTCTGATCTGGTGGGTTATGACCAAAACACGTCTGGGAATAATGCTCAGAGCCATTGAAATGGACAGAGAAATGGCCCAGGCCATGGGTATTCCGATGCGCAGCCTTACCATTGTGGCGTTTGTCATGGGATCTGCTTTTGCCGGATTAGCTGGCGTTTTGGTTGTTCCGACCACCCCGGCTGTCATGGGTATGGGAATGGATCCCCTGATTATGGCATTCATTGTGGTCGTGATCGGCGGGCTGGGAAGTTTGCGGGGGGCCCTTCTGGGCTCCATTATCGTGGGACTAACCCGATCCTTCACCGTGGCCTATTTTGCGGAACTGGAGATGCCGCTATTGTTTCTCATTGCTGTAGTCATTCTAATTATCCGACCCGAGGGCCTTTTTGGACAAAAATAGGAAATGAAGCATATGATGAAATACTGTTACACCCCTCGCGCCGCCATATACATCGCGGCGTTGGTCGTTCTTCTCTTTCTACCACAACTCCTAAGTCCGTATCATCTTATGTTGATGGAGAGCGGTTTGTCTCTGGCTATCATGGCGCTGGGATTGAACCTTTTACTGCGCTATACCGGGGTGCTTTCCTTTGGTCATGGGGCCTATTTCGCCGCCGGGGCTTATGCGGTCGGGCTTTTGTACATGTATCTGCCGGACAAATTCACATTTGAAAATGCGATCCTGGCTGCTATTCTGGCCTCTGCCGCACTATCTGCCCTATTTGGATTTGTTTGTGTTCGGCACACGCGTATATTCTTTTCCATTTTGACCCTGGCGCTATCCATGTTGTTGTTTGCTGTTCTCGAAAAGGCCTATCACTACACCGGGGGGTCCGACGGAATCCGCGTGCCGATCCCGCTTTTTTTTGGATATGAATTTGAAGGCATGCGGCGTTTCCAGTTTCTGATTGGCCCGTATTATTACGTGGTGGTGGGGATTTTTGCAGCCGCCACCGTCACCATGCTGGCCATTGTCAATTCGCCTTTTGGAAAGGCACTCCAAGGGACCAGAGACAACGAGCTGAGAGCAGAGATGATAGGCATCCGTGTCAAGCGTTATCGGTGGTATGCCTTTGTCATATCCGGAACGTTTTGCGGGTTGTCCGGCGGCGTGTGGAGTTTTGTAAACGGGCATATCACGCCTGAAATCAGCAACTGGGTCTTTTCAGGTGAAATTGTGTACATGGTGCTGTTGGGCGGGTTCATGATATTTGAGGGACCTATCATCGGTGCCCTTTTATTCACCTATTTACGACTGTATGCCGTTGCAATAACAGAGTACTGGATGCTCATTCTTGGCGCCACACTGATCTTTTTGGTACTGGTGCTTCCCGGAGGCGTCATGGGCGGGCTTCACAGTCTTTTCAGCCGACTGAAACTAAAACGTGTGTCGTGAGGTATTCATGCTTCAAGTGACCCAATTAAGCAAATCCTTCGGCCAGTTCATGGTCCTTTACAATGTTAATTTTGCCGTGAAAGAAAATGAAGTTGTTGCGCTGTTGGGACCTAATGGCGCTGGAAAGACAACCATGGTCAATCTGATCAGCGGGCACCTCAGACCAGATTCGGGTAAGATCATGTTGAGTGGGAAAGACATTACCGGGGCTCCACCACATGTCCGTATCGCCCTGGGAATTGCAAGGAATTTTCAGATTACCCAGCTTTTTGAGGAATTGACGGTCTTGGACAATGTTCGCAATTGTATCTTTTCTGTGGAGGGCCGGAGCGGGCGATTTTTTAAGCCGGCAAGCTCTTACGAACGGGTGACAGCGGAGGCCCTGGATATCCTTGAAACGTTTAACCTGGCTGACTTCGCCGGAGAAATGGCCGAGGGGTTGAGTGAGGGGGATAAAAAGATCCTGGACACGGCCATGGCGTTTGCCCTCAAAGCCAACTTCCTTCTACTGGATGAGCCTACCAGCGGGGTGGCAACGGCTGACAAGTTCAAGGTGATGGACACAATTATTACGGCCATTCAGGAACGGGGAACGGCAACGCTCATCATTGAGCACGATATGGATATCGTGGCCGAATACACCCATCGCGTAATGGTCCTTTCAGAAGGTCATATTTTGGCTGACGGGGCCTCCGCAGAGGTGATGGCGGACAAGCAGGTAAAGGAGACCCTTTTCGGGGTAAGCGACTGATTATGCTGCTTAAGGTGGAGAACCTGGATTTTTTTGTACATAAGACTCACATCCTACGTTCCGTATCGATAAACGCGGATGAAGGGGAAATTGTCGGGCTCTTGGGGCGAAACGGTGCCGGAAAGAGTTCAATCATCAAGTGCATTATGGGGCTTTACACTCCAAAATCCGGAGCTGTTCGCTTTAGAGGCGAGAACATAACCCAAAAAAATACACGGTACCGTGTCCTGCAAGGTTTGGCCTATGCGCCAGAGGATGCACGGGTTTTTTCTGAAATGACAGTAAAGGAAAATGTACTTTTGTCCCTCTGGGTAACGGAAAAGCGGCCCGAAGGCAACCCGTTCGACGTGGAGCAGGGATTCGAGGTTTTCCCAAGAATCAAGGGACTCTGGAATCGAAGGGGAGAGAACCTCTCAGGTGGAGAAAAGAAGATGGTATCGATTACACGGGCACTTGCACTTAACCCGTCTCTTTTGCTTCTGGATGAATCGTTTGAAGGGCTTTCTCCCCTGGTGGTTAAGGCTTTCTCCGAGGCCATGCGCCGCATACGGGACATGGGAATCTCCATAGTCCTGGCAGAGTCCAATCTTGGTAATTCCTCCAGAGTTGTGGACCGGGCCTATGTGGTGGAACGTGGTGAGACCATCTTTCATGGTACCCCCGGAGAAATTGCTGAGGAGGAAAGCCTGGCCATCATATTGGGCCGATAGCATTTACCGTATCCATAAGGAGTCATAAAGATGACAAATACACTTTCTCTGTTTCGAACCACACCCCGAATCGTGATGGGGCCAGACGCTGTAGATACCATCGGCCAGGAGGTTCGGGATTTGAGCGCGACCCGAGCGCTCATCGTCACGGACAATGGGATTCTTGAAGCGGGCCTTATAAACCCTGTTGAAACATCACTCCAAAAGGCCCGGGTGAAGTATGAGATCTTCAGCAATGTCCCTTCCGATCCCCCCTATGAAACCGTGGATGCCTGTGTAGAGGAGATGAAGGATTTCAATCCCTCCTGCTTGATCGGACTGGGCGGCGGAAGTGCAATTGACATTGCCAAAACCGCTGCAGTCCTGTTTAAGAACCCGGGATCCATTGCCGACTATTTTGGCGTAGATTTGATTAAAAAACCGGGTCTCCCGACGATTATTCTTCCTACCACTGCAGGAACAGGGAGTGAGGTAACGCCCATCGCAATCCTCTCAGACGAGCAAGATAAGCTTAAAAAGGGGATTGTAAGTCAGCATCTCTTTCCCCGAAGCGCGATTCTGGATCCTGTTCTGACCGTTGGACTTCCCCCATCCGTTACCGCGGCAACGGGCATGGATGCACTTATCCACGCCATCGAGGCCTATACCTCGGTGAACGCATCACGGATGACGGATATGCTTGCCTCCCGGGCAATGGAGCTATTGTATCATAATATTCGCACTGCTTATGCCAACGGAAACAACATCGAGGCACGTTCGTCCATGATGGAGGGAAGCCTTTTGGCAGGCATGGCCTTTGCCAATGCCGGTGTCACGGCCGTACATGCTTTTGCTTATCCCATCGGCGCCGAATTCCACATCCCCCACGGCATTGCCAATACATTGATGTTGCCCCATGTGATGCGTTTCAACCTCATGGGAAATCTCAGCAAATTTGCTGACATCTCTCAGGCCTTTGACATGCCGGTGGAGGGTATGAATCATCTGGGGGCAGCAGAAATGGGTGTTGAGGCCATTGTGCGTTTGGCACAAGATCTACAGGTTCCCAAGCACCTTTCGGAGTTTGATATTGTTGAAAAAGATCTGCCGCTATTGGCTCAGGGTGTTATGAAGGTCACCCGCCTCCTTGCCAATAACCCCAGAACCATGACCCTCAAGGACGCAGAGGAAATCTACAGAGCCGCTCTTTAAATAAGAATTCGTAAAATCAGCGAGACAGCAATCAGGGGGATCAATCATGAAGGGTTTCTTCGGGCAAATTTTGCGTATCAATGTGGCGGAGCAAACCTTCGGCACTGAACCCATCGACGAAGAGGTTCTCAAGAGGTACCTTGGGGGCAAAGGCCTATCGACCCACCTTCTCTTGAAGGAAAACCCGGCTGGGGTAGATCCTTTGGCCCCTGAAAACACCCTCATTCTGGCTGTCGGCCCGGTATCCGGAAGTAGTATATG
>JAIPDZ010000172.1 GCA_021737425.1 Deltaproteobacteria bacterium
TCTATTTCCACGAAAACCAGCTCACCTACCCCCTGGCCCCGGGCGAGGCCATGGATTACCAGTTCGGATTCACGGACATCACCACCTGTTTGGCCGCAGACCGGATCCTGTTCAACTCCCAGACCCACTTTGATGCCTTCTTTTCAGCACTCCCCGCGTTCTTAAACCGGATGCCGGAGTACCGGCCCCATTGGGTGAAAGCGGAGATCCGGTCCAAATCGGCGGTGTGTTACCCCGGATGCGAATTTCCGGAACCCGGCGACTTGGACCGGGACTCGGGGCCGGGCCCGCCGCTTATTGTCTGGAACCACCGGTGGGAATTCGATAAGAATCCGGAGACGTTCTTCCATGCTCTGGACCAGGCGCTGGAAAAGGGATTTGAGTTCAGATTGGCCCTGTTGGGAGAAAATTTTCAAACACAGCCCAAGGCCTTTCTGGCCGCCCAAGACCGATATGGCGCCCGCATTGTCCAGTACGGGTATGTGGCATCCCGCACAGAATATGAAAATTGGCTGAGCCGGGGGGATGTGATCATCAGTACGGCCACCCAGGAGAATTTCGGGATCTCGGTGGTGGAGGCCGTTCGCCACGGCTGCATCCCTCTGCTCCCCGACCGGCTGGCCTATCCCGAGGTGCTTCCCCAACAATACCATGCGGATTTTCTCTATAAGGACGAAAAAGACCTGATGGACAAGCTCTGCAGGGTGCTGGCCGATCCCACGAGGTTTCGGCCCGCAGTCAAAGCCCTTTCCTCGCACATGGCCGGCTTTTCGTGGAGCCGCAGGATCCGTGAATACGATGCAGAACTAAACATGCTGGCCAGCACCCGGTAAAAGGATGGTTGACATGCCAATAAAGTCTTCCCTTGACAAACCTTTATCCATTATCGCATGCTGCCAACATTCTGAAACCGTTTTTTTCTGATATATATCTCTGCGCCTCCGCGCCTCTGTTTACCCCGTAGGTTCGGGAGATCCTACTGGGGCGCGATACTTTTAAGAGACCTTATCCAGCCCCGGAGAAATGAATATGGAAGACCATCGCCCAATAGACCCGGATGCCCATAGATACGACTATTACGAAGATGAGATCGAACTCATGGATCTCCTCAAGGTCATCTGGAAGTGGAAATACCTGATCTTGGCCGGGACCCTCCTGTGTGCCGTCGGCGCCGCCCTCATCAGCCTCAATATGACCAGGGTGTACCGGGTGGATATGAGTGTAAGCCCGGGGATCCTGAGAATCAACGAGGATGGGACCAATGTCTACATCGATTCCATCCAGAATATACGGACGTTGATAGAGGCCGGGACCTTTGACGGGCAAATCCTGCAAAATCTAAACATGCCCGAGGGTCGATCCAGGCCCGAATCCCTGGGGCTGAAGGTGGAGACGCCCAAAGGGCTCAATGCGGTCAGGGTCTCCTATGAAACCCCGTATCCCCAACTGGGGATCCAGGTTTTGAGTGATTTAAATGACCTTTTACGGCAAAGATACCTGACCGTGGTCATGTATCACAAAAAGGCCTTTGACATGAAGCAGGAGCAAAAGGTCAATGAACTTGAAAACCTGGATAACAAGATAGCCAATAACAAGGCCCAGATCGTCACCACGAGGGAGAAGATCCAAAACTTTCAGGACCGGCAGCAGCATGTGGAAAAAGAGATCAACCGGATCAGCAAGAACACGGACACGCTCATCGCCGAACGGAACCAGTTTCTCGCCAGCAAGGAATCGGAGAAAAACACGCTTTCGTCCCTTCTGTACAGCAATACCATCCAGCAGAATATCAGCTACCTCGATACCCTCAGGACCACGGCCAATTACGTGAAGAGCAATATCTATGAGCTTCAACTGGAGATCGAAAAACTGCAAAATGCCATTAAGGATCTGGAGAGCAAGAAACGGTACGTACTCGAAGAGACCAACGACCTGGAATTCAAGAAGAACAGTGTCCAGAACATCCAGGTGCTTCAGCCTCCCAGAAAAAGCCTTGGCCCGGTCAAACCCAAGATAAAACTCAACACGGTGCTGGCCGCGGTGGTGGGTCTGTTTTTGACCGTGTTTCTCTCCTTTTTCATAGAATACATCTCCAAATACAAGCGCCGGGAGACCGAAGGCGAAACTCCCGGGTAAGGCTTCCCTAAAATGTCCTGAGGCTCACAGCGCAAAGTTTCTCCCTTGACAAGTCACACCCTTTCACCATAAAATTCAGGCCGTGAATCATGTCCCGGATTCCATTTTACAGATCAATTTTCAGGGCTTACGGTCTATAATCCTGTAACCCAAGGAGCGGAGCTATATCCAAAGCCGCTTTGAGACCACAGAAGCGATTAAGGGTAAGAAAGGGGATTTATTTTCACAGAAAAATGCATCCTTCGTTTTCTTCGCCATCTTAATTGTAATCAACTTCTGTAAATACGAGGATAAGAGATGAACAGGCACTTTCTAAAACGGAACGCATTCGTCCCTATCATGGCTGCCGTTTTTGCCATCTACTGGCCCTCGGTATGCGTTTCTCAGGATATCCCCTCCCAAGCCATTCAAAAGGTGGTGGAGAGCCCCAAGCTGCTCAGACCTCAGGAGATCGTGGAGCCTTTGGAGGAAGGGGAATCAACAACCCGGGTCATTGTTACTTTGAAAAAACCCTTGAGCGCCAAGGGAGTCAAAAATCTGAAGGATCTGAGCGTCAGGCGGGAGCTGGCCCAAACAGTCGGGCGGGTCCAGGCCCGGGTTTTGAGCAAACTGGATCCGGATGAGGTTCACATCACCAACCGCTTTACCTATATCTTCGGGTTCTCCGCCCGGGTCAGCCTGAAGGGGCTTCAAGCCCTCATAGATAATCCTGATGTGGCCTCCATTGAAAAGGATCAAATCCTCCATGCACACCTGGCTCAGGGCATCCCTCTCATGGATGCCACCACACCCAGGAGCAGCTACAACGGGAGCGGCGTGTCCGTGGCCATCTGCGATACGGGCATCGACTACACCCATCCCAAACTGGGGAACGGCGGTTTTCCCAACTCCAAGGTGATCGGTGGGTATGACACCGGCGAGGAGGATACCAACCCCATGGACGGCAACGGCCATGGAACCGCGTGCGCGGGTATTGCGGCCGGGGATCTCGGGAGCACCGGCGATTATATCGGCGGGGTGGCCTACAACGCCAGGCTCTATGCACTTAAGATGACATATGATCCTACCGTGGGTAGAGCCTATACATCAGATATGATAGAGGCCTGGGAGTGGTGTATCACCCATCAGTATGATGATCCCAACAACCCTATCATGGTCATCAGTACCAGCTTCGGCGGGGGGAGATATTTCAGTTCCTGTGATAGTGCTTCGCCTCCCATGACCACCGCTGCAGCCAATGCAGTGTCTGCTGGAATGACCCTGTTTGTATCATCCGGAAACGATGGGTATTGTGATTCCATCGGATGGCCTGCGTGTATTTCTTATGTAAATTCCGTGGGGGCCGTGTATGATGCGCATTTCACCAGTTCTCATATTGGATGGTGCGTCTCCTATTTTTCCTGTGCCTCCAAAATTCCCACAACAGGGTGTGAAACCGGATATTACTCTCCCGAGGTACCGTATCAAGACGAAGTGATTGTCTATTCCAATACAGCTAACTTCCTGACTTTGCTGGCACCTTCGAACTGGGCGACCACTACTAAATTGGGCGGCGGCTATTATACAACTGCATATGGTTTCGGCGGCACCTCCGCCGCCTGCCCTTACGCCGCCGGTGCTGCCGCCTGCCTTCAGAGTGCCAGCAAGACCATTACCGGCTCATTTATGACACCGGCTCAGGTGAAATCAACGCTCGCGGATACCGGAGACTTGATCACCGACGGCAAGATCAGCATTACCAAACCGAGGGTAAACCTTGAGGCCGCAGTGGAAAGCATTGATTCGAACTGCCCCCCTTGCCCCCCGGACGGGAATATCACCAATGCGACATATCTTAACGGGACCACCTGCACCTGCGAAAATGCCGTGGCCCTCACCATCGGCGCCAATGTGGTGATCGAGGCCGGGGCCACAGTCACGTTCACGGCCCCCGTGGTCACCTTTCTGCCCGGTTCCCGGGTGGAGGAGGGCGCCACCCTGAATGTGGGCCAATAATACAGAAAGCATGTTCGACAGGAGCAATCTTGTGAAATCTGATTGACCGTAAAGAAGAAGGTGGCTATTATAAACAAAGAGGTAGCTACCAACAGGAGAGCGGTTATGATAAGTGCCGGCGTCAAGGACGTTAAAAACAACCTGAGCAGGCTTTTGGCCCGGGTGAGAGCGGGGGAGGTGGTTGTGATCACGGATAGAGGGCGGCCCGTGGCCCGGATCGTAAAGGAGGACCAACAGGGTAATGCCGTACGTGAGGCACTACTGCCCCTGGTTGAGAGGGGGCTTATTGCGTTACCAAATCACAGCGTCTTGAAAGACCAAGTCTCGGCCCTGAAAGTGCCGGGAAAGCCTGTCTCGGAAATGGTGATCGAGGATCGGAGGTAAGCCGCTGTTGATTCTCTACCTCGATACGAGCGCCTTGGTGAAGCGATATTTCCTGGAGCCTTACACCGATGATATCATCTCCAAATGGAAATCGGCCCATCAGATCGTGACTTCTTTCGTGACTTATGCGGAAACCATGGCCTCCATCTATCGGAAGAAACGGGAGGCCCGTCTTCAAAAGAGCGTAATTCGAAGCATCGAGGAGTCATTTTACCAGGATTGGCTGAGTTTTGTGCGCGTGGAGGTCAACGATGACCTCAATGAATACATCTCCCACTTGGTTCAAGCATATCCACTTAGAGGCTTTGACGCAGTCCATCTGGCTTCGGCAATGGTGGTCCGTGAAAGAATTCCTCATGGTTTTGTATTTGCCTGCTTCGACAGCAGCCTCGTGCGCGCCGCTCGGTCAGAAGGGATGGAGACGTTCCCTCCCAGTGACGAGATGGATTGAGCCGATTTTCCCCTTGACAATTCCCACTGACTTCCCTATAAGATTCAAACCATGAATCATACCCTTGAACAGGAAATTCACTACCGCCTCCTGACCCTTCTGACCGATGAACCCCAGCTTCGGCAACTGGACATGGCCGAGCGCATGGGCATCAGTGTGGGCAAGGTCAATTACTGCCTGTCGGAATTGGCCAAGAAGGGGCTGATCAAGGTGAAACGGTTCAAGAGCGCCAAAAACAAAATGCCCTATACCTACAAGCTGACCCCCCGCGGCATTGAAGAGAAGGGTCGCATGACGGTCCGATTCCTGAAAAGGAAGCTGGCCGAATACGAAGAGATCAAGCGCCAGATCGAAGACCTCACCGAAGAGGTCAATAAAAACGGCCTTAACGCCATGGCCGGGGATGAACGGATCAAAGACGCCGGCGTATTGCCCTGATTATTCTGTGTGAAGCAGAACGAGTAAATCACCAATCGCCAATTTTACCCCGTAAAATGCTCTTCTTCTATTTTACCGGGGCGACAATCGAAAATCCGGATGTGTAATCCAAGGGGCGGAGCTGTGCCTAAAGATGTTAACCGCGAAGGCACCCCGGTTAACTACGCTATCGCTGTCACTCCGGTCCAAGTTAAACGAGACATGGTTTAACGGGATAAAAAGTTAACAGGGCAGGCAAAGAACGCGAAAAAGGGCATTTTTTCTTTGCCGGGCAGCGGCAAGGAAAAAGGCTTCCGCCCGAGACGAAGTTCATATCCCCATAGGGACTGCAAATATATTATCCGCGGTTCACCCCGCGGATAATATGTATTCTTGGCGGTCTTTGCGCCTTTTTGGTTCACGCGAGTTGTTAATGAACCAAAGAGAGTGTCCCTTGCTACTCACCGGCGCCTCTCACATAAATGAAAAGGAATCAACTCATTAGACATCTCAACAACCATGGTGCATTTCTTGCCCGTGAAGGGAGGCGTCATTCCATATTCCAGAGAGGACAACTTAGAACTGAGGTCCCAAGGCATAGAGAGATCGTCGATGAATTGGCTCGAAAAATCTGTAAGGATCTGGATATTCCTTTTGTGAGGTAGTGATGAAATTTAGAGCGGTCATTAAGAAATCGGATGACTGGTGGATCGGCTGGTTGGTCGATTTGCCCGGTGTCAATGCCCAGGAGAAGACGCGAAAGGCATTGGTCGAATCATTAAAAATTGGGGCTGAGGATATGCTTTCGATGGAAGTTCCTTTTGAACCTGGTGCGCAAATGACAACGGTGTTTGTCAGGGATCCGAGTTGGGCGGAGAGCCAGATTACTTAAGATGGAAGCAGTATCAGCTTAAACCATGATCCGAGTACTGCAAAAAAAGCGAAAAGTTCCTTACACTACACACCGCCAAGCCGCAAAGAACGCCAAGAAGGGCATTTTTTCTTTGCCGGGCAGCGGCAAGGAAAAAGGCTTCCGCCCGAGACGAAGTTCATATCCCCAAAGGGACTGCAAATATATTATCCGCGGTTCACCCCCCGGATAATATGTATTCTTGGCGGTCTTTGCGCCTTCGCGGTTCAATGCCCTTTAAAGTCATTTGTCCATGATAGAAGAGAAAATACGATCCTATTTCGAGGATAGACAAGGCATCATTGCTGTGTACCTATTTGGTTCGTATGCCATGGGCAAGGAGCGTCTGTCGAGTGATGTGGACATTGGACTACTTCTCGACACAGATGAATCAGACGCCACGGCAATAAAGGATATATGTATGGCAGAGTTGGCCAGATTATTAAGAAAAGACATCCATCCGGTGATTTTGAATTCAGCAGGTGAAACCCTTTTGAAACAGATATTTTCAAAGGGAAAATGTGTGGTCATTAACGATCGCCAGAAACTGGCCCGGTATAGAACGGCGAAATTCTCGCAAATTGCCGCGTTCGGTCCCTATCGGCGTCAGATGCAACAGGGCCTTATACAAAGGGTCATGGAGGGCCGGCTTCTTGGTTGATCGTGATATCATACTGGCGAAGACAACCTCTGTGAAAAAGCACCTGAGCCGGATTGTTGAAAAACGAAATGTAGACCTCTCATCGTTTATGGAGGACGTTGACCGTCAGGAAAGTATATTGTTTAATCTTCAAATGGCCATTCAGAATTGCATTGATATTGCTGCTCATATTATCAGTGAGGAGGGTTTGGGCGTCCCTGGCAGCAATAATGAGATGTTCTATATGTTGCAAGAAAACGGGTATATTGACATTCAACTCGCCGAAAAAATGGTAAAAGCGGTGGGGTTTAGAAACCTTGTTGTTCATGAGTATGGAAAAATTGAACTTGAACAGGTGCTCGAAGTTGCTCAAAACAACATTGAAGATCTCCAAGCATACCTTCTATCCATATTCAAAAGCACCGGATTGCGATAAAGGATGGAATTGAGAAGGGAACCACAAATCCGGAAGATCCTGCTGTGCCCTGTGAAATTCCGTCAGGACAGCGGAGTTTACCCCGTAGCTCCGGCAGATGGTACTGGGGCGAATTTCACAGGGTTCATCCTGTCCAAAACAAACTTCATTTCATTCGCTACCTTCTGTAAAAATTGTTTGCAGCTTCAGAACAGTGGGCCAAACACCCTCCAATTCAGTGATTGAAGCCATCACCTCGGTGTTGTCCGAAGATGCCAGGGTTCTCTTTGCTTACCTTTACGGGTCAGCTGCCAGAGGCGAAGACGGAAATGATATCGACATTGCGGTGTTCGCAGCCGAAGGTGCGGAGGGTCATAACCTGTCAGCAGACCTGAAAGTCGCATTGCACAAAAGGATTGACCTCCCTCCCGACGCCTTCGATGTCCGAATTTTGAATGGATTGGCCGAGGGAGGGGACATCTTTGGATTGTTGTATCTCAAAAACGTATTGAGCGGCACCCAACTCCTCGTAGATCGGAATCCTGATGTACGCGCTGAGTTTATAGAACGTTATGGGACACACTTCAGGGAGTGCGAAGGTCTCATGGAGGAGGTGTTGGCATGAAAGCCGACCCCATTCGCATTCAGCAATATCTGACTGAGATCAGAAGATACAGCGTTGAGCTGGATCAGTTGATGGAGCAGAATGAATTGGCGGCAGATTCCGTTCCATTGAAGGCGGCTAAATACATTCTTATTGAGTTGGCTGAGGCCATGTCCAACACCATCCAGCATATCCTGAGACCTTTGAAAAATGCTCAATTTTGGTCAAGGTCAAGGAAGACGAGAATTTTAACTACAGGAATATATTAAATATTTCGAGGATTAAAATTTGAGACTGACAAAGAGATTGGGCAAAAGGGGGTGTTTTTCAAAGGTCTCATCTTGGCCAAAGACAAGGGGATTCCGGCGGTGTCGGGTTATATCGATGCGATCAACAAAGCACACGAAAACGGAATTATGCCTGAGGACCTTTATCAACGCCTGAAGCCCTTTTTCGACTTTAGAAACAGCCTGATCCATCGATACTGGAAGGTGGATGATGCTCGCCTCATCGCCAACATTCAAGCGGGTCGCCATGATTTCAATCATTTCATTGAGGCTGTCGAGTCCTATATGACGAAAAGGCTGGAAAGGTCGTAGGATAAAATAAAATCAAGCCCGTAGCATCCTTAGAGCCCTAACGGTTCTTAACTACGTTTAAAGCTCGTTGAACATAAAGACTCACATGACCCAGGACTTGTCCGCTGCCGGAAGGTACCTTCAAGCGAGGGAAGATATCGCCTTTGCCTACCTCTTCGGAAGCAGGGCGCGGGCGACTCCCAATCCGCTGAGCGACGTGGATATAGCCGTTTATTTGACCCGGGGACCGTTCTCGCAGAAGCGGATGGAAATCCTGGGCCACCTGATGGATATCCTGCACACGGATCATCTCGACCTGGTCATTTTAAATACCGCGTCGGAAAGCCTCAAAGCCAGGGTGGTGAAAGACCGGGCGATTCTCGCTGATAACACCCCCTTCATGCGTCACCGGTTCGAGTCTCTGACCATGCGGGCCTATATGGACTTCTCAAAAATGGAAAACCGGATCCTGGAGCGTCGTTACCTCCGTGGTTGACAAGGGCCTCATATTGAGGAAACTCTCCGTACTGGATGAATATCTGAAGCAGATCGAAGAATATGCGTCCATAACGGTGGAGGCGTATGAGGGTGACTGGAAAGTCCAGAGAATCGTGGAACGAACCCTTCAACTGATGATTGAAACCTGTTTGGATATCGGGGGGCACATCATATCGGATGAAAAACTGAGAGTGCCGGATACGTACGCCGATGTGTTTCGGATTCTGGTAGAAAACGGAATCCTGAGCAAGACCCATTTGGACGCATTCGAAAAAA
>JAIPDZ010000173.1 GCA_021737425.1 Deltaproteobacteria bacterium
CCCAATTGGGGCACAAGATCCATAAAACTTTTCCACCTGTGCAATTGGCCAATTCACCGCAGAGGCGCAGAGAGCGCAGAGTTTGACTTTTTTTGTTGTTTTCCGTTGAGAGGACGGAAAACAACAAATTGACGCTTACACAGGGTATCCGATATCTGCAACTAACAACGCACCCGTCCTAATTCCACCGATGTGCTTAGTCTTCCCACCATTCACCTACGAGGCTGTTTTTTCTTTTCTGCCCTCTCAGCAGAAAAGAAAAAGAAATCCCTCCTCTGCGACCTCCGCGTCTCCGCGGTGAATAGATGTGCTTTTGCCAAATATAAACAAATATCGTTCAACCGAACACCTTGAAGCTTTTCATCAGGGCAGGCGGCTGAAACCTGCATCACAGGGGATAAACCATTCTGACCTTGACAGAGAATTACCACACATATAACATGATAACTTATGAACAAACGGCAGAGAGAAAACACCGCCAAATACCTTTATGATATAAGAAAGGGGATCGCGCTTGTGGCTGTCGTAGGGAACATGGTTCACGACCACTGGAGCCTCCCCAACCTCATTATCGGATTATTTGCCGCATTTGGTTTCTTTGCCTGGGGTTATGTAGTTGACGGAGGTATTTAAGATGACTACCCTGACCATTCTATTCATCATTCTCGCCATTATAGGCTTTACGGGCGCCGTTTGGACATACCTCAGACAGCGAAGATCGCGCCGGTGAACTGCTTTATGGGAGCGAGTCTGCCCCTACTCAATCCCATACGCCTTAATCTTCCGGAGCAGGGTTTTGTAATCCACTTTGAGGCGCCGGGCGGTTTCACTTTTGTTCCCCCCGGTGTCGGTTAGGGTTTTTTGAATGATGCGGGTTTCGGTCTGGTCTGTTACCGAACGGACGGCATCTTTAAGGGATCCGGCATCTTGCCATGCGGCAGGGACCTCCTGTGGTCCGGTCCCCTCCTGGACTTCCTCCTGAGGACCCAGTGGCAGATGATCCAGGTCCACCACCCCGTTTTCAGGGCACAACAGCACGGCCTGACGAATCATGTTTTTGAGTTCCCGGACATTGCCGGGCCACTCATATGCGAATATGCGCGCTGCCGCTGCTTTGGAAAGGCCGCCACACGGTTTTTTCAGTTCCTCCTGGGCCTCATCCATGAATCGTTTAATGAGGTACGACAAATCATCCTTTCTTTCTCTTAACGGCGGGATCCTGAGGGAAAATTCTTTGAGTCTGAAATAAAGATCAGCGCGAAACCCGCCTGTGCCCATGTCCTGGTCCAGGGCCTGATTGGTGGCCGCAATAATCCGGACATCGATGGGGCGGGGCTTTTTCCCCCCCAGCCGTTGAATGACCCGCTCCTGCATGGCCCGTAAGAGTTTTTGCTGGGCCTGATACGGCAGATTGCTGACCTCATCCAAGAACAGGGTGCCGCCCTGGGCCAGTTCAAACTGGCCCGGCTTGTCTGTCTCGGCCCCGGTAAAGGCCCCTTTCATATAGCCGAAGAGTTCGCTCTCGATCAGGGTTTCGGGGATCGCGCCACAGTCCACCGCCACAAACGGCCCGGCCTGGACCTCACTCAGGGAATGGATGGCCCGCGCCACCAGCTCTTTCCCTGAACCGCTTTCGCCCTCGATCAGCACAGTCAGACGGGTCGGGGATACCTTTTCCACCAGGTTGACCAGTTCCTTGATCTTATCGCTTCTTCCCATCAGGTCATACAGGGTGGCCCGTTCACTCAATACATTTCTCAAGTGGGTCACTTCCCTGACCAGATTTTGCTTCTCGAGCGCCCGTTGGACCTTGAACATCAAGTCATTATTATCCACCGGCTTGGTCACATAGTCGTATATGCCGATCTTCATGGCCTTGACCGCGGATTTGACGTCTCCGTAGGCCGTGATCATGATGATGGGGATGCCGGGAATGCGCCGGCCCATTTCCTGGGCCACCTCCATACCGTTCTTCCTGGGCATTCTGTCATCCAATAAGACCAGCTCAGGGACTTCCTTGTCCACAAAGGCCAGGGCCTCCTGTCCATCTGCTGCTTCGGCAACCCCGTAATTTGCGTTCCTGAGCAGGTTGCCTGTGGCCCATCGGAAATCCCGGTCATCATCCACCAGCAGGATACGCGCTGTCATATTTTCCCTCCTCTTTTTTTGGACGCCAGCGGCAGACTCACACACACCTTGACGCCTGATTTGGTGTTGTTCTCTGCAATAATACTGCCGCCATGCTGGGTCACAATGGTGTGACATATACTCAGTCCCAGACCGGTTCCACGATCTTTTGTGGTAAAAAAGGGATCAAATATTTTGGCCCGATACTCTTCGGGAATGCCCGGTCCATTGTCAATGATATGCGCCTCGATTTGGTTTTGCCCCTTCTTCAACTGCGTTCGGATGGTGATCATTCCGTCGCTGGAAACCGCCTGGATGGCGTTTTGTATCAGGTTTAAAAAGACCTGGCCCAGTTTATCGCTATCCCCTGTTAACGGGGGAAGGTATTTTGCAAACCGCAGTTTATATTCAATCCCTGCGGACCGCGTTTCCAACCGGGCCATGCGCAACATCTTCCTGATGACCTCATTGAGCTCCACCTCTCCCCACTCAAAGTGCGTGGGTCTGGCAAAGGTCAGCAGGTCATGGATGAGTTCACTGGCCCTTCTGGCATTGCGGTGGATCACCTGGAAATTCTCTTTGACCATCCGATCCAGGCTGATATTGTCAAGGCAGAACTGAGAACAGGAACTGACCACCGCGAGCGGATTTCGGAGTTCATGGGCCAGCCCGGCCGCAAGCTGCCCGAGAGAGGAGAGCTTATCTGACTGACGGATCTCTTCCATCATCTGTTTTTGCGGGGTGACATCCAAAAAGGAGGCCATCAGGGTGATGGGCACACCGGTCTCGTCCTTGACCATGGTGGCCGAGACCTGTGCGTCAAACCGGGCGCCGTCCCGTCGGACCGCCTCCATTTCCCCCACCCAGGCCCCCTGGCCCTGTAGCATCCGCATGATCTCAGGACCCGCATCCGGGTTTTTCCACAACTCCGCCATCCCTGCCCCCACCACGGCCGCTTCCCTGTCATACCCCCACATATTGAGAAAGGCCCGGTTCACATACGTCACGTTTCCGTCCAGGTCTAAAAAGGCGATGCCGTTTATGGACGCAGACAGGGCCGCATCCTTGATTCTCAGGGCCTCCAACTGTTCCATGCCCTCGCTGATGTCCCGCACAAAGTTGAGGGTGGCCGGCCGGCCTTCCCACAGGGTTTCCACAGCACTGACCTCGGCCCAGTAGAAGCCGCCCCCCTTTTTAAGGGCTCTGATGGTATAGACCGAAGGGAGTTCCCTCCCCTTGTGCTGAGGTTCAGCTCTTTGTGCAATGACGGCCCGGTCCTCCGGATGAACCTGCTCAATAATGCGCGTTCCGATATACGCCTCCCGGGTATATCCGGTCGCTTCCAGGACCCTTTTGTTGGCAAATTTGACAACCCCGTCCTGAACCACCAAAATGCCGTCAGTGGAGTGCTCCACAATGGTTTCGTACTTAATCTGAGACTGGCGCAATTGATAGGTCTTTTCCCGGTACTCCGCCTCCAGGACCTTTATCCGCCTTTCCAGTTCCTGGTTCATCAGATCTTCTTTTAAGACCAGGTCTCGCTTTTCCAGGGCCTTTTGAATGCAATGCTTTAACTCCACAACATTGATGGGTTTGAGGAGGTAGTCGTAGGCCCCATTGTTCAATATCATCTCATGGAGGCTCTCCATATCCGCATGCCCGGTCAGGACGATCGCCTCGGTGGACCCTTGAATGGCCTTTATGGCCTTTAGGGCCTCGACGCCGTTCATCTCCGGCATTTGAATGTCCAGAATCGCGAGATCCAGGGACGTGTTCTGAGCAATATCAACCGCCTCCTTTCCATTGCAGGCCTGGAGGATTTTGTAATGCTCATTTTCAAGCGCCTTGATAAACACATTGCGGACCGGCTTTTCATCATCCGCAATCAAAATGGTCCTCTCGCTCATTTTGGGTTCCCCCATACCGTATGATGAAATGCAGGGCTCAATAAAAGACCCACGTCTAAATTCCTCAAAGGAGTTTACCCCTCCGGGCTGTAGGCCCTATGGGCCGGAGGCCGTCAGGGTTTTATCCCCTGATTATTCGGATGGATGATACGCTTATGCTGTCAGATTATCCTCATTTGAGGCCCCAGGTCAAGTCAACATCCTCCAAGCGCCCCTCCGAGGGGCGTCAACCCTGATCTCTTCAACCTCTGAACCCGTGAACGGTTCCTTTTTAGTTGATCCTTTTGTATTCAATGATTACAATGAAGTCATTTGGGTACATACAAATCGCATGCTCAAGGGGAGGAAACATCTATGGGTAGTGTCAGCGTAACCGCCCGGTTGGATCCGGAAATCAAACAAGCGTTGGACCTGCTTGCCAAATCAACAGCACGTTCCAAGTCATTTCTCATATCTGAAGCCATACGGGCCTATGTGAAAGAACAGGCATGGCAAATCCATGCCATCAAAGAGGCCGTGGAACAGGCAGATGCAGGACATTTCGCCTCAAATGAAGAAATTCGCACCACATTTGGGAAATGGGGTGTGGATGTCCAAAACGATTAGGTGGTTGCAGTTGGCCCTGTCTGATTTGGACGAACTGATGGGGTATATCGCCGAGGATAACCCGGCAGCCGCTTTCCCCGTAGCCGCGAAGATTTGGAACACCAGCCGAATGCTTTCAGACCACCCGGCCATGGGAAGGCCCGGCCGTGTGCTAGGCACCAGAGAAATGGTTGTACCTGGAACAGCTTATGTCATACCCTACCGTGTGGTAGCCAATGAGGTACAAATCCTGAGAGTTCTACACGGTGCGAGAAAATGGCCCGATCAATTCGAACCCCGGTAACCGTCACCAATGTAACTCGCGTGTCCGGGGGCTTGCCAACAACCCTGAACCCTTCAACCTCTGAATCCCGCCACAGGCGGGAAACCTTCTAACCTTTGAACCTCTGTCATAAGAAAAACCCTTGACAAATGCACATCCGTGGTTAATTTTGGTCTTAAATGCGTCACCATGCAACATGATGAACCTCAATACAACCCTATGACAGAGAAAATGCAGCCCATGGCGACATCGGTGAACAAGGGAAATTGCGGAAGCGTGTTAAAGCAATTGCGGGGGCGGTTCGGGCGCATGTCCGTAGCGGAACTGGCCCGAATTCTGGGGGTTTCCCGGAGTACGGTCATGCGCATCGAGGCCGGACAGACCCAGCCCTCGGACGAATTCCTGAATCGGTTGAAGGCCCTTCAGCTCATCGGGCTCTCCAGGTTCAGGGCACTGTCCGGGGAGGACCAGGCGCAATTTGGGGAGCTGATCAGAGAGGTCGGCGAAGACCCCGCTCTTTTTTCCGAAACCATCATCGACAAAATGGTCAAGGAGTTGACGCCGGCCGGAATTCTGTCGGGGCTGGGGGCCATTGCCGGGGCTTCGCTCAATCTCTCCACATCCATCATCACGTCCATCCCGGTCCTGTCCAGTCTGGCGGGATATGGTCTCATCAAGGGGTTGCAGGCGATTTTACAGGCCAATCAGTTGCACTGTATGGAAAACAACGGGCAATGGGACATCACCAAAACATCATCAAAGGGCGTCGGCCCGAAAGCGGAGGGGAAGAAAATGACAGAAAAACGAGGAAACAAAGAAAACAACGGCGATGTGAGCTTTGATTTCGGGCTCGGGGGACTGTTCAAGGGCTTGGGAAATCTGATCGATTCCGCCACCAAGCTCGCGGAAAAGGGCGAGGAAATCTCCAAAACAGGAGAAATCGATTTCAGCGGCTTAGACAAGATCAAGGGGCTCAAAGATCTCAAAGGGGTCTATGGGGTCCGGGTCAGCACCCTGGCGGACGGAAGGCCCTCGGTCCAGCCGTTCGGAAACATCAAGCGATCCCCCAAGGGACCGGTGGTGGAGGAAGTCCGGGAGCCGATCGTGGATGTCTTCGAGGAGGACCGGCAAATTCAGATTGTCTCGGAGATGCCGGGTATCGAGGAAAAAGACATTGACCTGGACATCAACGGCGACATCCTCACCATCAGTGCAGCGAGTGAAAATCGAAAATATCAAAAGGAAATCCTTTTGTCTAAATCGTGCCGATCCGAGGACATGACGTGGGCCTATAAAAACGGGATCCTGGAGATCAAAATCATCCCCCATGCCTAATCGGCAGCCACGGTCGGCGATTCCCCGAGCATGGCATTCCGTCACCTTCGCATTCAAGACCAAGCCGCCCCAATTGGGGCGGCAATACCACTCATTCCGGCCTTGATTGTCATCAAGCATCCCTTTCTCCTTGACAAAACACGCTATATTGCGCCATACAACCCTTCCACATGCACGAAACATCTGGTTGGCATATAAAATGCGTAGTTTCGTTACGGTCCAGGGAGAAAGGAGAACTCGTGAAAAAAATCCTGGTAGTGGATAATGACCAGCTCATATTGACCTTCATGACGGACCTGCTTTCAAAAAAGGGGTATCAGGTTGTAACCGCGTTGGACGGTCTTTCCGCGCTGGAACTCCTCAAGACCTACACCCCGGAGATCATCTTTATCGATCTGATCATGCCCCGTATCAACGGGAGGAAACTCTGCCGGCTCATTCGCGGCATGGAAAAGTTCAGGGCGGTTCATCTCATTATTCTCTCTGCGACCCTTGCCGAAGAGCGGTTGGACGTGGCCGACTTGGGGGCTGATGCCTGTATCGCCAAAGGGCCATTTCAAGAAATGGCGCAGCATATTCTGGAGTTGGTCTCCAACCTGGAGTGTGCGGCTTCATCATCTCAACCCGGAGAAGTTCTCGGGATTGAAGCAGTGTCAGGCCGGAAAATAACTGCCGAACTTCTCTCTGTAAACAGGCATTTTGGTCGCATTTTAGATCAAATCAGCGAAGGCGTTTTGGAAATCACGTTTCAAGGACAGGTTGTCTTTGCCAACCGTGCGGCCCTTTCCCTCCTCGGTGTGAGAGAAGAAACCCTCTTGGGCACCACCTTTTCAAGCCTGTTTACAGACACAGAGCGTCTGCGGATCCGAGACCTTATCCGTGCACCCGGCGATCCATCCAAGATTATTCCGGAGACAAATCCGTTGAGATACACGGACACATGGCTATCATTCCGTGCCCTCCTGGTTCCGGACAGCGCCGAGACATTGCTGGTGGTGATGAATGATGTCACAAATATCGAACAACAAAGGCAAGCCCTTTATCAGAGCAAAAACCGGTACCAGGCCCTCCGCCACGGGCTGGCGGCCGCGGGTCATGAATTGAACCAAGCTGTGGGGATCCTATTGGATAATATTGAACACTTGGAATCCAGCGACCGCGACCCTGACAAATTCAAACAACGCATCAGGGCCATAAAAGATGCGGGTAAACGGATCATGGAAGCCGTCAAAACGCCTTGACGGCTGATACGTCCCCAGGCCGACACAACCATTGAAAACCTCTCTTTGGAAAGAGCTGCCTCATTTCCAAGAATATAGTAGAGAAATCACTTCAGAGAATCAACCCCGATATCGAAAAATCCATTGCCTCCACCCCTGTCGTTCTCTCTTCCAGTATTGAAGATCCCTGCCCTGGATCTCCGCTTCGCTCCAACAAGCAGCGGGGAATGCGCTCGCTGAGCATTTTCATTTACATTCCAATGTTGATGCATTCGTAAAAAGTCGTCACCCCGTTGAAAAACGGGGTCCAGGGGTTTGATAAGAGCCTGATAACACTGGATTCCGGCTCCCGGATCGGAGTCCGGGACAAGCTTCGCCGGAATGACGTAAAGAGCGTATGTTCGACTTTTTACGAGACCGTCAATGTTATTATATTAACATTTCAATTACATTGTAACGAAATTAAAATCATACCCCCTTCCTGATACCCTATCCCCTTCCGCCAGCGGCACGGTCAGCAGGCATGCCAAAACAAGCAACAGGAAAATGCCCCATGCGGAACGCGGAGCGCGTGTCATCGGAAGCCTTTTGCCAAGTGCCTCATGGACCCGGCATGTCGAGCAGAAAACGCCATACAGGAACCACCTTGATGATGCCGCTCTCTGTTTTGATTTCCTCTTCTTCAACGCGCGTCACGATCGTGCCTGATGCCACCCCCATCTCTGCCATGGCTTCACTCAACGAGGCAACCTCCCGGTTTCTGGTTTTGGGGTCAATCAGGGATTCAGATGCCTGGATCAACCACGCCGACCGGTCCTGCTGTGGAACAACAAAGTCAATCTCGTGACCGCTCTTTGTTCTGCCGTAAAAGATGCGGTCCGAAAGGCGCCGAAGCGCCGAAAAGACAAGGTTTTCGAGCAAATGACCGGAGTTCAGGAGAATACCCGAGGCGATGGATGGGACAAGGCCGTGGTCCACGCAATAGATCTTTTTCGGATTGGCCTTGCTGCGGTTCACGGACGCATCGAATAACGGTACGGTAAAGAGGAAGTACGCATCTTCGAACCATTGCAGATAGTCGCTTACGGCCGACTTGGGCGCATTGTGCCCCAGAGACTTCAGGTACCCGGTGAGGCTGTTAATGGAATAGAGAGAGGAGATGTTTTCCATGAGCCGGTGGGCAAGGTCCATCAATGCCTCTGGATGGGAGATGTTGTGGCGTTCGATGAGGTCCCGAAACAGAATCGCCTCGAAATACTCCTGGTGGATCTTGATCCGAAGGTGTCTATCAAGACCTGCCACTTCAGGGAAGCCCCCGGTCTCCCAGTAGGCATCAAAGCCCTTCTGGACAAGGAGCCGTTTTTTTGTGGACAGCGGTCCGTTGTCGGCCAGTCCCCGGTAATCCAGAAATTCTGAGAAGGAAAAGGGAAATATCTCCCAGGACAGGGCGCGGCCGCGCATCTGTGTCGCGATCTCCCTCGAAAGCAGCCTGGCCGAAGAGCCGGTCAGAAACACCTCGCACTTCTCGGTCCGCATGAGGCGGTCCACGAAGGGCTCCCAGGCTTTCATGGTCTGAATCTCATCGAAAAAGCAAAACACCTTCTCCGATCCCTTTTTCTCAGGATAAAGGGAGTAATAGGCCTCGGTGATGAGGCCGAGCCCTTCCTGCTTCAAGTTATGGAGGCGATCGTCGAAGAAGTTCAGGTACAGGATATTTTCTCGGCGAAGGCCTCCTCGAAGCAGCCGGTCCATGATTTGAAAAAGGTAGGTTGACTTGCCGCTGCGGCGGACCCCCATGAGGACCGTAGCCTTGCCGGGGATGGTCTCCACCGTG
>JAIPDZ010000174.1 GCA_021737425.1 Deltaproteobacteria bacterium
CGGGCCATCTTCGGCCGCCGCTCAATCGTGAAGTCCTCGAAATAGTCCACTATTTCTGTGGCTTCACTCAATCGCGACGACCAAATCTGACCCAAATCTGAGCGTCAATTCTGTGAATTTATTTTTGAGTGAGCCCTAAAGGCCCTGCCCGAGGTGTCAGGTGTCCGGTTTCGGGTCCCGGGACTTGTTCTTTTGCTTGCTGGCTATGTCCCTTCCGAATCGATATGGGCCTTTAGTTTGCCCAACTCCACCAGCGCATCCAAAGGGGTCATGGAATTAATATTTAAGCGGCTGATCCGCTCCCTCAACTCCCGGTCCTGGGTGCCGAAAAGGTTCAGCTGCACCATATGGTCCTCTTTTTTCCGGGGCGCCACATGGGCCATGCGGACCATGCCGGTTTCATCCGCGGGTTCCCCTTCCAGGTTGTTTAGAATCTCCATGGCCCGTTGGATCACCGCTTCTGGCAGACCGGCAATGCGGGCCACCTGAATCCCATAACTGCGACTGGTCCCGCCCGGCACCAGTTTTCTCAAGAAAACGATGTTGTCGTTCCATTCTCTGACAGCGATATTGAAATTCTTCACCCGCTGTTTACTGGCCACCAGCTCGGTCAATTCATGATAATGGGTGGCAAAGAGGGTCCGCACCCCTTTCCCATCCTTGTCATGCAGGGCCTCGGCCACGGCCCAGGCAATGCTCAGGCCGTCGTAGGTACTGGTCCCCCGGCCGATCTCGTCCAAGACCACCAGACTCTTGGCGGATGCATGTCGTAGGATGTTGGCGGTTTCGTTCATTTCCACCATAAAGGTGCTCCGGCCCCTGGCCAGATCATCCGAAGCGCCCACCCGCGTAAAAATGCGGTCCACGATCCCGATCACGGCCGTTGAGGCGGGCACAAAACTCCCCATTTGGGCCATTAATACGGTCAAGGCCGTCTGCCTGAGTATGGTGGATTTCCCCGCCATATTGGGCCCGGTAATAATCATCACCTGCTGTTTTTCCGAATCCAACCGGATATCGTTGGGCACAAAATCCTCATTTTGCACACTCAACTCGATCACCGGGTGCCGGCCGTCTCGGATATCCAGGAGGGCGGTTTCCTCCACATGGGGCAGGGCATAATCGTTTACCTCCGCGGTCTCGGCCAGACCTGCAAGCACATCGATCCGGGCCACCAGATCGGCAGCTTCTTTGACGCGGCGGTTTTCCCCTGCGATCTGTTCCCGGACCCGCTCAAATATCTCATACTCCAATTGGACCCTTTTTTCTTCGGCCCCCAGGACCTCCCCCTCTTTGACCTTCAGGGCCTCAGTAACATACCGCTCCCCGTTTACCAGGGTCTGCTTGCGGATGTAATCGGCAGGCACCAGGTGCAAATTGGGCTTGGAGACCTCGATATAGTAACCGAAGACCTTATTAAACCCCACCTTCAGGCTGGAAATCCCGGTTCGCTGCTTTTCTGCGGATGAAAATTCAGATATCCAGCTCTTTCCGCCCCGGCTCACGCCGATCAACCGGTCCAGGTCTTCATCATACCCCTCTTTGATGATCCCCCCTTCTTTCAGTGTGGCAGGGGGATCATCATGGATGGCCTCGTCAATCCATCCGGCCACATCTTCCAGCGTATCCAGTCGTTCGGCCATGTCTGTGAGCAGGTTGCTGGGGGTGTCCGTCAGGGCCTCTTTAATAAAGGGAAGTTTCGAAATGGACGTTTTCAGGGCCAGCAGATCCCTGGCATTGGCCCGCTTCAAGGCGATACGGCCGTTCAACCGTCCGATATCGTAGACCTCCTTGAGCATCTCCCTCACCTCTGTTCTCAGGGCATGACCGTCCTTAAAACAGGCCACCGCGGCGAGACGCTCCCGGATACGCTCCAGATTGACCAGCGGATAGGTGATCCAATTTTTCAATAAACGGCCCCCCATGGGGGTCACGGTCTTATCCAGTACCTGAAACAGGGAGCCCTTCACGGATTGGCGTCGCATGGTCCTGAGGAGTTCCAGGTGATAGACGGTGGCCTCGTCCAGGGCCATAAAGTCCCCTACGTGATAACGGATAATCTCCTTGATATGAGAAGGGAGACTCTTCTGTGTTTCCCGCACGTAGTACACCAGCGCACCGGCTGCAATGATCCCTTGGGGGATATCCCGGCATCCGAAGCCGGCCAAAGACCCCACCCCCAGCTGCTCCTTGAGCAGGGCCTCAGCCTCACCCGGCGCAAATGCCTCAGACTCCAGGACCTCCATACGGTAGGGGGACAGGGACTCGTTATCCGATAGGGGATCGTTTTCCGGGATCAACAACTCGGCCGGGTTGATTCGCCCCAATTCATCTGAGAGCTGTTCAAGGGTCTGCACCTGGGTGACCCTGAAATCCCCTGTGGAGAGATCCACGTGGGCCAATCCATGCCCGCCCTGCCCGCTGGATACGGCGGCCATGTACAGGTTCTCCGGGTGGGAAAGGTCCTGCTCGTCCACCACTGATCCCGGGGTCACCAGCCTGACCACCTCTCTTTTTACCACCCCTTTGCCGGACTTGGGATCGCCGGTCTGCTCACAAATGGCCACTTTACAGCCGTTTTTGACCAGCTTCCCGATATAGGTTCTGCTGGCATGATAGGGGATACCGCACATGGGCACCTTTTCACCGTTCAGGGTGCCCCTGGCCGTGAGGGTGATGCCCAGGATTTTAGAGGCGATTTGGGCGTCATCAAAAAACATCTCATAGAAATCGCCCATCCTGAAAAATAAAATGGCATCAGGGAATTCATCCTTGATGCCCGTATACTGCCTGAGCATGGGGGTCATTTGGGTCATTTGGGTCATGGCATCAGGATTGAGGGACCCGTGGCTGGACCATGGCGCCGGTAGAATCAATCAAACTGATGGTATCCCACTGGTTGCACTGGGGGCATTTCCACTCTAACTCGGTGGGCTCAAAACCGCACTGGGTACATTTGAATCTCAGATAAGGGATGTTGAGCCGCTTTATGATATCCCCATAATCGGCCATCACCTCATCCAGGTTTCCCCGCCTTAAAAGGATGTTGCCCTTAAACCGACGGGCCTCCCAAAAGCAGGGGTCGGATTCGAGTGCGCTGTCGATCTCTCTCAAGGCCCCCTCCACATCGTTTTCATTATACAGATACCTCGCCAGGGCCATGTGCGTGAAGGGGTCAGAGTTGGCATGGGCACATTCCTTGAGAAAATCCGCCACCGGTTTGAGATTCTTCATTTTGGCGTAGGCCCCTTCGAGTCGGCCGTAGGCCAGGAAGGTGAACTGGGGGATGGTCTCCACCACCCGCTTCCAGGTGGCGATGGCCTTTTTGTATTCCTGTTTTTCAAAAAAAAGATCACCCAAATGCAGATAGGCGTCCACGCATCCTCTGTGCGTATGAATGGCCTTCTCAAACAGGGACTTTGCCTTGCCCAAATCCCCTTTCTCCTGGCAGACCTTCCCCTTTTCCACCAAGTGGTGGGCCAGGATATGCCGATGATCCCCCTTTTTCAGCTGTCCGATCTTCTTCCGGGTGACATAGGCATTGTCCCAATCTTTGAGTTCCTCGTAGATCCTTTCAAGGGCTTCCAGGGTGGACAGGTCGGTGGGATTCTGTTGAACCACCTTCAAAAACGTCTTTAATGCCCGGTTCAGGAACCCCCCCTTCTGGTAATCCATCCCCAGGTCATACAGGGCCCTCAGTTTTATGCGGGGTTCGATATTGGGCCTGTGGATAATACTCTCTCGAATCCGGATGGCCCTGTCGATATCCCCTTTGGAACGGTATAAATTCCCCAAGGCCACATAGGTTTCTATGGTATCGGAATTGACCTGGACCGATTTGGTGAATTCTTCGATGGCCTGGTCATGATCGTTGGAAAGAAGGTACTGGATCCCTTTGAAAAAGGAGGGGTCTTTTGTCTTGCTGGAGAATTTTTCCTTATCCTTTTGGCCCCGCCGCAAGATCATCCCCACTCCGACCCCGATCAAAAGGGCCGCAACGGCCACCCATATGAGTTGGGAGGTGCCCGGTTCCTGGAACCATTGGCCTAGGGTATTGAACAAGGGGTCCTCCTCAGCCGGAGCACAACGCGCCGCGGGGCTTGCGTGTGCAGCGTGCCCACCGGCGCGTCCGGTGCCCATGGCTCGATTTCCTTTCGGGGGCCTGCCGAGCGACTACACACATACACCAAAACAAGAGATCACAGAATCAGGGATCCCTCCTTCAGAACGTATCACGGGGCGTTAACAGGGGATTGATTCGAGTTTACCTCTTCGGTGGTCACCGGCAGATTCCTGAGCGAATTAAGCTCCTTTTCTTTATCCGCCACGTCCCGTTTCAGGTTCTTGATCTGCCGCTTGTAAGCAAACCGCTCAGAGATGCCGTACAACCAGGTGGCCACAACACCGATCAGGAAGGTGATGACGGCAATGAGAAAGACCGGCATTCCCGACGATTCACCCCGGAGGAAGATGAGATCGACCTTGAAATTGATGGGGGTTGAAAGCGCCTGGTAATTCTGGACCGCCAGAATCACCACCAGGAGTAAAAACAGAATTACGATAATCCCTTTAACATGTTTCATTCCTCACCTCCATGATCGTTGAGCTTTGCGAAATACGGCAACAGTTTGCGATAGGTTTCCCGAATATGTTCAGGGATGACCCTCACCTCCCCTAACACCGTCATGTAGTTATGATCGCCGTTCCATCGAGGCACAATATGAAAATGCATGTGTTCCTCCACACCGGCCCCTGCCACTTTTCCCATATTCAACCCCACATTGAAGCCCTCCGGCTTCATCTGGGTTTTCAGGATCTCCACGGCGTTTCGAACCACCCAGAGCAGATCCTGCATTTCATCGTTGGACAACAGGGCCAACTCAGGGACATGCCTCACCGGCGCCACCAGAAGATGCCCGTTGATATACGGGAAGCGATTCATGATGACCATGGTCAGCCGACCCACATGGAGGATCAATCGCTCTTGGTCCTCGCTGCGGTCTTCACCCGGGCAAAAAATACAGTCCGTTCCCTTCTGGTCTGAAAGAATATACTCCATCCGCCACGGTGCCCACAAGACCTGCATACTCCCCCCTTAAATGGGAATGATTTCCCCCCGAATCATATCATCCAGATCCAGAACGCCAATGGAATGTTGCCCTGAAAAACTGAAACCGGTGGCGGTCCCGGGGTTGAATAACAGGACCCCCCCTCTCATCTCGTTGAAGCCACGATGGGAGTGGCCGTAAATCAGTACATCCACATCCTGAAACAGGGGTAAAATCCGATCCTCCAGGCCTTCCGGCTGTCCCCAACCGTGCACAATACCCAGGGTGTACCCAGCAAGGTTGATAATCCTTTTTTCAGGCAATCGATCCTTGACCTCCACCGGATCCATGTTGCCGTGAACGCCATAAAAGGGTTTTCGGGCCAAAAAGTCGATAACGGCATTAGAGACCACGTCTCCCGCATGGATGATGGCATCCTTGTCCGCCAGATAATCATCATAGATTTCCGTAAATTCCGGGGTCACCTCCTTGAGGTGCGTGTCTGATAGGACCCCTATCTTCATCTTGACGCATCCTTTATGCCGCCTGGGCAGGTAAAATCAGAAACAAGTATACCAGCCTCAACAAAAAAGACAAGGCATAATCTAAGTGAACGACAAAATAGACGCGGACCCATCAGGTCCCTCACAGGACCCCGAAGAGACTGATAACAATCTGAATTATAGGGATTGACCCGGACGGATGTTTTTTGTAAAAACACCCTATCCACATTTCAAACACAGGTTTTCGGGAGGGCTATCCATGCCGATATATGAGTTTTATTGTCCGGACTGCCATATGATCTTCAATTTTTTTTCCAAATCAGTAAACACCGATAAAAGACCGCTTTGCCCCAAGTGCCGCACCATACCCCTGGAACGCCGTATGTCCATATTTTCCCGGCCCCGCCACCAGGACCGGGAAGACGATATGGACCTTCCGGACCTGGATGAAAGCAAGATGGAGAAGGCCATGGCCCTTCTAACCCGGGAGGCCGAACATGTGGATGAAGAAGATCCCAGACAGGCAGCCAATCTCATGCGGAAACTGACAGACATGACCGGCATGCAACTGGGGCCGGGGATGGAGGAGGCCTTAAGCCGGATGGAGGCCGGCGAGGACCCGGAACAAGTAGAGGCGGAGATGGGCGATATCCTGGAGCAGGAGGATCCCTTTGTTATGGGTAAAAAAGCCCTGAGGCCGTCGAGATACCTCCCCCCCCGGGTGGATGACACCCTGTATGATCTCTGAGAGGGGTTGAGCCCCGTGGCCGTACCCCATTTAGAAGGCGCCATCCCGTCCTTTGGTATCCGTGACACCTCCGGCCTGGAGGGGCTTTTTTTGGATCAACCCAGGCCCTCAAAAGATCACACCGACACCAGTTCGATATCCCCCCAGCCCGCCATGTGATCCCCCGCCACCATCAGCCCCCCCCAGACCCCTTCAATCCCCTTGGCCCAGTTGCCGGCCTGCTCCAGATCACCCGGTCCCTTGATCCGGTTGCCGAGTGCGGTGGCTGAGGCATCGGCCAGGCCGGCTGAAGGGGACAGGATACAGACCACGTCTGCCACGCCTCTGCTGAGGGAATGACCCACAGTCCCGGACGAAGAACAGATGGCCCCGGGCATCTGCCTCACAGGGACCCGAATGCCGAATCTCCCACTCAAAATGGAAGCCCCGGCAAAAGCGGAGACGGTCAGCGGTCGATGGGCCTTCATGAAGATATCTCCCCCATTTTCCACGATGACCTGATCCGACACCCGTAACAGGCCCTCCCCCACGTATTGGGCAATGACGCCGGCAACAGAGGCCATGGGGCCCACATCCACCCGGGCGCTTACCCGTATCATCTCCTTGACAATGGGCGGGGCAAAGGGATCTTCGGGCAAGGGGGAAAGGGCGGTTACGAACTCCGGGTGAGATTCCACATACCGTTCAATCTGGTGTCTTGCATCATAGACCAGATCCCTGGTTTCCCTCTCCAGGTCCTGTTCCGCACCCACCCACAGGTCTGTCTCTTTGACCACCACGCGAAAGCAGGCGAGCCCTGATCCGCTCACCTGGCTTCGATAGGTTCGTTCTTGGTATGGGGTCATCGATCAGGAAAATCTGAAGAGGGGTAAGTGCATTGCAGGATTCGGGATGTTCCTGGGGCCGATCACCGTGAGACCGGCTGTAGAGTCCGGATGTCCTGTTGCCGGCGCTTTAAGCCTCACTCGGGAGTAATTTCATTGACATCCGACCTTTGGGACCCTGGAACCTGAAGACCGTCACCCGGAATCATTCATAAAAAAAGGCTTCCCATGATGCCGTTTTTTCCTCCCGCATTAATCTTCCCTCCTAAAATGGTTTAAGACATTCGGAAGAAAAGATGCACGCACACCCGAGAAGCCCGTTTTGAACGCCTTTCCCCCTACATGCGGTTTGGGTCAGTCAGCGCTCAAGCCCTATAATCTTTATGAACCACCACTCTTTTTATACAATATGCAAAAATTATACCAAAAATTACCGACAAATATATGTTTAAAAATCCCGGATAGTTGAATTCATTATAGTCCGGTGGCACCTGGAAAGCTGTACTTAAAATACCACAGTTAACTCCCCAAAATACCACAGTATAAGTTGCCCTCCTCCCAGGCATGCTACATCACTTGGATGCCTTGGTAGCGACGGTAGGACGCCTCCCCAACCCCTTCCCGGTCCAGCTTGACAGCACCCGGAAGGTGGGAGAGGATATCCCGGGCCGTGATCCCGTCCTCGCCCAGGGCCCGGGCCGCCAGGTCTCCGGCCAGCCCGTGAATAAAGACCCCTTTGGCCACAGCCGCCTCCACACCGAGACCCAGGCCCGACATGGCGGCGATGGTGCCGGTCAGCACGTCACCGGAGCCGGCCGTGGCCATACCCGGATTGCCGGACATATTCACCAGGACCCTCTGGTCCGGAAACCCGATGAGGGAATGGGCCCCTTTGAGCACCAGGACGGCGTTGAGTCTCCGGGCAGTCTCTTGCACGGACTTGATTTTATTGGAGATGATTTCCTTGACGCTCATTTGGGTAATCCTGGACATCTCTCCCGGGTGCGGGGTGAGGACGGTCGCATGTTCCCGCGCTGACAGGATATCCAAATCCGCGGACACCGCTGAAATGCCGTCTCCGTCGATGAGGACGGGTTTTGGAATCTCTCTAACCAGTTCTCTGATCAATCTGCCGGTCTCCTCATTCAGGGAAACCCCGGGGCCTAAGACCACCATATCCATCTGGTCCGCAACCCCCAACAGTGCGGTTTTATTCTCTAAGGAGATACTCCCCTCATCGGTCTCTTTTTGCGGCAGAAACACAATCTCCGCGCCCATCTCGGCGATAAACGGGATCATGGAGGCGGGTGCGGCCAGCCTGGAATATCCTCCCCCCGCCTTGAGAAAAGAAAGGGCCGACAAAAAGGGCGCCCCGAAATAACTGGCGGCCCCTGCAATAAACAGGACCTGCCCCACACTCCCTTTATGGGCCTCAGGGTCCCGGGGAGGGAGCGGAGTAAAGGGGGTCAGTTCCATCTTGAGACCGGCGGCCTCAATCATCTGAGGCGGAAAGGAAATATGGGTGACATACTGCTCACCGCACAGCTGGAACCCCGGGTACAGGACATTCCCCACTTTGGGAAGTCCAAAGGTCACCGTATAATCGGCCCTCACCGCTGTCCCCATGACCTGTCCCGTATCCCCGTTGACACCGGAAGGGATGTCCACGCTGAAAACGGTCTTGCCGCTTTGGTTGATGAGCTCCATAATGTCCCGGTAGACCCCCGCCACCTCCCGCACCAGCCCGGTACCGAAAATGGCATCCACGATCCCGTCTGCATGCAACACCTCGGTCCGAATGGGCCCGGCTGAGTCGACCTCGAACATGGGGATGGAGAGGCGGGACACGATGTCTACATTCAGTTTGGCCGCTCCCTTATATTTACCTTTATCCCCCAAGAGGAAAATGGTGACCGCGGCGCCGTTGGAATGGAGCTTCCTGGCAATGACAAAGCCGTCTCCCCCATTATTCCCGGCACCGGAGAAAACCACAAACCGTTTTCCCTCCACCCCGAACCGAGTGTGAATGACAAAATAGGCGGCCTGCCCGGCATTTTCCATCAGGAGTTCTTCCTTGATGCCGTACTGTTCCACCGCGGTCCTGTCCAGGGACCGCATTTCAGATACACTGCTGACCTTCATCC
>JAIPDZ010000175.1 GCA_021737425.1 Deltaproteobacteria bacterium
CAGAAGAACTCAACATCACTCGGGAACAGGTCTATGCCAAATATACGGATCAGACCATAGCTGAAAATTCTTGACCCGGCCTTTCAGGCTTTCTTTCGCCATCACTGTTTCTCGTTTAATCCTTATATCGGAATTCCAGTTTCATCATAAATAAGTTGACTTTTTCTCAATTCCTGTGATAGAGGTACCGGCGATTTACGATAAGCGGTATAAAGCGCACCCATTGTGTTTAGGTAATATTCCCAGGTGGACGAAGAATTCAAGCAGATGATCAAGGATCTCGGCTATCTGAGCACCATGGGGATGGCCATGGCCTTATCCATCGCGTTGGGCGCGCTGTTGGGGTACTACTTGGATAAGAAACTGGGCACTCAGCCCTGGTTGTTTTTTGTTTGCCTAGGCTTAGGTATTGCTGCGGCTTTTAGAAATCTCTATATTTTTTATAAAAAAGCGAAAAAGATGTGATGGATCCGCACCGGCTGTTAAGAGACCTCAAGACATACAACTGGATGACCCTGATAGTCTTGGGCGCGTTGAGCTTCTTTTTTATGCGGCCTGCGTTTACCTTGGGCGTCATCGTTGGGGGCTTTGTCATCATTGCCAATTTTGGTGTGCTTCAGCACACCATTCGCCGGACTTTTTCAGATCAGGGGGAGATGAAGGCAAAAAAAATGGCGCTGGTCGGAAAATACTATTTTAGGCTTGCCATTATGGGTTTGATCATCTATATAGTGATCACCAAAGGGCTGGTAGATCCCTTGGGATTGACGATCGGGCTGTCCACGGTGGTCATCAGCATTGTGAATCTCGGGATCCGTGGTTTGTGGAGAACAACATCGAGGGGGACAATATAGCTTATGGAGCATCCTATCTTTTTTATAGACGCAATCTTGTCTGCTTTGGGGGTGGCGCACGCGAGCGATTACTCTCATGTCACCTATACCTGGTTGGTCATGATCATACTCATTGCGAGCGCATTTTTTCTTATCAAAAGGGTAAAACTGGTACCTGAAAAGGGCCAGAATTTTTTTGAGGTGCTCGTGGATGGTCTTGAACGCTTTATGCTGGATATAACCGGTCCCGAGGGGCGGTTATTTTTTCCGTTTATCGCCACCATCTTCCTGTTCATCCTGGTCTCCAACCTGATCGGTCTCATCCCGGGGTTTTTCTCTCCCACGGCCAATCTCAACACCACGCTGGCCCTCGCCCTGTGTACATTCATTTATACCCATGTGATCGGAATCAAATTCCACGGGGCCAAATATATTAAACATTTTGTCGGGCCGGTATGGTGGCTTATCCCACTCATGTTTCCCATTGAGCTGATTGGGCATTTGGCGCGAATCATGTCCCTGAGCGTCCGACTTTTTGGCAACATTTTCGGCAAGGAAATGGTTCTGGCCATCCTTTTCGGTCTGGCCGGACTCTATCTCGCCCCTCTGCCGATCATGTTCTTAGGGATACTGGTATGCTTTATTCAGGCGCTGGTGTTTATGCTGTTGGCCACCATGTATTTTGTGGGCGCCATGGAGCATGCCCATTAGGCGGGATTGTTCTTTAATCCGTTTCAAAAAACGTCAATGTTTTTGGAAGAAGGCCATAAAATTAGCGGAAAGGAGGTCCATATGTCTAAGAAATCTTTAATCGGTGTATTCACTGCGGTATTGGTACTGGGATTGGGCACAATGGCTTTTGCAGCCGAAGATGCTTCAGTTAAGGCTGCCAGCCTGTGGGTATTCTTCGGAATCGCCATAGCCTCTGGTGTGAGCATCGGCATGGCTGCGCTGGGTACCGGTCTTGGTATGGGTAATGCCATTAACGCAGCCCTCCAGGGAACAGCGAGAAACCCGGAAGCCGGTGGAAAGATCATGACCACCATGATTATCGGTCTGGCCCTGATCGAGTCCCTCTGTATTTACGCCCTGGTTATCTGTTTTATTCTTGTATTCAAGATCCCGGATCTGGGCGGAATGCATAACCTTGTTGTGAAATCATTAGGCGGTTAATTTACCTTTTCATAAAAGAGGGTTTCACCATGAGGCCCTCTTTTATTTTCGCTTTTCATGTGCAAAAATTCACAATGTCTTTCAATTTCTATGCCCCATAACACATGACCAAGGTAGACAAAATACCCGAGCCCACCATCAAGCGATTGGCTTTCTATTCCAGACCCTTGGAGGATCTTCTGGAGAGCGGGCCCCCGGTTATTTCTTCTGAAAAACTGGCCGATTCGTGCGGCGTGCACCCGGCCCAGGTCAGAAAAGACCTGGCCTATTTCGGGGAATTCGGCGTCCGGGGGGTGGGGTATGATGTCCGGGACCTGCTTCGTGAAATCAAGCGGATCCTGGCCACGGACAAGCCCGTGTATCTGTGTATCGTGGGGGTGGGGAACCTGGGGACCAGCCTTATCGAAAACGAGAATTTCAAGAAGAGGGGCTATCGGTTCAAGGCCGCTTTTGATTCGGATCCTGAAAAGCAGGGGGAGAAGCTTGCCTGCGGTCTGATCATAGAGCCCAACCATCGCATTCGGGAGGTGTGCAGGGAAAAAGAGATTGAAATCGGGGTCATCGCCACCCCCCCTCGTGGGGCCCAACGGGTCTGTGATCTCCTCCTGGACGCGGGGGTTAAGGGTATCCTCAATTTTGCCCCCATGCAAGTGCGCACTACCGGAGATTGCAGGGTTGAAAATGTGGATTTTACGGTGAAACTGGAGAATCTGGCCTATCATCTGCACAGACTCGATGAATCAGAGGGCTAATGCCTTCTTGAGGAATTGACCTGTGTAGGAGTTCTCAATCTCTGCCACCGCTTCAGGGCTCCCTTCTGCCACGATATATCCGCCTTTGTCTCCCCCTTCCGGACCCAGATCGATAATATGGTCGGCGACCTTGATTACATCCAGGTTATGTTCAATGACCACCACCGTATTTTTACGTGCCACCAGGTGATTCAGCACTTCCAAGAGTTTGTGAATATCGGCAAAATGAAGTCCGGTGGTGGGTTCGTCCAGTAGATACAGGGTCCGCCCCGTATTTCGCTTGCTCAATTCTCGGGAGAGCTTGATCCGCTGGGCCTCGCCTCCGGACAGGGTGGTGGCCTGCTGCCCCAGTTTGATGTATCCCAGGCCCACATCCAAAAGGGTCTGCAACCGATTCCGGATGGCCGGGATATTTTCAAAAAAGGCATGGGCCTGATTGATGGTCATGTTGAGAATGTCGGCAATGGTATATCCTTTGTACTTAATCTCCAGGGTGTCGCGGTTGTATCGAAGTCCCTTGCAGGTTTCGCAGGTCACGTAGACATCCGGCAGAAAATGCATCTCGATCTTGATAATCCCGTCCCCCTTGCAGGCTTCGCACCTCCCCCCCTTGACATTAAAGCTGAATCGTCCCGGTTTGTACCCCCTGGCCCTGGCCTCGGGCAGCATGGCGAAAAGTTCTCGAATTTGGGTAAACGCCCCTGTGTAGGTGGCAGGATTCGAGCGAGGGGTCCTGCCGATGGGACTCTGATCAATGTTGATCACTTTGTCCAGGTGATGGATTCCCTTGATGGATTGCACTTCGCCTATGGCGGCCTTGGATCGGTAAAGCTTCTGACTGAGTGCAGGGTATAAGATGCCGTTGATCAGGCTGCTTTTTCCTGAACCGGAAACGCCGGTGATACAGGTGAAGGTGCCCAGCGGGATACGGGCCTGAATCGCCTTTAAATTGTTTTCCCGGGCCCCCTCCATCACGATGGCCTGACCGCTTCCCCTTCGTCTCGCGGACGGTACAGGGATCTCCTTCTTCCCCGAAAGATAGGCCCCTGTAAGGGAATCGCGGTGAGCCATGAGTTGCTTGGGGCTGCCTTGAAACACCACCTCGCCCCCCTTCATGCCGGCCCCCGGGCCCATGTCGATTACGTGGTCGGCCGACAGGATGGTCTCGGCATCATGTTCCACCACCAGGACGGTGTTGCCAAGACGTTTTAGCCTTTTGAGGTTTCCCAAAAGCCTTCGGTTATCCCGCTGGTGAAGTCCGATACTGGGTTCATCCAGTACATACAACACCCCTGCGAGCCCGGAACTGATCTGCGTGGCCAGTCGAATGCGCTGGTCCTCTCCGCCGGACAGGGTCCCGGAGGATCGGTCCATGGTCAGGTAATTGAGGCCTACGCTTCTCAAAAACCCGAGACGCTCTCGGATCTCTTTGAGCACCCGTTCGGAGATGGCCTGCTCTTTGCTCCCTAAGGACAACTCTTGAAAAAATCGATGGGCCTTTTCAATGGACAGGCCGGTGATTTCGTGAATGCATTTTCCACCCACCCGGACGGCCAGGCTGATGGGTTTAAGCCGCCCTCCGCCACAGGCAGGACAGGGCCTGACACTCATATAGTTTTCAATACCGTATCGAACATGATAGGAACCGGTTTCGTGATAGCGGCGTTCCAGACTGGGGATCACCCCCTCAAAGGACCGCCTGTAGGAATATCTTCGATCGTTTCGCTCAAAGTAAAAATCAATCTGTTCATCACCGGATCCATACAGGAAAACCGACTGGATGGCCTGGGGCAATTTTCTGAACGGGGTATGGATGTCCATATGGTAGTGCTGGCACAGCGATTCCAGTATTTGCAAAAAATAGATTGAATGCCGATTGGCCCACGGTGCAATGGCCCCTTCCCGTAAGGAAAGATCCTGGTCCGGCACAATCAAGTGGGGATCAAAATGGCGCTTGGTCCCCAGGCCGCTACAGGTCTCGCATGCCCCCTGTGGATTGTTGAAGGAGAACATCTGAGGGCTCAGCTCAGGCACACTGAGACCACATCGAGGACAGGCAGCGTTCTGGTTGAAGAACCACTCCCCTGATCCCACCATGTCCACTACTGCCTTTCCCCCTGAAAGGGAAAGGGTCAATTCCATGGACTCGGTGAGGCGTCTGAGGATCTCATCCTTGATCACCAGCCGGTCCACCACCACGCTGATGTCGTGCTTTCTGTTTTTATCCAGGCTGGGGGCTTCATCCAAAAGCCGGATCTCCCCATCGATTTTGACCCGGGTAAACCCGTCCTTTCTCAGTTTATTCAAAAGCTGGATATATTCACCCTTTCTGCCCTGGATCAGCGGGGCCAGGATTTGGATCCTGGCCCCGGGATCGAGGGCCATCACCTGGTCCACGATCTGTTGGAGGGTCTGAGAACTGATCTCCAGCCCGCAGTCCGGGCAATGGGGCCGACCCACCCGGGCAAACAGGAGCCTGAGGTAATCATAGAGTTCCGTGGCCGTGCCCACGGTGGAGCGGGGGTTCTTGCTGGAGGTGCGTTGTTCTATGGAGATGGCCGGGGACAGGCCTTCAATGGAATCCACGTCCGGTTTGTCCATCTGCTCCAGGAACTGGCGCGCATAAGCGGAGAGGGATTCCACGTATCGTCGCTGCCCTTCGGCATAGATGGTATCAAATGCCAGAGAGGACTTGCCGGATCCGGAGAGGCCGGTGATGATGACCAGTTGGTTTCTCGGAATATTCAGGGAAATATTTTTGAGATTGTGCTGTCTGGCGCCTCTGATCCTGATGTCGTTCACGGCCATTTTTTGTCCTTGACTCCGGCAGGGTTAGAAAGGGTCTTTGCTGGTCTTAGAAGAGTTGCCTGACGTAAAATGGGACCTATTTTCAGCCAGTTCAGAGGCCATTTTTATGGCTGCCTTCAGGCTTGACGGGTCGGCGGCTCCCGATCCGGCAATCTCGTAAGCGGTCCCGTGGTCCACAGAGGTCCGGATGATGGGTAGCCCCAGGGTGATATTGACCGCATCGGAAAAATGCAGAAGCTTCAGCGGGATGAGCCCCTGATCGTGGTACATGGCGATCACTGCGTCGTAAAGGCCCGATGAAGCCCGATAAAAAAGGGTGTCGGCAGGGAAGGGGCCCGTGGCATCGACCCCCTCGTTTCGGGCCGCCCGGACGGCCGGTGCAATGATGGTTTCCTCTTCCGTACCAAAAAGTCCGGCCTCGCCCCCATGGGGATTCAGGGCCGCCACTGCCATGCGCGGGGCGGTCAGCCCAAAGTCCTCCCTGAGGGCCCTGTGGGTCAAAAGAATGGTCTTGTGGACCATTGCCTTGTTCAGGATTCGGGCCACGTCCCTGAGCGCGCAGTGGATGGTCACCAGGGCCACGCGAAGGCGTTGTCCAGCCAACATCATCACATAATCGGTGGTTTGGGTCAGATGGGCCAGCAGTTGGGTGTGTCCCTCAAAATGGTGGCCGGCCTGATGCATCAGGGCCTTATGGATGGGGCAGGTCACCATGGCCGCAATCTCTCCTTTAAGACACATGTCCACTCCCCTGACAATATAGGCCACCATGGCCTTTCCCCCGGCCACTGTGGGCCTGCCAGGCCGTACTGATCCCTTTCCCAGTTCGGAGACGGCCATGAGGTCCACGCGGCCCGGTTCACCCCGGGCGTTGAAGGGGGCGTCTACCCTGTTTACCGACAATCCCGGAGCCGCTTTGAAACCACTCCCGGCCATGGTGCGAGAGAGGACCCCCGGATCTCCTAAGACCACAGGCCGGCAGACGTCGTATATGGCCCTGTCTGTCAGGGCCTTGGCAATGATCTCCGGCCCGATACCGGCGGGATCGCCCATGGTGATCCCTATGATGGGTAAATGGCGCAAGTGTGGATCCCCTCCTCCTGGCAGCCTGCTGTCCGAAATGGCTGACCTATGGTAGATTGATTCAATTCATTACACTTCCACCTGCAATCCAAAAAAAGAGCCCGGCGCAAAAGGCTTCAGCCGGACTCCCGGGTCGATATCCCTTTTGGGAATTTGGATTATTCCATGCCAATTTCTTGAAAAGAGAGTTCCTTCAATATTTGGCAATAAAATTACCAGGTTTATGACCCCATCTCAAGGGAAAAAGGACCGTTCTTGTTCCCATGACCCAGGGCCCAAAATCTCGTCGAGCACTTCCTTGATTCGGGTAAAATGAGAGCCCTTCCAATAGACCTTGCTGCAATGTTCACAACAGGCGTACTCCTCACACCAGATGCGGACTTTGGGGGGGATCCTGTCTTCCACTTGCTGTTTCGCGACCTGCACCAGGGGGGTGTTGCAGGTGAGACACCTGGAAAAGGGGTGGATGTGGGCCCGGAGTGAAAGCAAATCGATGATTCTTTTGATCTGTTCAATGGGCCTTCCGTGCCGGATGAATATGCCATGACTCACCTGCCTGTATTTGAGCAGTTTTCTGCTTTTGGTCAGGATGATCCTTTGGGCCTGTTTGGATATTCCTATGATCTCCCGGGGGGAGAGACTGGGATCAAAATACACATCCAGGCCCAAGGCCCGCATGTATTTGACAATATTGCCTATGTTGATATCTGCAATGAAGCGGGTTTTTCTGAGGGGCATATCTCGTAGATGGGTGACGTCTCTGATGTTTAGAGATTCAAAGACCGGGTAAACACTGATCCGGTCCCCGTCCTGCAGGATATGCTCAAACTCCACGGATTTTCCATGGACCAAAATGAGGTCCACTTCCGTATGGGGCACGCCAAGGGCCTCGATCATGTCTTTGACAGATTGGCGTCCCTTGAAAAGGACCTTGAAGTCTTTCTTCTGCCGGGACCAAGGCAGGAAGTCGTTCAACTCCTCATAAAATCGGAAAATGGCCTGATTCACGGATCAGTTGGATGGCAGTGGTTGAAAAAGGTTCTGGCTTAGGGTGTCCTGTGAGGAGGAGACCCCACTCAGTCCGACGGCTATTCACGCTCCTATTTTTGCTGGTTTCGCTTTATTTCTTCAATTTTTTTCAAAATGACCTTTGCTTTTTTGATGAGGTCGCCCGTTTTTTTGTAATCAGGATCCAAGGCGCACACCAACTCCCACTCCTCAATGGCCTGGTGCAACTCCTCCTTTTGAAAATATTGAATCCCTTTTCTGTAATGGATTTCTTTGTAGGTGTCCTCGCTTTTCTGAATGTATGCATGGCATTTCTGGCATTCCTTTTTGTATTGAAGGCAGGATCGGAATTGATCCCTGGCAGACAGGTAGTCTTTCTTTTCAAAAAGGGTCAATGCCAATTCATAATGGGCACGGTATGAGAATTCGAGGGCCAATTTGTCGTCAGGATGGGTTTTGAGAACCTTTTCAAATTCGATGATCGCTTCTTCGAACTTTTTATCCATGAACAGGCTAAGCCCGTGATCTCGATAGATCGCCACCTGATCGACGGGTTGTTCATCTGTGTCGTTTTCATCCTCCGTTCCTTCCCTGGCCGTTTGATCCCCTGCCGAAGCCGTATCCAACGTTTTTCCGGCTGAGCCTTCAGCTGCCTGGAGGCTGGGGATCTTTATCTTCTGACCCGTGCGCAATTGAGTGGCATCGGTTAAGCCGTTATATTCGGCTATGATGGGAAATTTTCTGAAATCGTCATAATAGATCTGGGCCAACTTGGACAGGCTTTCCCCTGGTTTGACGGTGTGTACGATGTGATCCTTGATGGTGGGTAGCTTATGGGCACTGACCCGCTTCAGTGCCTCCGGGTAGTCAGGGCGGAGTGCCAATGCCATCAAGAACTGCTGGCGAGCCTGGTTGTATCTCCCTTCCCTGCTGAGGGTAAGCCCCTTATTGTAGTGTGCTTCCGCAGCGGTCTGAATGGTTTTCTCCACCCTGGCTCGGCTCGTTTGGGCCTCCCTTTGCGCAGGGTTGACGGTCAGTGCCAGTTTGTACTGTTGAAGGGCGGAAACCAGATCTCCCTTCTTTTCCAACTGCTGACCTTTTAACAGGTACTCCGCGACCAATTTTTGCGCCAGATCTGGTCGAGCATCCGGCCCCTTTTTGGTCGGGGTAACACAGCCGATCAGTCCCAGCCCGAGGACCGGTAGACAGAACAGTATCCATTTTTTCATAACGGCTTTCCTATTTTTTAGAGTACTCATAAAATGCTTCCAGGTTGTCCTTAAAATATTGGATGTCTCCCTGTAACAGCTGATTCCGTTTCAACCGTAGGGAGGGGCTGAAAAATGGATTGCTACCGCGCTTGACGGTCAAGCCGAGTTGGTAACCCGTCTTATGGCATATATCCAATGTCTTAGCATCATAGTATCCGTAAGGGAAGGCTATGGAAAATGTGTCCTGATCCAGCTTTTTGTCGATGAGCGCCTTCGATTCCCTCAGCTCGCTGGTAATTCGCTGTAAGAAATCCGAGTCTGTTTCACCCTCTTTTTTTTGGGTGAGGGCGCAATGGGTTAGGGTGTGGGAACCGATATCAAATCCACGGGATTTCAT
>JAIPDZ010000176.1 GCA_021737425.1 Deltaproteobacteria bacterium
CAGAAGAACTCAACATCACTCGGGAACAGGTCTATGCCAAATATACGGATCAGACCATAGCTGAAAATTCTTGACCCGGCCTTCCAGGCTTTCTTTCGCCATCACTGTTTCTCGTTTAATCCTTATATCGGAATTCCAGGTAAGTCATAATGCTCTTGACATTATAAACGTTTTCGTTATATACTTTAAATAGCGATATATGGCATTTTACTATTTAATTTATTAATAAGGAGTGTATTATGTTAATTAAGTTCAGAAAATTAGGTTTAGTAATTTTTTGCTGCGTTACTCTTTCCCTCGTTTTTTTTCAAACACTGAGTATATCCCATGCTTTTGAAATTTCGATTCAAGTGTCTCCTAATACACTGAATATCCAAAGCCAAAGTCAGGTAGTAACCGTGCACACCAGCATCGGTTATACCAGTGTTACAGGTGGAACTGTAACACTGAACGGCATAGAAATAAGCTGGTGGAAGGCGGACAACCAGGGCAATTTCGTGGCGAAATTCGTCATGAGTGAGGTCAAAGGGCTTGCTGATACGGGGGAATTAACAGTTCCGGGAGAAAACAAGCTAACTCTCATAGGCTATACTACCGATGGGGCGGAATTTAGCGGCACGACAACAATAAGCGTGATAGACGTGTTACCCAGCGGCGCCGGTGGCAAATAGTAGACCAACCTTTCGCCTTTATAAAAATTAGCATACATCACAGAAAAGAGGTGCGGTAAGGATCTTCGCGAGACGTGCAAGAAAATCATCACGGTCTTTATCGTCCCTAAAAATCTTCTTACGCTCAAACTCCCCCACCGTGATGGAATGGATGGCTCGGGTGTATCTATTCTCGCTTGTCTCGGCATCGTCCCGTCTCCCTGTCTACTGGCAATTTACAGGTGACTGCTCTTCATGCCCGCATATCACGATGTTGTCTCTTTTTTATTATCCTGATGATTGAACGCAGGGCTTCATTGACACTATCGTGATCGGGGAAGAATTCAGCTACATCAGGATCAATCAAGACGACATTTGTCCCTTCCTCATATCGCTTGGCATACTTGCCCCGTACCCCGTCGCTGAAATCATATTCTTCCAGCATACCTGGATCATTATTCATTGCCTCCATACTGATTCCTTTCTTTCTTAGTACTGGGGATATGGGGTCAGCCCTTGAATCAGGACAAGTTTGTACCGGTTGACCCCGCGTATTTCAGGGGGTGGTTAAAAGCTCATTGCGATCTTTTTGTCCTCAACGATTTGTCGTCTTTCGTTCCCCCGCAATCAAAATGCAAAAATGTGAAGAACGTCCAAGATTATGACTCAATTTTCAAAGATGAGTCAAGGGCAGACTTGATAATCATATAAAGGGCTTAGGTGTAACGCAGACCGCGGCGTAAGCCTCCTGTGCTCCGACGAGCTGTTTGGGGGCCCATTCTCGCGCAGGAGGCTTACGCCGCTACGTGGTTGGCTGCTTGGGTCTGTGTGTACGCCTTTGATGAAGAATCATGACACCTCCCTTTCCATAGCGAATTGTGCTATGGAAGAATGGTCATCAAAAACAAGAAACAAAAGGAGGTGTCAAATGGAAGCATACGCGGGAATCGATCTACATTCAAGCAATAGTTATGTGGGGATTATCGATGAACAGGACCAACGGCATTTTGGTAAGAGGTTGCCTAACAGTCTGTCTCAAATTTTGGTGGCATTAGAACCATTTAAGAAGGATCTTGAGTCGGTGGTGGTAGAATCAACCTACAACTGGTATTGGCTGGTAGATGGATTACAGGAAGAGGGGTATAAGGTGCATTTGGCTAATCCGTCGGCCATAAAGCAATATGAGGGACTTAAGCATACAGATGACAAATGGGACTCATTTTGGTTGGCTCATATGAAACGGTTGAACATATTGTCTGAAGGATACGTCTATCCAAAAGAAGAACGGCCAATAAGGGATCTGCTACGTAGGAGGCTTCTATTTGTCAGGCAGAGGACGAGTCAAATCTTAAGCCTTCAGAGTGCCATACAGAGGAACCTCTCAGTTAAATTGTCAGGCAGGGCTATCAAGAACCTCAAGGAAGAAGATGCTGAAGATTTATTTGATTCACCTTTCCTGGTTTTGACCGCGAAGAGTCATATTGGTGCGATTCAGTTTTTGACGAAGACGATCAATGCAATTGAAAAGGCGGTAACATGCAAAGTCAAATTGCGGAAGGAATTCGAATTGCTGAAAACAATTCCAGGGGTCGGGGACATCTTGGCTCTTACGATAATGCTGGAGGTTGGAGACATAACCCGTTTTCCCAAGGTTGGGAATTACTCATCTTACTGCCGATGCGTAAAAAGCGAAAGGCTTTCCAATAATAAGAAAAAGGGAGAAAATAACAGGAAGAACGGCAATAAGTATCTCTCCTGGGCGTATGTAGAGGCAGCAAACTTCGCCATTAGATTCTCTGCGGAAGCGCAAAAGTTCTATCAGCGCAAGATGGCCAAAACGGACAAAATTGTTGCGATCAAAGCTCTGAGCAATAAACTGGCCAGGGCATCGTATTATATCATGCGTGATCAGGTAGCCTACGATGCGGGTAAGCTTTTTAGGTAATCTTTGAAAACGCGTGCAGCAGTGAACCGGCAATGGGGTTGGTACCCAACCACAAGATTTGATTGGTGACTGCTGCACGAAAATAACAGAACGGTTGTGTGTTGTCTATTCTGCTTCGCCTATACCGTGAGTCACAAAGGGGTTGGCTAAAAACCATAAGATTTGTAACACATCCAATTGAACACGGTATGGAACCGACGATTTTCTGGCGTCTTCAAACAGACCAGGGGCCGTGCTTTAAGCAAAAGCATTATATGCCTAAGGTACATCAGCCTTGATCCGGATGGGTGACCGGTGCGGATCAGTGTAAGCTGATCGAGAACCGAAAAGATAGAAATAGCGGGTGCGAATTGGAAGGCTAAACAAAGCCGTGCTGGTAGGCCGGGTTGGGGCCAAGAAAAAAAGGACTATTTTTTTAATGGTGAGGTGTTTTTTCTCTTGACTCGCCCTTTAATGGGTGACCCCATTTCATATCCTGAATTCCGTTGAAAATCTCCTTCGTTTCATTGGACCCCCTTTCTATCATTTCTACCTTAGCATACTGTCCCACTTTTATGGTCCACTATATATCGACCTCGAGGACTACCGCAGTGCGGCGGACACCCTGAAGCGGGACCTGGAGCAGGAGGTTGGACACTTCTACCGGACTCGTTGTCGGTGATGGCATCTTGAACCCGGAATCACGAATCAGACACCTTATCGCCGGTTCAGTAAGCAATTCAATGGTTTGATCAGGTTCGACACCCAGCCCCCATTAAATCCTCTTGACAATCCGACGGAAAATATTCATTATCATACCGAAAGTAAGATAACTTGGAGGATTCTGAGGATGGGCTATGCAAAATTGAGCGTCACGATTCCAGACGAGACGTATAAAGAAATAAAGGAACTCGCTTCAAGGAAGCATATGAAGGTCAGTCACCTCGTGTCCGATGCCCTTGCTGAAATGGTAAGAAAAATGAGTGAACAAGCCATCATCGAACGAATCAACACTGTTTTTGAGGATTCACACGCGGCAGAGGAACATCGCTTGATGGGGCAGATGATCGCCGAGAATACCGAGGTGGAAGAACTCCCATGGTAAAACCGGTACAAGGTGACATCTATTGGGTGAGATTTGGCAAGTCTGGTGATTCCGGTCCATCAGGAAAAAGACCGGCGATTGTCATCCAAAACGATACGCTCAACAAGAGCAATATCAACACCACCGTGGTCGTCCTGCTCACTTCAAACAAGAAGCTGGCCATGGTTCCCGGTAACGTATCCTTAAAGAAGGGCGCAGGTCACCTGCCCAAGCCCAGTGTTGTGGTGGTCAGCCAAATGGCGACAGTCGATAAAGAGAGGCTCCTCGAAAAGATTGGGACACTGGACGCCGCTATTCTGGGACATGTCCTGAATGGATGCCAGGCCGTTATCAGTGCATCCATGGTTACGGCCAATCGATATCCAAGCTCAACAAGTGTTTGAAGATCCTTCCGTCTCTAACCCGCAAGCAGTAAGCTCGTGCCCATCCACGAATCGGACATGGGCACTGATGAATTTCCGAGTCAGGGTTTACAAGCGTTCCGGTCCTCAACTGAAACCAAATGAAAAGTTATTTGCTTAGTTACGGATGTCCCCAATCCAGGGATGGACGTGGTTTCAGAGAAAGGCGTGAAGATATGCGGCAGATGCTGTTGAGGTTGGGCGGCAAGGTATTTACCATCGAATGCTTATTTTATCAAGGGTCAACAGTTGATTTGCCCCTAATTTCACAGAAGTTACTGTGAGAAATGGGTCTGCTCTTGACTCATCTCTGCCTAAGACAGACACCTCGTTCTTCATATGGAATGGTCCCTCTCCTTCGTAATGAATGGTTGCCCTCAAACGGGAATTTACTTTTGAGACATACACTTGGAATTTTATTGCAGTCCCTACAAGCACTGATCGCCAGAAAAGGTTGGCCGATTTTTTTCGGGTTTTACGTCAATGACTGAATTTTTTTGCTGTGAATCGCTACAGCTTGGGAATGTGGTCCGAGACTCCCAACAGGGCGGAAAGACCCCGTCAGGAGTTGGATAGGCAGTATTTAAGGGGGTGCTCCAACGGGATCTCTGCGAGATAATTTATGGTTGGAGATTCAAGATTCCAGATTTTTCCGCCATAGAGAGTCTTGGGCAAGATTCGAGGTTTCCGCTCAGAGAGCGAGGCTTTGAAAAGATTGAGGCATTCCAGCCTATCGATGTGTTTGGGGTACTCCGGACGGGGTTGAAAATTGCGTATCAGGAATGGGGCACGTGGCATTTGACGGAAGCCTCCATGGTCCTAACGGCTCTTGAAGGTGGCGTAACGGGTGATTCTGAAACGAAGTTTTGAGAGATTATACTGAATGAAGATGAGTAGTCAAGGAATTTTTTTAGGAAATCATGATCAGGGCAAGAATTTCTAACCATTTGGAGCCACAAAGGCGCCCCGTACCATCCGCCAAAAATACGGCGGACAAGTCTGCCAGAAGTACGGCGGACAAGTCTGCCGGAGCTACGGGACAGGCGAAGGGCGCGAAGGGTGTTTTCTCTTATCCCTTTTCGGTGAAAGAGCCGAAAAGGGATAATCCCGAGCCCTTCGGGCAGGAGTTGTTTGAGGGAAGATCGCGGTGTGAGGGCCGAAGAAGATCAAAGCAACGGCACACATGCGAAGGCTTGGTCGCCCTAATTTGGAGTATTTGTTCGCTTATCTGCTTCGTTGCTCTTGAAGACCGCTTTTTTCAGTGTGTTCACACAGAAATTGTTTAAGCTCTCATCCGCCTGAAGCGCCTGAATGACAAGGGCTTTGTGGAGGTCCTTCCCGGGCCGAAGCAGGAATTTACTGGAATATTCCTTGCCTGCGGTTTTCGGGGGAAGGGGTTTGCCGTCCTGGTGATAAAGCTCAATGTTTTCTTCAACAATCCGGCAGAGTTCTTTATACACTTGGACCTCACTATCCCCGTGACAACCGCCGTAGAAAAGTCCCGGGCAGGTGCCTACGTAACACTGGTCCTCTTCAGACCACTCTACAATCTTTAGATAACGATCGGAATCTTTCATTTTTTCGAATCCTCGATGGCTTTTTTGACCGCTGTTAGTTGGTAATGAAGGGCGTCATCCCCTGGTTTGCCGGATATGGTTAAGGGTTTCGACACATTCGGATGAACAAAGTTTCGATGACTGCCTTTGCGGCCCCGATTAACAAACCCTGCACTTTCAAGTTCTTCAATGAGGTTTCTTATCTTCGGAGGCATAGAAATATAGTACCGATGTGATACCACTATGTCAAGTCGGTATGTTTACAACCTAAAGATTTGACAGGATTGATGAGATGGGCAGGATTCATAGGAAGGGATTGAACCACAAAGGCGCCCCAGTACCATCTGCCGGAGCTACGGGGCAGGCGGCCTTAGCCCAGGGGATTTGCTTCTTGAGCGCGTGCAGGGGCGCGAATGCCACCTGAATTTATGTGCAGGTAAGGGGGCCCACCGAAGCATGATTAGGGTGCACCGGTAGTGTGATCAGCGATGGTAAAGCCGTTTTCTTTAAAATGGCGGTCAAAGGTGAATGCTTCATGGATTTCGCGCACCTCCATGATTTCGAAACTCATGCAGTCCACAAGGCTCACATTCTTTTGGTTACCGGCCAAAAGCCGCTGCATGGCCCGCTGATGCCAGTCGGCGTCCACCCATAGGACCTCCAAGAGGGGCATGATCTTGGTCTGGAAGTCCAAGACGGCGTCAAGACCCACCCGCCGCTGAAGCAGGGCAATGGTTTCCACCAGTACAAAGGAACTGGTGAGCAGGCGAACCTTTTCACGGGCAAAATAGCGGAAATTGTCTCTGGCCCGCAGGTGCATGACATCGTCCCGGACCAGGAGTGCATAGAGTGCCGAGGTGTCCGCAAAGACCATCATTTGCCAAACGCTTCATCCAGATACCGGTCATGTTCCAGGGAGATGTCCCCGGCTCCTGCGCTGTACTTGCCCAACACGGTTGATGCCCGGCGGTACAGGAGATCCGGGTCCGGCTTTCTGTTGATCAGGAATTGATCCACGGCCCGGCGAATCAAGGCGGCCATGGATTCCCGGCCTGATCGGGACATCTCCCTCAGCAACCGGACCTGTTTTTCAGTGAGTTGGACCTGGGTGCGCACCATCTCTTCCACCTCGCTTCCATCATGATGACATTAACAACCTTATGATAACACTTCCTTGGTGCTAAGGTCCATATATTTTGGAGTGCCCGGGGTCTTTCGGGCAAGAGGTCACGCCTTGGCAACGACCTATTTGGACAGGATGGACAGGATTGAGCGGATGGATAGGAAATTTTCACCACATAGATCACAGAGGGGATATTTGTTATTCCTTTTCGGTGAGAAGGCCGAAAAGGAATAAAATCAAGCCCTTCGGGCGGGGTTGTGTGGAGGCTACGATTAAGGCTTTACTCCGCTTTTAGAATGAAATTGGCAGCACGGTATATGGGTCTGGGGCCCTGTCGACCTCAATTGGCGACGATGGTCAGGATACTCTAAGTAATGTTTCCTGAGCGGATTGGGGAACTTGGATGGGGACAAAATATTGCGGTCTTTACCTGCGGTGAAGGGGGACATCCGTCAATCACTCATTAACTTTGCGCAATGCGGAAAGCTTTTAAAGGATCTTCATGGCAGGAAAAGCTCGCCACGATGCGGCTGGTGTTCTCTCAGATGAACCCGGCCTTCCGCTGTTGTATCATCTTTTTGGCTCGATAAAAAAAGACATCCTTGGCCAAAATAGGCTTCAACCAATTGATTCTGGCTCTGGATATTCTTCTTAAAAGAGAGCCTCCAATGTCAGTGAATTGGCCACCAGTTCTTTCGCATAGGCATTGTCCGTTACCCCAAAAGTCGTCACCAGCGTCAGGAAGATGTTTTTTCGGGTGTCTGTAACCTCTTTGAATACATTCATTTTGCGCCGGAGTTCCTCGCCGTATCTTTTGTCAATCGTGAATTCTGTTTCTGAAAATTTCATCTCACACAGGTTGATCGAATCATCGCCCCGGTCGATCAGCAGGTCAATCTGCGCTCCCGGGATCTCCGATTTTTCAGAAGATTCATGGCGCCAGGGGGCTTCTGTTGTTTCGACCCCCGAGATTCCAAGGGCTGTTTTCAAATTCCGTACATGTTTGAGACAAAGGCTTTCAAAGGCATACCCGCTCCAGGCCCTTCGACGGGGCGTATTCCGCTTCGAAAGCCAGTAGCCGTCACCGGGCGATCTCTTTCCCAGCGGGCTGATCCAGTCGAGGTAGAACAGGGAGTATTCATCGGACAGCCGGTAGAGAGCGTCGTTGGCTTTTTTGCCGAAAGGAATGTGAGACTGAATAAAACCGGATTCCTCCAGTTCCGCAAGACGCTGGCTCGCGCTGCCTCCGGACTGTAGACCGACCAATTCGAGTATCTCGTTCCGTGTCAATCCTTGTCGTTTTTTGGCGAGGGTCTTCACAATCTTCTGATGCTGTTCATCATTCTCAAAAAGGGAAGCATAGAGTTTGGGGAACTCATCGCGGAGAAGTCCCTGAGAAGAAAAGCAAGTTCTGTCGATGACCTGAGCGGCCGACAGACCTGGGTCCGCTTGCTTCAGGTAATGGGGGACCCCTCCCATCGTCATATACAATTCAACGATCTGAAAAGGTGTCAGATCCACGCCTCGAGTTTGAAGAAAGTCCCGTGTTTCGCTGAGTGTGAAAGGAAGCAGGCGTATCTGACGGGTCAGACGATTGTGCAGCCCCCCTCTTGCACGGACGATGTTTTGGAGCATCCAGGAAGCCGCAGAGCCGCAGATTACCAGGATAAAGTCCCTTTGCCGTGATCCCCAGCTGTTCCAGAAATGCGCCAGGCTGGAAAGGAATTTTGAGCGGGGTGTGTTTAGCCAGGGCAATTCGTCAAAAAACGCGACCCGCTTACCCTTCTCGTCATTGCGTGCAGAGGATTCCAGAAACTGCTCCAACTGAAGAAATGCTTCAGGCCATGAAGAGGGTCTTTGCGGTTGGATTCCCATTCCAATCGCCTTGCCAAGGGCCTGTGAAAAGTTGTCCAGCTGGTCGCGTAGGGAGGCATCGTGTTTCCCAACGATCTCGAAGCATATCGCATCGTCAAAAAATTCTCTGACCAGGTGGGTCTTACCGACACGACGCCGACCGTATACGGCGACGAGTTCGGGATCGGGCGATCGGGAAGCCCTCTCTAAAATCGCCTTTTCCTCTCTGCGCCCCAAAATAAGATCCAAACTCATAATGAAAGAATTTTGGCTCAATATGAAATCACATGCCAAGCCAAAAATCGAAAAAGAATATATTTTTGGCCGGAGATAATTATTTATATCCAGCCAGAATTCAATTCCCAGAATCCGGAAGTGAAAGGAAGATGCCGCTACATGAGGAGGAGGCGCGGGAAATAATGCATTAGAAAGAAACGTGGCTCGTATTGAAAAGGGGGCATGAAAAGGCTGCTCTTGACTCATCTTACCCTAAGAAAAAGGGATGGAACCACAAAGGCGCCCCAGTACCATCTGCCGGAGCTACGGGGCAGGCGAAGGACACGAACATGTCTCTATTTTTTGGTTTGTCCGGGAGGAATCGACAAACGAAAAAGGGATAA
>JAIPDZ010000177.1 GCA_021737425.1 Deltaproteobacteria bacterium
TTCCCGATTCGATCGGCCGGTGATGCAATTGTATCAGGCCACGCTTCCCTTTTTGATCCTCCTGGTGCTGACCCTCCTCTTGATTACCTACTGGCCGGGGCTGAGCCTTTTTCTGCCCGGGGTGCTCCAGAATTGATGGACGGCGAACCAAGGAACCGCTATGATTTTTATTTGCAAATTTTATTCAAATGGCTATTTTATGGGGCAGGATATAAGGAGAAGTCCCATGTAACCTCTCTGCACCATTTGGCTCTTATAAATCGACAGTACCTGCAAAATCGAGGAGAAAACCAAATGCCCATATATGAATTCAAATGTAAAAAATGTAATCGCGTATTTGAATCCCTGTGTTTTAAAAGCGACGGGTCGGACCGGGGGCCGTGTCCTCAATGCGGTGCAGATGACAGTGAAAAGCAGATGTCCACCTTTTCCTCTGTAAATTCCGGTTCAGGGATGGGATTGGATGCGGGGGCATCTTCATGTGCCCCACACGGAGGCTTTTCCTGAGCCTAAGGGCCTTACGGCCGTGTGCCGTAGCAGTGGCGCCAAAGTCGGGAGACGTTCGGGTGAAACCGCGTGATTCTCAAATGAAAAGAGGGAATAAGATGAGTATCTGGATTTTTTTAATGATTCTAGCGGGATGGGTCCTGCTTCAAGCCTATATCCTGCCCAAGTTCGGGATATCCACCTGACTCCGAGACAGTTGCCAGGTAGGCAACCCCAAGGAAAAAGTGACCGATATCAAAGATCTCCGCCAGAAGCGCTGATGTCCTGGCCCCATGGCTTGTATCCGCACGGAAGGGATTCAGCGACCGCGTTCTCTGGCCCGGTCTATGGCCTTCCCGATGGATGCAAGCAGGGCCTCTCCCTCCTCCCCCCTGACCTTCATACTTTCCCTGCCGGCAATAGAGAGGGAATAGACCCGCTTGAGCTTTCTGATGTCTGAAAACCCGGTCTTAATCCGCCATGGGGCGTCAATGGAAAGCCGGGTGTTTCTGAAAGACAATACACCGTAGTTCAGCCCGATTCCCTCTGCGTCCACAGTGACGGCGCTGAAGCCGAAAAATTCACTGTTGAAAAACCACAGCACCATCCCCACCCAGACCAGCGCTGCCACCAGGTGTTTGCGCCTTTTCGTGACAAGCGACCATATCAAAAAAACAAGGACCACTCCCAGCGCAAAGAGCATGATGCCGTTCTGGATCACCAATGATTTTAGGATGAAGGTCTGCGGGACCATGATGTCCGATCCTGTAGCACAGCCGGTCAGGGGGTGTCAATGGATGCTGAGCGGCCCGGAGCTTTTGCTTGACAGGTCCAAATCCCTTTTGATACAAACCGGTGCGGTCGTGCGTATTGCCGGTTTACATGGCGGGGGATCTCCCCCTCCGGTTCCATCTTTTTCAAACATCAGGAGGAAGTCAATCCATGGGTGCCCTGAGGTCTTTGTTGATACCAATTGTGGCGATGATGCTCTTTCTCAGCGGGATTCCCGCATGGGCCGGACACGGCGCCAAGAGTGCCCCGGCCAAACCGGTGATCCCCGGCGGAGATACGGTGAACATATCCGGAACCGTTCTGGATACGCACCAAGAACCCATTAATGAGGCTGAAGTCCGCATCACGGTAAACGGCAAGGCCGTGGATCGGGTGACCACCGGGCACACCGGGCACTATGTGTCCCGATTCCAGCTTGAAAAAGGGGAGATCAGTTCCGCCACCGTCACCGTGCACGCCAACAAGACCAGCTTCGAATCCCAGAGCATGACCTTTGAGGGGAGCGAAATGGCCCAAAAAGGAGACCAGTATCACATCAGTGAAGACCTGGAGCTTGTCCGGGAACTGGGGCCGGCCTTCTGGATCTCCACCGTGGTCTTTATTTTGGCCTATGTGCTCATCGCCTTTGAATTGCTCCACCGGACCATTGCGGCCATGATCGGCGCGGCGGTCATGCTGGTCATTTCCTACACCATCGGCACCCTCAATCCTGAATATCACATCTTCTCCTTTGAAAGCGCCATCAGCTCCATCGACATGAACGTCATTTTTCTGCTCATGGGCATGATGATTATCGTAGGGGTCCTGAAGCATACCGGCGTATTTCAATGGTGTGCCTATATTTCCTACAAACTGGCCCGGGGCAAGGTCTTTCTCCTGGCGGTTTACCTGATGATCTTTACGGCCGTATCGTCGGCCTTTCTGGACAATGTGACCACCATGCTCCTCTTGACCGGGGTGGCCATCGAGATTTCCATATCGCTCTCCATCAATCCGCTCCATCTCTTGATTCCCCTGGTCCTGGCCTCCAATGTGGGGGGTACGGCCACGCTCATCGGTGATCCGCCCAATATCATGATCGGCTCCTATGCCGGACTGACCTTCATGGATTTTGTGGTCGCCCTGGCCCTGGTGTGTGGGGTGTGCATGGTGCTCCTGGTCATCTTCACCAGGCTGGTCTGGGGAAAGGCGTATGCCGCCGCCAAGGTGGAAAACATCCAGGAATATGTGCAGGTCCTGAAGGAAAAATACCGGATCACCGATCCCAGGCTGCTTGCGTACGGATTGGGGGTCCTGGGGTTTGCCGTCTTTCTGTTCCTGAGCCACGGATACTGGCATATGGAAGTGAGCGTGGCCGCGCTCATGGGGGCCGCTGTCCTGTTGACCATCGCCATTGTGACCGACAAGGTGGATATGATCGAACTGATTGAGAAAGATATTGAATGGCCCACCCTCATGTTTTTTATCTTCCTCTTCATGATTGTGGGGGCCGTGGAATCGAGCGGTCTTCTGGCCCTGATCGCAGACTGGATACTGGACCTTTCCGCAGGGAATTTCGTGGTGGCATGCAGCCTGATCCTCTGGGTGGCCGCCATCATGTCCGCGTTTGTGGATAATATCCCCTTTACCGCCACCATGCTCCCCATTGTGGCCTATCTGAGCGGAGTGATCCCGGGGGCGGAAAACACCCTGTGGTGGGCATTGGCCCTGGGTGCCTGTTTCGGCGGAAACGGGACCATTATCGGGGCCTCGGCCAATGTGGTGACCATGGGGATCGCGGAGGCCAGAGGCTATCGGATCAGTTTCCTGGGATTTATGAAAACGGCTTTTCCGTTCATGGTCATCAGTGTCCTGGTCGCGCATGCCTGGCTCCTTATTTTCAGGCCCAGCTAAGGGCGGGAGGAAGACGCTGATCGATATTTTTCTTGACAGATGTAAAAAGAAGTCGTATAATGTAAAGTTTATATAAATCAATTACCTGTGGAGAAGAGAAAATGGGCTCAAACCGGAAAAGGACCACCATCATACGGGAGCGAAAAGCCAAACCCAATCGAAAAAACCTCAAGAAAAACCAGGACCGCATCCAGAAGAATGCGGCCATCCTCAAGGAACTGGCCGACGAATCCTGATCTTTGTCCCTCCTGACCCCGCAATCCTGATCTGATTTTTATCCCCAAGTCGATTTCGGCCCGACCCATCTTCGCCTTCCGCCGCCATCGGCCCCTTTTAGACAAAGAGGCCGACCCGGGGGCATGGCGCAGCATCTCAAAAGTGGGCATTATGCGGGTGAACCGTAAGCGGTCACCGGCTTTTTTCGGGCAAAGTCATAAAAAGCCCTTGACAGGCGTAGTTGTATACAGTACACAGGCCAGTGAATCGATCGTTCATTCCCGTTCACCTCTCACTTTTTGGGCCTTGACCCGGCAAGAAAACGTTCAATGGAATTTCCTCCAAATACCGAATCACCCCTGAATGAAGGACTCCACCCTTTGCCATCCCATGGGATTCTTTGTGGACTCAAGGCGAAAGGCATCATCATAAGGAGATAAGCACATGGCCGTATGGATTGACACGGATCTCTGTAACGGGTGCAAGCGTTGTGTAAAGGCCTGTCCCTACGGGGCCGTAGAGATCAAAGAGGGTAAGGCCCGCATCCTGCCTCATTGCACATCGTGTGGCACCTGCATGGAGGTCTGTAAACCACAGGCCATCCATACCGATATGGAGCCCAAGATCATTCCGGATTTTAGCGACCGCAAAGGCGTCTGGGTGTTTGCTGAACAGCGGGGCGGGAGCCTGAATCCGGTTTCTTTTGAACTCCTGGGCAAGGCCCAGTCTTTGGCCGCAGACCTGGGGCAGGAGGTCTCGGCCGTGCTCTTGGGCCATCAGGTCTCTGAATTGCTCCCCACCCTCTTTGACTTTGGCGCCAATCACGTCTATCTGACCCAGCACAAGGCCCTCCAAGACTATCGCACCCTTTCCTACGCCAAAGCCATGGAATCCCTCATCCTGACATACAAGCCCAATATCCTGCTCATGGGCGCCACCCACATCGGCAGGGACCTGGCCCCCCGTCTTTCCCGACGGGTGGGGGTGGGACTTACGGCGGATTGTACGGAACTCAGCATTGACCCGGAAGAGGGCATCCTGCTGCAGACCCGGCCTGCCTTTGGCGGCAATGTGATGGCCACCATTGCCAATCGCTATTCCCGGCCCCAGATGGCCACGGTGCGACCCGGCGTCATGGAGGCGGTGAAGAAGCGTTCCACTTTGAAAAAGGTGATCAAACACAAGGTCTCGCTCACCGAGAAAGAGATCGGGTCAAAGGTATTGGAGCAGTTCAAGGAGGAGGGAACGGGGGTAAGCCTGAATGATGCCAAGGTGATTGTGGCCGGTGGCAGAGGGGTAGGGGATGAGGCGGGGATGAAGGCCCTTTTCACTCTGGCCAGGGCCATGGGGGGCGAGGTGGCCGGGACCCGGATTGTGGTGGAAGCGGGATGGATTCCGGTGGAGAGGCAGGTGGGACAAACCGGACAGACCGTAAGGCCGGAAATCTATATCGCCTGCGGCATATCCGGTGCCATCCAGCACCGGGCCGGTATGCTGGGCTCCAGATATGTCATCGCCATTAACAAGGACCCGGGCGCCCCCATATTCCAGGTGGCGGACTGGGGGATTGTGGGAGACCTTCATCAGGTGGTTCCGGAATTGACAAGGCGGTTTCAAGAGGGCAAGCGGAAATAGGGGGATGACCATGTTACGTTCAGACATAGAAAAACTTCACAGGCAAATCATGGCCAGGTTTGTGGATGAGGAAGTCATTCCCGTGGCCCGGGAGGTGGATGAGAAGGGGGATTTTCCATTTGATCTGTTCCGGAAGCTCGCCCATATGGGACTCCTGGGGATCCGGTATCCCAAGAAGGTGGGGGGTTCCAATGGAAATACCACCCTCTACTGCATTGCCATGGAAGAGTTGGCCCGGGGGCTTTTGAGCCTGGCCGCCACCACGGCCATGCAATGCCTCATGGGCACCAACGGGCTTTATCTGTATGGCACCCAAAAGATGCATGAGGATTATCTCAGGCCCGCGCTTAAAGGCGAAAAGATCGGCGCCTTTCAATTGACCGAACCGGAGGCGGGTTCTGATCTGGGAGCGGTCAGGACCTCGGCCACCAGGGTCAAGGATGGGTGGGTGATCAACGGGATGAAGACCTGGTCCACCAGCGGTCCGTACGGAGATTTTCATACGGTTCTGGTCCAGACCGATCCGGCCAAGAAACTGAAAGGGCTCATGTTTGTCCTGATCCCCAGCGATACCCCCGGCTTCTCCCACAGCAAGAAATTTGACACTCTGGGGACACGGACATCGTCCCTTTCGGAAATCTATTTCAATAATTGTCAGGTTCCCGAGGAGTACATGCTGGGGGAACTGGGGAGAGGCCTGAACGTGCTCCTCACCATTCTGGCGGAGATCAGAATCATGACCGCCTGCCTGGCCCTGGGACTGCACCGGGCCGCCATGGACGATTCCATCCGGTACTGCAAGGAGCGGGTCCAGTTCGGAAAACCCATTGGAAAATATCAACTGATTCAGGCCAAGATCGCCAATATGGCCGTCAATCTGGAGGCCGGACACCTCATGTCCTACAAGGTGACCCATCTGATTGACAAAAAGATCGAGTGCCTGAATGAGGCGTCCATGGCCAAATACTTTACCGTGGAATCGGCCTGCAGTGCCTGTGACCAGGCCACCCGGATTTTCGGGGCCTATGCCTATTCCATGGAGTATCCGGTTCAGCGGTACTATCGCGACAATCGGTTCCTGCTCTATGGCGGGGGCACCCATGAGGTGTTGCAGACCACCATTGCGAGACAGTTCGGGATTTAGCACCATGCTTCTTTGTTGGATAGTTGTGGCGTAATCATGCTTGAACCAGATCCGGTTGAAGGACAGGAACTCAAAAGACTCCATGCGTTGCCGCCCAGGCAGTCTCTGGGCCAGTCTGTGTATGAAAAACTGAAAGTCGCCATTGTACAGGGAGACTTTGAACCCGGCCGCCGGATGGTGGAAAGCCGGGTGGCCGAGGCATTGGGGATCAGCCGGACCCCGGTGCGGGAGGCCATTCACAAGTTGGAGCGGGAAGGGCTGCTCCAGCAGGATCCCAAGGGCGGATTCTTTGTGAAGGGGTTGACCCGGGCCGATATCGAGGAAACCTTCGGGATTCGCAGCGTCCTGGAAAGCTATGCGGCAAGACTGGCCGCTGTGCGGTATGTGGAGGGCGAGTTGACGTCCCTGGAGGAAAAGATTGAGGCGTACCAGGCGTGTCTGGACCAGGGAGATCTGGAGGCCCTGCCCAAAATTAACACGGAATTCCATGATCTCCTCTATGGCCTGAGCCGCAGTCCCAAGCTGATCAAGATGATCAACGACCTCAGGGAGCAGATCTACCGTTTCAGACTGGTCATTTTAAAGATAGAGCCCATGGCACGGTTGAGCAACAAAGATCACCGATTGATGCTGCAGGCCATCAGGGAGAGGGATGCGGAGGAGGTGGAGCGGGTGACCCGTGCACATATTCTGAGGGGGCAGGATATTGTGTTGAAGGCATTTGACGTGCAGGGGGAGTGAGGCCCTCCTGCAGAGGCGCGGAGACGCTGAGAGTACCAAAAGCAAACCCCGCCATGTCCTGCCCCTTTGGGTTACGATTTGTTTCTTGAACTGTGTAAGGAGCTGTTGCGTTATGGGAAACAGAAAAATACGCGTGCTTTTGGCCAAGCCGGGGCTGGACGGTCATGACCGGGGGGCTAAAGTGGTGGCCCACGCCCTCAAGGAGGCCGGTATGGAAGTGATTTACACCGGGCTTCACCAGACCGTGGCCAGTATCGTCAACCAGGCCGTTCAGGAAGATGCGGATGTCATCGGGCTTTCCATCATGTCCGGCGCCCACATCCCCATTTGTCGGAAATTGATGGCCATGGTACAGGAACAGGGGGTCCAGGATAAGCTGATTGTGGTGGGGGGCGTCATCCCCAATAAGGACATCCCCATCCTGGAAGAACTGGGTGTGGGCGGCATATTTCCAGGGGGCTCCCGGTTTGAACAGATCGTGGAATCTATTCAGGAAAACGTGGGAAAATAGAGTGCCGCAGGGGGGAAGCAGAGCAACCCGAACAGCCACATCCAATGAATGAGAGAGGCAGACATGGGAGTAGCGACCTACATCAAAGATGAAAAAGACGCCATCCAGCAAGTGACCCTGCAATCCGGGATCGATGTAAAACCTGTGTATACGCCAAAGGACCTGGAGGAGAGCGGATTTGACTATAAGAAGGACCTGGGGGATCCGGGAGAGTTCCCCTTTACCCGGAGCCTTCATCCCCAGGGATACCGGAGCCGGAACTGGACCACCCGCCAGTACACGGGATTCGGCACCCCTGAAGAGACCAACGAGCGGTTCAAGCTCATGATATCGCACGGCCAGACCGGGCTCAACGTGGCCTTTGACCTCCCCACCCAGATGGGATACGACTCGGACAGTGAAATGGCGGAGGGTGAAGTGGGACGGGTGGGTATGGCCGTGGATTCCCTGCGGGATTTTGAAGTGGCCTTCAAGGATATCCGTCTGGATCGCATCGGATCAGGGTTGACCATCAATGCGGTGGCTGCGGTCATGCTGGCCATGTACCAGGCCCTGGCAGAGAAATCCGGTTTTGATAAGACCCGGATTTCCGCCACCCCTCAGAATGACATTTTAAAGGAGATCGTGGGCCGGGGCGCATGGATCTACCCGGTGGAACCTGCGGTCAGACTCATCGGCGATACCATTGAGTACGCCATGAAGGAGCTTCCCCGGTGTAACCCGGTATCTGTGTGCGGATATCACATCCGGGAGTCCGGCTGTACACCGGCCCAGGAGATCTCCTATGCGCTTCTGATCGCCTTTGCCTATATCGACAATGTCATTGCCCGGGGATACGAGGCAGAGGCGTTTGTGGGGCGGTTTTCCTTCAATCTCAATATTTACGGCAATCTCTGGGAGACGGTGGCCAAGTTCAGGGCGGCCCGGAAACTGTGGGCCAAACTGCTTCGGGAGCGGTACCATGTCCAGAATAAAAAGGCCCTGTTTTTGCGGGGCATATTCGGCGGGGGCGGTTCCGGCATGACCAAGCAACAGCCGGAGAACAACATCATGCGGGGGGCTTACTATGCCCTGGGGGCGGCCCTGTCCGGGGCCCAGACCACGGCCCTGTGCTCCTTTGACGAGGCCTACACCATCCCCACCGAAAGGGCCGCGCTCCTCTCCCTGCGCACTTTCCAGATCCTCATGGACGAGATCGGCCTCAGGGACACGGTGGATCCCCTGGCCGGGTCCTATTTCATGGAGACCCTGACCAAGCAGATGGAGGAAAAGATTTTGGAAGAGATGGCCAAGGTGGAAAAGGTCGGGGGCATGCTGGAGGCCGTATCGTCCGGCTATGTGCAAAAGGAGGTGGCCCGACAGGCCTATGAATTTGAAAAGAAGCTTCAGCAGGGCCAGGTGACCAAGGTGGGCGTAAACCAATACACCGAGGGGGTGGACATGGAGGTGGAGCTTCACGAATACAATGAGGGGTGGGCCCAACGCCAGGTGGACCGGCTCAAGGCGCTCAAACGGGACCGGGACAATCAGGCGGTCGCCGATGCCCTCAAGGCCCTTCGCAAGGCAGCGGAGTCGCGGGAGAACGTAATGTCCTATCTGGTGACCTGTTGCAAGGCCTATGCAACGGTGGGGGAAATGGCCGATGTATTCAGAGATGTGTTTGGCGAATATGTGGAGCCGAGCATTTTTTAGCGAC
>JAIPDZ010000178.1 GCA_021737425.1 Deltaproteobacteria bacterium
GGTGCGGAGGTTGGACGCAAAGGAGACTGCTGGATCACCGCCACAACAAAACCAAAGCGGGACAGCAAATTCGCACGCTGGGCATTTTCTTGGGATTAGCCCCAGAAACAATGATGCTTGTCCTCGTCAATCACATCCAAGATTTTTTCAAGGGAGTCTGATTCCGGAAAGGGGCCGTATCGATGCCACTTCAAGTCCGCCCGTTTCCAGTAGAGCCTCCATCTTTTGGTACTCTTCACATACGTTGCTTTTGCCACGGATTCTTCAATTTTTTTGTCGGGATCGCGCCATTGCGGCCGTATTTCAAAAATCTCAAAGCTCTGATTTGAGATTCTGAACGAAATATCCAGTTGATGTCTATGCTCGGGGTCGGGTCTCACCGCTTCCAAAAATTCTCCCACAAGTTTTTCCATCCGTTTTACTTCAAATTCACTCAATGCCATGCAAATATCCACTGTACAAGAATTTACCGTTTTCCCGCCTATTGGTATGGTCCCTATCGGTCTTTCCATTCCACAGACGGCCTCTTTTCCAAAAAGGCCTTGATGCCCAAATCAGCATCCTCTGCCATGTTATTCATGACAATGGTATGCTTTGCATAGTGAAGGGCCTTATCATCGGCCTGATCCACCTGGGCGTAAAACCCCTGCTTCCCGATACTCAGGGCAAACCGGCTGGCCTCGCTGATCTTGCGGGCCAGGGCCTCGGTGGTCTCAGCCAGCTCCTCCAAAGGCACCACCCGATTGATCAGGCCCAGTTCCTTGGCCTCCCATGCCGGAAACTCCCGTCCGGTCAACAGCATCTCCAGGGCCATTTTCCGGCCGATGGCCCGGGATACCGCCACCATGGGCGTGGTGCAAAAAAGCCCGATTTTGACCCCCGGGGTGGCAAATTTGGCATCTTCGCTGGCGATGACCAAATCACACCAGGCCGCCAGCTGGCACCCGGCAGCCGTGGCAATGCCCTGGACCTGGGCAATCACGGGCTGGGGGATTTCATGAATGAGCTGCATCATCTTTGTGCACTGGTCAAAGATGAACTTATATTCCTTTACCCCAGCATCCACCATTTCAGACAGGTTATGTCCTGCACAGAAATGGTTGCCTGCAGCCCTTAAGAGGACCACCTTGACCGATTCGTCCCTGGATACGGTGGTGAGTGCATCGATCATCTCCCCGATCATATTCCTGGACAGGGCATTGACGGTCTGGGGGCTGTTCAGGGTGAGCCGGGCAATGGGACCCTCGATGGAAAGCAGAATCTCTTTGTAGTCCAATTTTATTCCTCCCTGGTTATCATCCAAATCCACGTTAGCGTTTCTCCCACTCCTTCTCCCGATTCTCTTCGTCCCTGTCTGCGCCGGTTCGCGGTTCATTGGATCGCCGCATCCCTCTCTTCACCAGCCTCTTCTGCAATCAAAAAATCGATGATCTTTGCCTTGTCCGACTCCGGTTCAAACAGTTCTTTCAACGCATAATAGGCCTCGTAGCCATCCGGACTGGTGGCATAATAAAAGTCCCTGGCCAGCTTTGAAAATGTGTTCAGGTCCTGCTGTTCCACACATGCCCGGGTGTAATGGGCAATCAGGATATGGAGAACATTCTCAAATTCATGGAAGTAGGCCATATCGGACAGGATATCGATTCTACCGGGGTAATTTTCAAGGCCGTACAGCAAAAGGGCCTTGAGGGGTCGATTCGCCCTTTTAAAATATTTCCGGATGAGCGGGTAGTTGGGATTTTCCGAAACCTTCTCCTCTGTAAAACGTTCAAACACCTCCTCCGACAATTCCTTCCTGTCCTCGAAAAACGCCACCAGATCCCTTTGACGCGGGTTTTCCGGTTTGGCCTCCTGCTCCTCCATCTCTTCATAATCGCCTTCATCGTCCACGTACTGAAACCCGATTTTCTCCAGTTCCGAGATATAGTCCTCCGGGTGATTCCGAAAAATCTCATCCACTTTATCTCGAACCATTTCATATTCAAGTTTTTCATACTCATCCAAGACCGGATCCCTTTTCTTTTTCCCCATTATGTACCCCCTATTCCCAATGGAACATGACCCCGCCCTGTGGAACGCGCTCATGTAGACACAGCGCGGTGTCTTTATTCTTAATTTCAGATGCGCGCTATCCCCCTTTGAGTGCGGCCTTTTGAGATAATCTCTCTGATTCCAGATTTACGCTGACCCGAAGGGCCTTAAGGCCGTACACCCCGGGCATATCCTCCAGTTCCAGGGTTTCCTCCTGATCATCCAAAAACCCCTGAGATCGCAGAAAATCAATATGGCGGCGCATCTCTTCTCCCTCCTCAGGCTGAGAATAGACCACTGCAACCTTCCGCGGCTGCGTAAGACGCTCCCCGCTTCCCTTCACAGTCGCCTTGTCCAATCGCGATTTGATAATCTCCTGTCTTACATCATAAGCGCCGTCCACATCAAACCGCTTTTCGTCATACCGAAACCGGATGGAAAGGGGTGTGTCCTGGACCAGCACCAGGTGGGCGGTCTCCAGCGGAACCCGAAAAGCGGATCGCAGCCGCTCCGTATGCCAGACCATGCCGCAGGCCAGTTGAAGCTGCCATAACCGAAGATTCTTGAGAAACAGCCTGCTGAAGCCCCCGGACTGGCTCAGGGAATTTCCGATATAGATGAGATAATCGACCCCGTCGGTACGGTGGCGCTCAAAATAATGGGGAAAGATCCCCTGGGCCGATGTCTCCTCCTGGTCCAGGAACCGGGTAAGCCTGTCCGTAAGCGTGGAGGCGCTCCGCTCCAACTGATTCCGGAGGACGTAGACCGTCCCGGTCTGGGCGTCCACGGCCGATTGATATCGATCTAAGGCAGCTTTGGTCCTTTCTCCCAAGCCGGCCAGATTGGAAAAGACCGGTTCCACCTCCTCCTGAAGAAACCGCACCACCGCAAATTCATCTCCGGCCCTGAGACTGGTTTGAAGACGTTCCATATGGGATTCTATGCGCTGAGCCAATTCCTCCAGAATGAGCATGGGTGTGATTCCTTGTGCTGCCGAGATCACATGTAGTGCCAGCTTCAAATGCTCCGTGAGGTCCTCTTGAATGGCCTGATTTCGCAACGTACTGGATCCCCGGATATCCGCGGTTCCATACAGGGGGTACACATCCCGGAACACGATAGGCTCTATCTCCGATGGACGACCCAACCGCTGGTTTTCCAAATACCGGAAGGCGGCCTTGCGAAAACGCCATTCCACAGTGGGGTGGATGGCCGTGCATTTCTCCTTGATGAGGCCCTGCACCTCGTGCTCCAGCTCTTCGAGGGCCTTTTTGACGGCCATGGCGAAAATGGGCTGGAGATGCTGCAGTTTGAGGGCATCCACCGCCCCCAGGTCGTGGGGCCTCGGAGATCCCACATCCAGGGTCCCGATACATACCCCCTGAAATAGCAGAGGCGCCACCATGAGGGAGCGGATCCCCGCCTCCAGGAGTTCCTGGTTCACCTTATGCAGAGCGTCAGATTCCGAATGGACGTCCGGCACCCGTACGACCTCGCCTGTCTCCACGGCCTTTTCAAAAATGGATCCTTTGAAGGCCTCCATGGGGATATGGTGAGAGTCGACAAATATACGGCTCTCACCGATCTCGCATCCTGCATTCAACAGGAGCACTTGATCTTCCTGAAGTGCGGCCAAGCTCATGGTCAGATCAGGCCGTCGAAACAGGGTTCGGACCAGATCCTGCAGTTTTAAAAACCCCTCCTTGGAGGCCAGAGCCTCTTGGTCCACCAGATTCCGCTCCAGTCCGGCCAAGACTTGGGATTCCGTCACTTCCACAGCCTGGATACAGGTAAATCCCTGGAGGGAAAAGTCCTCAAGGGGCAAAAATTCCTGAAGGGCCTCGGGCTCAGTCAGATGCTCCGATATCCAGGCCTTCTCCTTTGGAGTCAGTTTCTTGGGAGGGTTTTCCGCATGCGCCTCTACGAAGCGAAGGTCCAGATTCATCTTGAAATGGCGGTCCAGGCCGGTATCGGGATCCGACACAATGCGTAAAAGGGGGTAGTCCAGCCTGGCCTCGATATCATAGAATTGGCTCAGGATAAAAATATAGGCTTGAATCAGACGCCCCCTTGCAAACATCTCTTCTCCCATCTCGAGTCGCCCGCTGATGGCCCCTCCCTGATCCAGAAAAAGGCGTTTGAATTCCGGTGAAGCCCCAATAGGTTCCATAGTAAAGGGCACAATCATTGCGAAGGCCTCGGTCTCCCAGAAAACGGAGGGGAAGATCATCCCCATCACCCGGTCCACCACGTCCTGATGACGGCGTAGAACCGCTAACTCCTCGATTGTTCCTCGAAGATCCGATGTCTGCTCCAATTCCTCCAACAATCCTCCGGCATTGTAAAATACCCCGTTTAAGCCCTTCTCAACCTTCCGTTGAAGGAATTGGATGAACGGCTCAAAACTGAACCATCCACGGAGCGGAATATTCGCATATCTTGGTCCCATGCAAAGACCTCTTGTGGAGCCCCCTTATGTGTCTTCCAAGAAGGTGATGTTCAGCGCATCCGAGGGGACACCCCATGGATGAGCCGGATGTACATCGGAATCCTTTTTTCGTAATCCGGGCGCCCCATTATCAAGCGGTGTAACCCTTCTCATGCCTGTATACCACATCGGCCGCCAATAAGGTACCGCCGAACTTCCAAACGCCCCTGATTTCTGCCGGGCCATCAACCAAAGCCGGGCCGGTAGGATCGGGAGAATGCCTTTCTTATTTTTCAGGCCCGGGGCGACCCATGAAACCCCTGGGATTTTTCCGGATCTCCTCTTTGAACGCGTCCATCTTTTTTTTCAGCTGTTGGGCCACATCCGGGTGGGTATGGATGACGTTATAGGATTCTCCCGGATCCCGCCCTATATCGTACAAAAGCGGCCACCTGCGGCCCAACTGGTCCCTGCCCAGTGAATTGGGGACGGCTGCCGCGTCCAGGGGGATGGGCCAGGTATAGCGGTGCACCCGGTCAAAATATTTCCACCGGCCGACCCTGATCCCCTCCAGACGGTCGTAATGGAAGAAGTAGAGATTCTGGTGAGGGGATGTTTTGCGCTTCCCGGTAAGCAGCGCCGAAATATCCCTACCGTCGATCACCCGGTCCCGGGGCAGACCCACCCCGGCTAAGGAGAGCAAGGTGGGAAAGAGGTCGATGTTCATTACCGCGGCAGGATTTACGCCTCCCCGGGGGATACGGCCCGGCCATTTGGCGATAAAGGGGACCCTGAACCCTCCCTCGTAGCTCTGGCCCTTCCGTCCGCGGAGGATACCCGGGCTCCCTTCGTACCAGGGACCGTTGTCGCTGGTGAATATGACCAGGGTATTATCGGTCAGCCCGTTTTGATCGAGGCAGTTCAGTATCTCTCCCACACTCCAGTCGATTTCTTCCACCGCATCGCCGAACTTCCCGGCATGGGACTTCTTCTCGAATTTCGGGGAGGAAAACAGCGGTTGATGGGGGAAGGTATGGGCCAGGTAGAGGAAGAAAGGCCCGTCCCCTGATTCTTGGATGAACTTCACTGCCTCCCGGGTATACAGGCCGGTGAGTTCGGCCTGGTCTTCATCCTGTCCGAGGTCGGCTTCAAGCTCTGTTTGGTTGCGATACAGGGGGAATGGTTTCATGTCGTTGCTGTAGGGGACGCCGAGATAGTAATCAAAGCCGTGATGAACGGGATTGAACCCGGGATCACTGCTGTAATCCCCCAGGTGCCATTTGCCCAGCATGCCGGTGCGGTACCCGGCTGTTTTCAGTGCCTCGGCCAGGGTAATTTCAGCCGCGTCAATACCGCGACCCACGTATTCCTCCCGGATGTCCATCACCCCGAGGCTTTTGAGCATCCCGCCCAGATTCCGGGCCATCCTTCTGCCGACGGGTTCGTCCTTGGGATAGGTGTTGCCGATGATTCCGGTTCGGATGGGATACCTGCCGGTGAGCAATCCCGCCCGGGAGGGGGCGCATACCGCGTTACAGGCATAATACTCGGTACACCGGGTCCCCTCAGCGGCCAGGCTGTCGATATGGGGGGTGCGAATGACGGTGTTGCCGAAACAGCCGACATCTCCGTAGCCCAGGTCGTCACAGTAGATGAGCACCACGTTGGGCCGGGCCGCAGAGGGATTCACCACCTCAAGAGATTGTTTCTCCGCCCCCGGGGGGTAGTCGCCGATGAGTTCGGTTATGTCACGGACTCGGAGAAGATGATACACCCCGGTCCCTGCCAGGGCTGCCGCCCCTACCCCGGCGCCGATCCCCACGGATCGTTTGAGAAACCTGCGCCTGGAGATCCCCTCTTTTCCGGTACTGCTCCCCGCGTTGTTCATTCACCCTCCTCCGCTTACCGGCAAGATCTATTGGAGACCCACTCCGGACATCGGCTTGATTTAACTCTTGACGGTCTTGTAAGAAGTCAAAATTTCACACAAAGCCACAACGCCCGCAAAGGTACGTTATTACCATTACTATATTTTTTCTCTGCGTCCCTGTTTACCCCGTGAAACCTTTCGTTTTTGTTTCACTGGGGCGTCTCCAAACGCCCTTCGGAGCAGTCCACTGAACTACTTGATTCGATGTCTTTTCTGTAGCAACCCACGAAAAATGCCTTTCCCATCTTCAAGGAAACCGTTTCTCTGTTCAACTCTTGAAGGCCGACACCCGCAGTGGTGTCCGAGAATTCGTCAGGAGACACGAGCCGCATGATTGGTGCCAAAAGCTCGAGGCTTTTATACTGCGTGGGTGTCACGGGTGCCGACTCTTCGCTCGGCAGTTGAAGTACAGCGACCAATATTGCCCCGGCTGTCATGCAGCGTTCTATGCTTTGCAGGGCCTCATGCACATTCACATACTCGAATACGAGCGCTGCAAAGACCATTGCAGCCGGTTCAAGCCGGAAGCCTGGTAGGGTAAAGTCCGCTTCGACCACTTCCAGGCAGGGTATCTTGGCCGCAAATCGGCGCTTAAGAATCGCAAGATACTCGGGATTGATGTCAATGCCAACGACACGTCTGGTCTGCAATGGATCTATATGCTCAAAACCATTCCCGGTTGAACAGCCGAAAACTGCCAGCGATGCGGGAGCATGTTCCATAAGGGCCGAGGCAAACAGCCGCGCTATTGCCTGCGCTTGGGCGACCTCAGGCAGGGTCATGTGGGCTTCATAATCACTCGCCGGTATCCGTAACCACGGATTGGTCATTTTCTTCCACCGAACGCCATGTATAAGGGCACCCGAAGACGGCCCGAAGCTGAGATGGGAAAATGTGGAGTTATTTTTGAGTGGGCCCTTAGCGTGTCCAAGAGGAGACCTCTACGGGAATGCCGTTTAAGACGGCATTGTTGGACAATGGGTCATAGCGATCATCATCGGTCAATATATTGCTGTTGAGTCCCCCATGGGTCTTGGCCACCGCCATCTTGACGCCGGGCAAATCGTGGCCCCAGCCATGGGGGAGGCTGACCACGCCCGGCCGGATGTCCGGGGTGATTTCCACCGGAGCCACCACCCGCCCGACGCGGCTCTTCACTTCCGCCCTCCCCCCGTGTTCAAGCCCCAGGCGGGAGGCGTCCTGTGGATGAACAGATAGCACACACCGGGGAGGACCGGATACCAGGGAGGGGATGTTGGCCATCCACGAGTTGTTGGTGCGCAAATGCCGGCGCCCCACCAGCATCAGGTCGCCGGGATCCTGTCTGTTCAGCGCCCCGACAAGCCGCCGGACGTCTTGGGCCATGGGTTGCGGCGCCAATTCGATCTTGCCCGATTCGGTGCGCAGTATCCCCGGGATCCTGGGCTCAAGCGGTCCCAGGTCCACGCCGTGCGGCTGCGCCTTCAGCCTTTCCACAGACAACCCCTCTGCATTCTGCCCAAAGCCGTCTCCGTAGGGGCCGGTGCGGAGCATGAAATCCAGCATCCGATCCGGACCCTTCAGCTCTTGCAGGAGCGCCAGGATTTCCCGCTCCTTGGCGTGGAGCGGTGAACCTTCCTGTTTGGCCGCCCCGTCCACCATGGTGCCAATGATGACGTCATCCATTTGGGCCGCGTCGGCCGAGGCCCCCTGACCCCTGAAGATCATGGCCAGCCGATAGAGGATCTCCCACTTGTCCATTTCATCCCCGGGCTTGGGAACCACAGGGGGCGAGTAGTTGGCAATGTTTCGTACCGCGAGATTATAAAATGAAAAATCATATTGGGATGTGGACAAGGGACCGGTCGGGGGCAGGATGACATCCGCGTGCCGGGTAGAGGCGTTCAGGTAGAAGTCCGCCGACACCATAAAGTCCAAACCGGCCAAAGCCCGGTCCACCCGATCCGCATTGGGAAGGGCCATCACCGGATTAGAAGCCACCGTAATCAGGGCCCGAACCCGGCCCTCTCCCGGGGTTTCCATCTCATCGCACAGGGTGCATACCGGAAGCTCGCCCATGACTTCGTGCAGCCCTTTGACCCGGCTCTTCCATCTTCCCAGGATCCAACCCTTTCCCCCGGCCCGGTTGCGGCGCGGCATGTGGGCCGGCGTGGGGAACATGGCGCCCCCCGGACGGTCCAAGTTGCCGGTCAGTATATTGATCACGTCGATGAGCCACTGGTTAAGGGTTCCGAATTCCACGGTGCTGGTGCCCATGCGACCATACACTGCTGCAGATGGGGCCGCGGAAAGCTCCCCGGCCAATCGGTACACGACGGAGGGGTCAATGCCGGTGCGCCGTTCCACGGCCTCAGGGGAAAACGGCCTGCAAAGTTCTTTTACCGATTCCACGCCCCTAACGTGCTCGGAGAGTCTTCCAGGATTGACCCGGTCCTCCTCAAACAGAACCCAGATCAATGCCATGAGGAGAAAAGGATCTCCTCCGGGTCTTATCCTCAGGTGCTCATGGGCCAGCTTGGCGGTTCCACTGGTGCGGGGATCCACCACCAGTAGTTTGCCCCCCCTCCGCTTCAGGGCCCGAAGCCGACCCGGCCAGTTGGGTGCCGTGGCCAGTGAGCCGTTTGACGCCACCGGGTCTGCTCCGAGGATCAGCAAAAAATGGGTGCGGTCTATATCCGGAACGGCAATGGTGCCGGGATGACCAAACATCAGCCCGCAGGAAA
>JAIPDZ010000179.1 GCA_021737425.1 Deltaproteobacteria bacterium
GCTTGTTGTTTGCGTATATGGCCAGGTCTTCGTCCTCTACATTCGATAGGGCGACGGACGTACCGGGTGAAAGCCGGTTGACTTTACCGATGGTCATCTGGGTCCTCCCCAGTTCAACACGGATCTCAACCGGTATGTTCAGGATAAAATCGAGGTTGGGAGAAGCCACCTGCAAATCCGCCTCTTCCTGCCCATGTGTCCCGATCCCCGTCTCCGCCACAGGGGGAGGGGCAGGAGGACTGTCTTTCGGGGCCGCAGGGCTCTCTTTGGAGGCAGAAGCGGCTTCCCCTTCCACATGAGACCCTTCTTCAGCCACTGAGGCGGCGTTCGCCTGCGCCAAAAGTTCATCGATATCGTTCTGGCTTACCTGGGATTCGTCGGATGCCGCATCCGGACTCCCTTGTTCAATAGACTCCCCTCCCGCATCTGCAGGAGCTTTCGCCTGGGTCATCAGTTCGTCAATGGAAGCGGCGTCCAGCTTTTCATCCGAAGGAGCCTTCGCGTTCTCATCAATCTTGACGCAAACCTGGACCAGGATATCATGATCATAGAATCTGAATGCAAACTGCTCGTACCTGGCCATATTCAGCGTCTCAAACCTGAAGTCATCGCCCACCGTAAGAGACGGCGGAGACATTTCACACTTCAGACCCGAATCGCAAAAACCGGATTTAATGTTTCCGCCCACGATGTTGCACAATTCTCCGATGACGTCCTTGAGTTGTTCCTCTCCTTCTATTTCGGCCAAAGGGACATCCATCATTTTGGAAGTGATGATCCGGGCAAACATGTCATTTACCTGTAAATTCAGACTGCCCATCACCTCACCTGCAAAGTTTATGGAACCCACCACCCTGCGCCCCTCAATGTCTTCAACGCTTCCCGATTCTGACAACTCCAGGCTCATTGACATCATCAGTTCAAACAGCTCGATGACCGTGTCTCCGGCTGAAGAAATAATATCAAGCCTTTCGAATTTGGTTATGTCAACGCTTGTGAGCTTCTTTAATGCCTCCGGCGGGGCGTCCTCCCCCAATTTTAAACAGACTTCCACCAGAAAGCTGTGGCCCTGATAGCAGAAGGCGAACTTTTCGTATCTCGCCATATTGAGGGTCTCAATCCCGAAATTTCGCCCCATGGTGAGAGTGGGGGATGAAATAAAACAGGACAGTCCGCTGTCATTCAGGGCTGATTTCAGGCTGCCGGCAACAATGTTGCATGTCTCAAGGATAACGTCCTTAATTTCATCTTCCCCCTCGATCTCCGCTTCTTCCATCCCGAGCATCTTCGCCGTCATTAACCGGGAAAAATCGTCAGTGGTCTCCACCTTCACGGCCCCGATGATAGTCCCGGCAAAACTCACCGTACCGGCAATGCGGGGATGGTCCCAGTTATGGAGGTTTTCCGGATCACCGGGCTCGACTTCCACGGAAAGCATGGTCTCGAACAGCTCGGACACGGAATCGACAACCGGGGTGTTTATCTCAAATGTGGTAATCTCTGCCATAATGTCCTCTCATTACCGGCGCTTAGAGCCAGGGTTCTCTTCTTGTAACAGTTTAGGCCTCTGAAACGGGGTTACAGGCCATGAGGGGGTCTTTTTCAACATGCCAAGTTAATACCTCTTCTTATATTTCCGCTCGCAGCCCATTCGCCGCCATAGGTGATCCGGTCCATCAACCTATTTTCTAACGCTCCAAGTATTCTTTGACTATCTCCAGCATCACACTTATTTTAGTGGGCTTTGCCAACACAGGGTAACTGTATTTCCGAATTTCTTCATCCAACGCGTCTTTCAAAGGCCTGACCCCGAAAAAGCCGCTCACATAGATCACTTTTATGTCAGGATCCGTTTCTCTGATTTTGCGCACCAGCTCCAGTCCGTTCATTTTGGGCATGACAATATCCGTGAAAATGAGGTCCGGTTTGAACTTACGGTAAGCCCTGTATCCTGCATCTCCGTCCACCGCCACTCTTACCTCATATCCCTCCATTTGAAAGACATCCCTGAGCGTGTCCTGCAAACCAAACTCATCTTCTACCACCAATACCTTCTTCTTTACAGAGACGGGGGCCGGACGTTCCTCATTTTGAATCAAGTCAAGCAGATCACGGTCTCTTACGGTTTTAAGACTCCTATTGAGACGGTTGAGCTGCTGCTGAAGCTCTCTCGCCCTGTCAGCATTTTCCGGATTCAGATCGGGATGATACACCTTGCTCAACAGCCGATAGCTGGATCTTATGTAGGATAGGGCCGACTTTTCCCCCAGCTCCCAACAGATCTCTTTTGCCTTTTCAAGCAGACCCACAGCGGCAAGGTCTCTTTTTAACCGGTCCTTCTCGTCCTTTTTCAGCCCTGGCATAAAATCGGTATTTCCCCCTTTATGTATTGAAGAACCCTGCAGCGAGCTGCAGGGAATCTCCCAAATGTAAGGAAACCGGGGACCCACCCAAAGGGTGGGGTGTCGGCGCAAAGCGCGGACAAATTTGACTATTTTTTATTTCGCTCGCCCCGGTTAAATGCCGCTTTGCGGCCCTCCGCAGGAGGATTTAACTGGGCGAGCTAACCTTTAACCGCCTCTCGCGGTCCGCTGCCCCGCATGGCGGGATTCCCGCTTCGCTCCAACAAGCAACGGGGAATGCGCTCGCTGAGCATTTTCAATGGGCATCGCCGTCTTTGCCGTTGACCTGTCAAAGACAGTAACCGTGTCGGCCTATGTAATGCAGGAATCATGCCCGATGAGCTCCCCTTGGGCCCCTTCAGGGGGCATAAATTCCGTCAGTGTTCCCCATGCCTCCTTCTGCGCAAGGGACTTTCCCCCAGTGGCGCCCAAGCGGCGGCAAACCATTTTATGCAAAAATGCGCAACGAGCGCCGATCCTGTAGCCTGCTACGGGCTGGGTTACCCAATGCAAAACAGGGTCACTGAGCAACATAGGCATTGGCCATCCCCTATGTTCGGGGTTTCAATTTCAGCAACGTATTTGTCAAAATTTCGACAATAGGGCCTATTCATTGACAGAAAAATGCCGGAGCATCAACCCCTCGACTTGGGCGTATGGATAGGTCCCCCATAATGCCCCCTATTCCACCCTCTTTTCCCCCCGTGGGTTCTTGATCCCGCGTGTCCGGGCACTTGTTCCAACCACCCGGTGGGGTCGGCGACAAAATGCTTTATTGTATATTCCCATACAAAACAACTGGACAAATCAGATAAATTGTCGTAGACTTTGGAAGTTTTTTTTATGGGATTCTCTGCTCAAGGCCCACCTCCCTTGAACCGACCAAAGCCAAGGGGCCGGTGTCAGTCTTCTTCCGGCATGAAGAACCCCGTGCAAGGGCTCAAAAAAGGATATCTATGCCCTATGGAACCTCAAGACCTCATTAAGGGACTATCCAAACTGGTCAGGGGGGACGACTACAAAGAGGGGGGCGAGGTCACCGAAGCCAGAATCATCGAGGTGTTGGATGCCTTGATCTCTTCGGATGATCTGGCGCTTATGGAGATAATTCCCATATTCATGGCCCTCTCCGCCCAAAGCGGTTTTTCCATGGACATATCGCCTCTTCTGGAAAAATACGGCCCGGAAACCCCACAAGGCGAAACCCTGGAAAAATTCTTCCTCATCGCCCTGGATCTGCTCCAAAGCGAGGGAACAGCTGTACCGCCGGGCGCCGAAGAACGGGCAAAAGTGCTGACAAAAAAGTGGGGGGATTGGATTGGATCCGGCGACTTGGAACTTGGCGGGGGCATTTCACTACCCAAGGACCGCCTTCGCCATGTATTTAGGGAGTATGCCAGGACCGCTCCCCAGCCCCAGGGGGTCCAACCCGATGAAACGCCTCGGCCGCTTACATCAATGCCTTCCCAGCTCCACCCGCATCTCAGCATTCTTTTTTCCCCCAAACAGGTGGAGCTCATCATAAAACGGCTTAAAGGGGATCAATTTTCTAAGACCGACCGGGAATATTACTCCAGAGTGGTAAAAAAGAAATTGCAGGCCCTGGCAGACGAATCCGTGCAGGAGATTGCATCGACCCTGACCTCAAGATAGTAAAACGCCCTCCTGATGTGGATCACAACGATCCGTCCAGAATCTCCTTTCTCATTTTTTCGTATGAACTTAGCGTGTCGAAATAACAACCCGTGAATGAAGGCCATTTCAGAGGCCTAAACGGTTACATTTTGTCAACAGCCTCGCAGATTTCAGCCTCTACCGTGGTCAGCTCATCATCTTCATAGCCCATAAATTCCACAGCTGAACTGCTCATGGGATACAGGGTGTCATCGACCCCCGTACCGTAGCCGCCTTTCCTGGCGAGTATGTCCGCCATATGCACGATATACCCCAGGTCACCCCCTGATGATAAGGGGAAATGATGATTCTGAACAGGTTTCACAAGGGCAAGTGGCAGCCCCCATTCCCGGAACATTTCAGCACCCACTACTGCATGGTCGATACCCAGCAACTCCTTTTCCCCCTCAAGCAGCGAGTGCGGCCCGGCGCTCATAATTTCATCGAACGCATCCTTTTTCTCATAGATATGGCTGTCCAACATAATCATGCCTGCATCATGGATAAGCCCGGTGACAAAGGCGTCCCCGGCCATCTCAGGACACCTCTTTTCAGCCAGCAATCGTGATCCAATGGCCACCGCCAGGGAATGACGCCACAAAATCTCAGAATCGAGTCCATAACCGCTCAGTTTTTCCCCCAGGAACCCCCTGATGCCCGCCATGCTGATAATCTCCCCCAAGACCCTGTTCCCCAAGAGAACAGATGCGTGGGTGATTGAGGTTACCTTTCCCGAAAGCCCGTAATATGCGGAGTTGGCAACCTTCAGGGCCCTCGCCGTGATGCCCGGATCGGTTTCAATCACTTGGGCCAAATCCCTGATACCCGCCCTGGGATCGGCCATCACCGCGTGCGCCCTCATGATGACGTGAGCAACCGGTGGAATAAATCCCATAAGGGACATTCGTATCCTGCTTTTCAGGGCCTCCACTTTTGCGCTATCGGGTGAAGACTTGGGCGGAATCCTTGTCTGAGGTTCCGGTCGCTTGCACGAAGACGCGTGGGGACCGGGAACCGAGTCCTTTCCCGCGGCTATATCCAGTTGGATCTGTTCACCACATTTCTCACATTGAAAGCTACTTTTTTCCCTCTGGGACAAAAATCCCCGGGGGATGCGATAATTCATATGACAACGGGGACATCTAATTCTCATTCACCTTCTCTCCATGACTGCCGACGTAGAACAACGGGATTGTATTGATTGCGGCACATCTTAGGCCCTTTTCGATTACAAATCAACCGTTCGATTTCCTTTAAACCACGCTTTGACCTCCACCGATTTCGGCTGCCCCTTACCCATTCCACTCCCCTTACATCATTTTCTTGCTTAAGGGATCGGCATCTATCTTGCATAAGCGTGGCAGCGAAGACCTTGCAGAGAGGTCCATAGGGTGAAATTGGAGCCGGTTAACGATCCCGACAGGAGGGGATATCTCAGTTGGGCAAAACAAGATATTTTTTAAAGGTCCCGCACGGTCATAGGGATGATGGCGTCTTATACCACTAAAACCATTCTCGGTCAAAAACGATGGCCTGCCTTTATTATGGCATTCCTCTTTCTAATCTTGTGCGGGAATGCCTCGGCCATATCCTTGAGATTGCAGTTGGAAATGCTGGGATACAAGAGCGATGAAATAGAGGCGATCCTTTCAGGAAGGGCGTCCAAAAGGGACATAGACCATCAGATTCGTCGTCAGATGGTGTGTCTTCCGGTGACCAGATCCCAGGCGGTTGATTCAGACCGCTGGCGGATGAAATCAGACCCGAAGGACAGGCAAAGGGCCGGAGGTAGGTCCCTGAGGGAGCCGGGGAGGATACACTCACGGGAGGACAAGCCCGTGGTGGGAAAGATAGCCCTTGAAAGCCGCCCTGTTAAACGTCCGTCGGCCCGAACCCGCATCACCCATAATTTGTCCCTGCCTGAAAAGACCCTGGAATTCCTTCCCATTATCCATAACGTGGCGGAAAAAACCCGGGTGGACAAAAATCTGATTATGGCGGTCATCAAGGTGGAATCCGACTTTGATCCCGCGGCCATATCGCCTAAGGGCGCTATGGGCTTAATGCAGCTGATGCCCACCACGGCCACTTCCCTGGGGCTGGCCAATCCTTTTGATCCGGAACAAAACATACACGGCGGGGCCCGATATCTGGCCCAGTGTATCGATATGTTCCAGGATACGAAACTGGCCCTGGCCGCATATAATGCAGGCCCCCACCTGGTAGGCCGGCTGCAAACCGTCCCACCCTACCCTGAGACCCGAAGATTTGTTGAGGACGTCTTTTATTACAAGAAGCTATATGACCGGTCCTCCATATCCTCCACACCCAAGGAAAAAAGGACATTAAGCGGCGGTTGAGGGACCTCTGAGGATGTTGAAGACCAGGACCTGTACCGCGCCCTGGCCGGGCCTGCCTCATGCCGGTAATTGTACCCCGAAAAAGACCCGGGACAAATGCACTTTTTGCCTGTTAGGCAAGTTTTTCCCATGGGGATTGTCCCCCGTCATTCCTGTAACCCCCTGCTTTTCCAAGAATTAGGGTAACGGCCCAAGTGGCACAAATTGTGCAGCATGCTGTGGCAGGCATCTTACGTCAACGGAAAGGAGAGCATCCGAATGGTCTACATTGTACTTCTTATAGCAGGGCTGATGATTTTTCTTTTTTCTACCGGAAACGTGGTAGGGACCATGTCCGATATTACCAATCTCAAAAGCTGTCTCCTGGTCTTGGGGGGAACATTGATATGCGGACTGCTGGCCTTTCCCGTAAAGTCTTTCAGAGGCCTTCTGAAGAGCCTGTATCAGGTGTTTCGATACGACGAGTCAGAAAACAAGACACTCTTATTTGAGATAGAGACGCTGGCCCACGTCCGATGGCTTTATGGCGTAAAGGAACTGGAAAGAGAGGTTAGGCAAGCCACAAATCCCTTTCTCAGAAAAGGGGTCGAATTTATCGTGGATGACTATTATCGGGATGAAATAAACGAAATCCTGGAGAGGGATTTTGATCTTTATCTTTCCGAAAAGATGTCCCAGGTCAATATCCTCAATACCCTCGCCAAACTGGCGCCGGCCCTTGGATTTGTAGGGACCCTCATCGGTCTTATGGGCGTATTCAGTAACATGCAAAACCCGGCAGAGATGGGGAAGGGTATGTCTCTGGCCCTGTTAACAACGCTCTACGGTTCCCTGATGGCCCACTTTTTCTTTCTGCCCCTGGGCAAAAAACTCTCTGAACACATACGGACCGAGGCAATTCAACTCAGCGTCATCAAAGAAGGGGTTTTGGCCATTTCCGAAAAAAGAAACCCCAAAGTCATCTCTCATCGCCTTCAGTCAGATCTAACCACTCATCTTCTCAGGCATTCCAGTGACGCCGGTGGTCCGGATATAACGAAACAGACGTCAAGAAAACCGTTTTTCCGTAAGCGACTAATCAGGAAAGGGAGCGTTTAGGCTCGACCCGAAAATCCATGGAAAAAGCCTTTTTCATCTCCAACAGAAACAAAAGTCCGCTATCGGCGCTGGGCAGTAACACTGCCGGCGACGGGGACACCTTTTTATGGAGTCTGGTGGATCTCCTGACACTCCTTTTGATTTTCTTTGTATTCCTTTATGCCCAATCCCCGGGCCGGCTGTTTTCCCCGTCAACCCATTCACAATCTCCCAATGCGGGGGTAACGGCTCAGCCGATTCACCTCCCTGCTTCAGCCGGGAATTCCGGTGGCATTGAGCCTGTTTCAATACGTCCCAACATCGTCTCCCCCCCGGCCCGCACCCCAATTCCCCATGAGGCGGCGAGCCCTGCACCGGTGCTCCCTGATGCAGCTCCCCCTCTGTCACAACATACCTTGACCGAAAAGGCGGTTGCCGAGGCGCCCATGGAGGATCTTAAACAGGCCGCCCTGAATGCCATACATGATGCCCGTGAACAGTCCTGCTCGGTCAGATGGAACCAAAACAGGCTCGTGTTCGTCTTGGGGGAGCGTTTCACCTTCCCTGTAGGCCAGGCGGAGCTCCTGCATAATTTCAGGCCCACCCTGGAACGAATCGCCTACCTGATCGCCTCCAAAACAGATTATCGGGTCATGGTCTCCGGCCACACCGACGACACCCCCATAGCCACGCCTGAATTTCCCTCTAATTGGGAACTCTCGGCCGCCAGGGCGATCACTGTCGCAAAGTCCATCATAGCGGCCGGGGTGGACCCACACCGTATCTCCGTCCAAGGCTACGGAGAATATCATCCCCTCCACCCCAATTCTTCTCCTGAAAAGAGACAGGCGAATCGCAGGGTGGAAATCGCCCTGTTCAAACAACAAGCCACAAAAAGAAATCCTGAGGCCCTTTAGCGTTCCGAATAGATTTCTCTCCTTTTTTTCAAAAAAACACTAAAGTTTTTTTGAACATCTACCGATAAGCGGTTCAGAGGAACCAAAAGATTCACCCTTGATCCATCCAATAAGGGAAAGGAGAGAGAATCATGATCGAATCAACCGCTTCAGGTCTGGGCTTAAACGAGCAGCAGACCAATGCCAACCAGGTGGTCAGGGAACAGGTCCACGTGAACAAAGAAAACGAAAAGCTCAAAGAAAACCGTCCGGTTGAAAGTGCCCAAAACAGCCCTGAAACAAAGGCCAGGGAAACGGGTCTAACCCGGACCAAAACCACCATAGACGAGAACAAGGTAATCGTCGTGGAAAAGTATGATGAAGAAGGAAAACTGGTGAATAGGACCCCCCCGGGGTACGTCCCTTTAAGTGAAACGCTTTAGGCCTGAAAAGCCTTTTTTCAGGTCAACATGCCCTTCTTCGGGTGGGTCCGCGGACCCAACACTAATGGATAAGCGCCTTTAGCAGCGCACCTGCCGGGGTATATCCGCCTTCCTTCCTCGCTTTTCACCCGCCCCATCCACCGATTCCTTTACCTCTGCAGTTGCATGAATCTTGCATTACCTAAACTCAGGGTAACATCTCAATAAGTGGGGGCATAGCCCCTGGACTCC
>JAIPDZ010000180.1 GCA_021737425.1 Deltaproteobacteria bacterium
GGGTTAGATTTGGTCGTCGCGATTGAGTGAAGCCACAGAAATAGTGAACTATTTCGAGGACTTCACGATTGAGCGGCGGCCGAAGATGGCCCGAAGCTGAGATGGGAAAATGGGAAGTTATTTTTGAGTGAGCCCTAAGTTAATTCGAAAATCCTATTTCCAGGGGGACAAAGAAGCGCCCTCCCCTCATATAAGGGGCAGGGAAAAAGACCTCCCCCCTGAGCGGACCCACAAGGATTGTGGAAAATACGCAGGAGGGTACCGGTAAAAAAATTGACAAGCCAAGAGACAAACTGAGATACTGAAATTGTATCAGACATGTCAACCGTTCCGGATATGCGGGAATGATCATGTTATCTGAAACCATCATACTGCAGTCGGCCGGATCATTATCCGTGGCCGCACTGGCCCTGCTCATGATGATCTTGCAGGCCCTCTTCTTTTTCAGAAGGCCGCAATCCACATGGTACGTCTGGGGTGCGGCCATCTCCTTTTCCGCCCTGGTCTATGCACTGGGCATTTTTCTGGAGTACAATACACCCCGTGGCCCCCTCAACCGCTTTTCCGGCCTGTTGGAATGGACGGCCGTTATCTTGCTGGTCCACACCCTGTACGGATTCACCTTTTCCTTTCTTGGTATTAAGAGCAGACGATATCATCCCACAGCCGGCGTCTTTCACGGTATCACTCTGATCCTCCTGTGGTCCACCGATTATATCGTGGCAGATACCTTCGTCACCCGGAGCTTCATGGGCCTGAGGACTCCTTATGTGGAACCGGCCCTGGGTCCCTTGGGCCCCCTATTCATACTCTATGTGGCGGCAGCGAGTGTGAACGCCATGATCGTCTGGATCCGGCACAGGGGCCCGGAACCTGCCCACTGGATCGTTTATCTGATAGGAATTGCGGTCTGGATTGTGCTGGGGATACATGACGGCCTGGCGGCCATAGGGCTCCCTACCTTTCAGTATTTCATGGAATACGGATTCCTGGGCTTTGCCGTATCCATTTTATGGGTCACTTTCAGCAGTTATCTGGAGGTATCGGCCCAAGAAAAATACCGGGTCATCAGCCAGTTCGCCAACGATTGCATTTTGGTGATACAAGATCGAAAGATAATTTATGGAAATGCGGCCTGCAGTGACCTCACCGGCAGACCGGTAACCGATAGCGGGGTCATTGGACTTCTAAACATCATGGGGACGGAAACACGGAGGGATGTCCTCCAATACTACAAGGCATTGCTGGAGGACCGCCCTGTAGCAAAGACCCTGACCTTGTGGATACGGGCCGCCGATGACAAAGAGAAATTTGTGGAAATTGCATCCAACCGCATTCAATACGGGAACAGGCCTGCAGTGCTATCCGTTATCCGGGACATGACCGAACGAAAACGGGCCGAGGAAATACTGCGGGAGAGCGAAGAAAAATATCGCTCCATGATGGAGGCCATGGGGGATGCGGTATACATTTGTTCCCCTGACTTCCGTATCCAATACATGAATCCCTCCATGATTCAGATGGTCGGGCGCGATGCCACCGGTGAACTCTGCCACAAGGCGTTATTTGACAAAGATGAGCCGTGTCCGTGGTGTTTATTTGTTCAGTTCCAGCCGGGTGATATTTCTGAAACAGAGATCATCGATCCCAAGGACAACCGCTCCTACCATGTGACCCATTCTCCGATATTTCACCAGGATAATTCCATTTCCCACATGTTTATTCTAAAAGACACAACCCTCACCAAGCAACTCCAGAATCAGCTCCTGCGTTCTGAACGCCTCTCCGCCACCGGCCAACTGGCCGCCACCATCGCCCACGAGATAAATTCGCCATTACAGGGGATCGCCTCCCTTCTCAATTCCATTGAAAGAACCCAAAACCTGGATGACCGGTTGTCGGAGCAACTGAACCTGATCAAGCGGGCGTTTACAAGCATCCGGGATACGGTGAAAAAACTGCTGGACCTGAGCCGCCCGGGAAAAGAAGTCAAACAGTCCATCAATGTCAACAAGGTCATTGAGGACACCGTAGGCTTGTTGAATAGTCACTTACGGAAACATCAGGTCAGGGTCCAACTCAACCTGGATTCCACAATCCCCAATATCCAGGCCTCCCCTCAACAGCTGAGCCACGTCTTTATGAATCTAATCAGCAATGCGGTTGAAGCCATGACCGGAAACGGGACATCAGAAAACTATATGAACACCGAAAATAGGCATAACGGGACCATAACCATTGATACTGACGTTCAAAATGATATTCTGATCACAAAAGTGGTCGATACGGGTCCCGGCATCTCAGAAGCGGATATGGAGTACCTATTTGATCCCTTTTATACCCGGAAAAAGGAACTGGGAATGGGGATTGGACTCTCCCTCTGCCACAGCATAATCCATGATCACCACGGCACCATCACGGCCAAAAACGCGACTGAAGGCGGAGCCGTTTTTACCATCACATTACCCATAGAATGAGGCAGCCAGCTCCATGCCAAAATACGCCATACTCCTGGTGGACGACGACCCCATCATTACCGCGGGCACCGGCGGCGATCTTGAGGGATACGGGTATGAGGTCACCACGGCGGATAATGGGGAAAAGGCCATTGAATGGCTGAACCGGTCTTCTTTCGACCTGGTGATCACCGATCTAATCATGACCCCCGTCAACGGGATAGAGGTCCTGAAGGCATCCAAGCGAATCCATCCTGAGATCCTGGTCATCCTCCTCACCGGGTTCGGGGATATGGATTCCGCCATTGACGCGCTCCGATTCGATGCGGATGATTATATCCTCAAGCCCTGTGACCCTGAAGAGATGTATTTCAGGGTATCCCGTTGTCTGGAAAAACTGGAACTCAGACGGAAGATCCGGGTTTACGAGGAGATGCTGCGCGTTTGCTGCGTATGCAAAAGGATATGGGACGGTAATGCCCAGGGTCAGAGGGATGGAGAGTGGATACCGATGGAAAGCTATATCCATGATAAGGGAGACATGGACATCGAATCCACCTATTGCCCAACCTGTGCCAAGGAATTGAATGAGCTGGGCATTGATATCGGCGTGGATCTTGACGACGTATGAACTCTCAAAATAGGCCGGGCACATATCGGTTCAGCGACTCTGTGGACATGCCGGATAAAAATAAAATGCCAAAATACGCCATACTCCTGGTGGACGACGAGCCTACAATCACCAAAATTATCGGCAGTTATCTTGAGAGATACGGGCATGAGATCACCACGGCGGATAATGGGGAAAAGGCCATCGAATGGTTAAACCGGTCCTCTTTCGACCTGGTGATCACCGATCTAATCATGACCCCCGTCAGCGGGATAGAGGTCCTGAAGGCATCCAAGCGAATCCATCCTGAGACCATGGTCATCCTCCTCACCGGATTCGGGAATATGGATTCCGTCATTGAGGCCCTCAGGCTCGATGCCGATGATTACCTACTCAAGCCCTTTGACCTTGAAGAGATGTATTTCAGGGTATCCCGCTGTCTGGAAAAACTGAAACTCAGACGGAAAATCAAGGTCTATGAACGCATATTGCCGGTTTGCTGCATATGCAAAAGGATAAGGGACGACCGCGGGAGGGCACCCGGTACCGGAGAATGGATGTCCATGGAAAAATATATGTACCGTGAGGCAAAGGTGGACATCACATCCACCTACTGCCCTGAATGTAAAAAAAAGGCCATGGACGAGCTTAACCGGGAATTCCCGAAATAGGATCCCATGAAAGTCAATCCCGTGAAACGTCCATGGCAGACCCGCAAAGGCACCTTATCAGGGAACAGATCACCCCAAAACGCGAAGGGATTTGATCCCGGTTTTCTTTGGCCCATGTCGAATAGCTATGCCCCATAATCACACCCATGACATAACCCACCATAATCGTGCCTTTGCCATCGGGGTTATTCTGAATGTCCTCTTTGTGGCCGTTGAAGCCGGGTACGGACTCCACACCGGGTCTCTGGTGTTAATAGCGGATGCAGGGCATAACCTAAGCGATGTACTGAGCCTGTTGCTGGCCTGGGGCGCCACCCTGCTGGCCGGAAAGGCCGCCACAGAGAAAAGGACCTATGGGTTTCGCAAGGCAACCGTCATGGCCTCCTTGGTGAGTGCCGTATTGCTACTCATTGCACTGGGAAGTATTACATGGGAAGCCATCGGGCGGCTTTTGCACCCAAAACCGGTGGCAGGGCTGGTGGTCATCGGGGTGGCAGCCGTCGGCGTTGTGATTAACACCGTAACCGCCTTACTGTTTGTTTCCAATCAGAAACACGATTTGAATATCCGGGGGGCATTCCTTCATATGGCCGCTGACGCCGGCGTTTCGCTGGGGGTTGTGGTCGCGGGCATCGTCATCCTGATCAAAGGATGGCTGTGGATCGATCCGGTGATGAGTCTTGCCATTGTAGCGGTTATTGTTATCAGTACCTGGGGCCTGCTTCGAGATTCCATAAACCTGGCCGTGGATGCGGTGCCCAAAGGCATTGATATGGCTGAAATCAGGCACTACTTATCCGGCCTTGACAACGTCTCTCGAATCCACGATTTGCATGTCTGGCCCCTGAGTACCACCGAAGTGGCGCTCACGGTCCACCTGGTGGTCACCGACGATTCAATAGACAATCACTTTCTCATAGACCTTCAGCAGCATCTGCAGGAGCGCTTCGGCATAGAACATGCCACCATCCAGGTTGAAAAAGAAGATGATAAGACCATTTGTATGTTGGATAAGTATCAGTGCGTATAAAATCGTCGGATTTGAGCGCCCTGTACACTGACGTCAGGAACCTGGATCCGTGACTTGGTCGAAATCTCCCCCCACAACCTTGAGCCCGCTGTCGGCAGGGAGAGCGGACCGGATTTCATCATACATCATCCCGGGCTGGTGTTCGTACCGCCTTGAAAAATGAAAGGGCGCCAATCGCTCCACCTGGGCCTGGCATGCGATGTCCACGGCTGCCAGGGTGGTGAGGTGCTGGGTGGCATCGGCTTTGGGTTTATCCTTGTGTGCGAATGCGGTCTCGCAAAAAAACGTATGGGCCGATCGGGCCAAATCCACCAATTTCCGGCGGTTCTTTGCTGTATCCGCCATATCCGCTGCATATACCAGCTTCTTACCCGGACGGATAATGGTGAGTGCCTCAGCCAGCTGATCCGCCCGCCGTGTCTCTCCGGTGGGCAGTAGGATTCGGGTCTGGGGATTTCCGCTGAGTATGGCCTGTTTCATCTGACCCAGCCAGGGACCGGGGCGTAATCCAAAAGCCGAAAGACGCTCCTTTCTCACACAAATCTCCTGAGGAAACATGAGGGCATAGGCCACTGACGGAATATTGTGGTCACAGACCACGGCCCTGATCCGGAAGGTGTCTTCCCTGATGATGATCCCGTTTTCAATGGCCACATCCGGCAACATTACCCTCGGGTGGCCCGGCCGAAGTCTGACGCGCCTGAGCCGGGAGTCGTCAATTTCGCACACCTCGAACACCGGGGCGTTCTCTTCGATCCGATCCCAGGTGATGGCGCCCAGGAAATTCTCGATCCGGGCGATGGTCTCGGCAGGGCCGAAAATCCGGCAGGACCCGAACGGCCCGATCCGGGAGCGGAGAAACCAGATGAACCCCCCGATATGATCCAGGTGAGCGTGGCTTAAAAACACGCCCGTCACCTGGTGGGCCACCCTGGCCGCCAGGCGCGACGGATCCCCCAAATCGAAAAACAGGCTCTGTTTCAGGTTGCGGAATCTCACATGAAGGAGGGGGTCGCCCAAGACCCCGCCCACCAGGGTGGCCCAGGCAGGCCCCAAACGACTGGATATGGGCCTTTGGCCCGTTTCCGGTCTCACCTCCGGGGCCGTCATCTCCACGGGTTCGCCGTATCCGGACCCTACCCTTCCCGTGCGGGGGATGGTTCCGATTTTGCCCGCAGCGTTTCGCCCGGCATCCCGGATAAGTATGGCGCTTACCTGACGACCTGTCTTCCATGGGACTTTAACGGTCAAACAGGGCCCTTCAAGCCTTATGATTTCCCCCATCTGCAGCGTCTCCCCCTGCTGATCCAAAAGCCCCGCCTGCCGTCCCGCCCATGCCTCAGGCCGGTGCCGGGGAGGAGGCGTACCCAAGACATGGACACGGCTTAGTGAAAGGGGGGTCTCCACGCTTTCAGACAGAAACCGGTCCCATAATGCCGTCCGGTGCTCATACCGCTCTTGCCTGGCCGGCCGTTTCGCCTCAAGGGCGGCAGGGATATAATGCACCGCCACCGGGAGTGCACTCAGCTCTTCAGACAAGGGAGGGCGGGCCGAAGTCGGGTAGAGGACGATGACCCCATCCACATGAAGCGTTTCGATGAGGGCCGTGAGGAGTTCGGCGCCGCCCACGCCCCGGGTCACACCCGGCGGGTCAATGACCGTAACCGGTTCGTTCCCTTCTTTTAGGGCATTGGAAAGCAGACGCCGGGCCGCGAGAATCACGGGCACTCGAAACCGGGAGGCATCCAGCGTACACAGGGCCTGGCAGTCTCCCCATTCAAAGGTGTTGTCGTGCCACCGGCCGGCACATACTGCCCCGGGAATGCCGAAAGGTGGCGTGCCCGGATCCAGGGAGAGAATCCGGCCCCGGGCCGAACGCATCGCCAGCGACCGTCCCAATGCCATGGTCAGGGTGGACTTCCCCACCCCCATCTCTCCCCACACCAGGATAGAGCGGTATCTTTCAAACCGGCATGCCAGTTGCCCCGCTGTTTCACCGTTGAATCGCAATGCATCATCCATGGAGATACTTGTCACCCAACCGTTTTTGGGTTCAAAAGGGGTTCTTATCATTCACCCTGTCCTCGCTGAAGGTTCGCTCCACTTTCTGTTTTTTCATTGCATACCCGTGAGTTACCTCTTGGATGGTGTTTCCTATGCCATACGGTTAGCCAATCCTATATTGTCAGAATCAATTTCATATGTCAACTCATTTCAGTTGAATTAGCAAATTTACCAACTATCTTTCTATATAAGATAATAAAAAATATAGTATATACTAACTTAAAATAAAAATGCTTGACAAACTGCACGGACACACATAGTCTGTTGGGATCAAATCCTCACCGGACATTTTTTTCAATACCAAGGTTTCAGCTTTCGACCCAAGGAGACAGCATATGATTTCTGATGCCATCAAAGATGAAATTCGGGCCATCGTAGGGCACGAATGGTTCCTGGATTCGCCCGAGGACCTGGTGACCTATTCCTATGACGGATTTCTGCGCGAATTCATGCCCGATGCGGTCATTGTGCCCGGGGACAAAGAGGAGATTGCCGGGGTGATGAAGGTGGCGAACCGGGAACGGATCAACATCATCCCGAGAGGTGCGGGGACCAATATCTGCGGCAGTTCAGTGGCCAGAGAGGGGGGCATCATTATCGCCTTTCATCGATTAAACCGGATCCTGGAAATCGAACCGGAATCCATGTGTGCGGTGGTCCAGCCCGGGGTGGTCAATGCCGACTTCCAGAAGGCGGTGGCCGCCTACGGACTCATGTACCCGCCCGACCCTGCCAGCATGTTCGTCTCCACCATCGGCGGCAATGTGGCCCTCAATGCGGGGGGCCCCCGGGGGGTCAAATACGGGGTGACCCGGGATTACCTCCTGGGCTTGGAGGTGGTTCTCCCTTCCGGCGAAATCATCCGCACCGGAGGCAAGACCCTCAAGAATGTCAGCGGATATAATCTGACCCAGCTCATGTGCGGATCAGAGGGGACCCTGGGAATCATCACCGAAATCATTGTCCGGCTGGTGCCTCTGGCCCCTGCCAAGGCCACTCTCCAGGCCACCTATAGAGATCTGGACCATGCGGCCACCACGGTATCGGCCATTATCGGGGCCGGCATTGTCCCCACCACCCTGGAGTTGATGGATCGAACCGTCCTGGACGTGATCAGCGATTACGGGGGGGCCCAGTTCTCGGACGAGGCCCAGGCAGTGCTGCTCATAGAGGTGGACGGAGAAGACATCCTGGTGGAGGCCCAGGGCAAACGCATCGAGGCCTTTTGCAGGGAGAGGGGGGCCTTCCAGGTGGAGCGGGCCGGCACGCCCGAGGAGGCGGACAGACTGTGGCAGGCGAGGCGGACCGCTTTCGGGGCCGTGGCCAGCCTCAGGCCCAACTGTATTGTGGAAGACGCCACCGTGCCGGTCAAGATGCTCCCTGCCATTATTCGAAAGATCGTGGAGGTGGCAGACAAATATGACTTGCAGATCGGGGTCCTGGCCCATGCCGGGGACGGCAACCTGCATCCCCTCATAATGACCGATCTTCGGGATACGGAAGAGATGGCACGGGTAGACCAGGCCCTGGTGGAACTGGTGGACGCGGCCATCGAGATGGGCGGGACCCTTACAGGCGAGCACGGGATCGGGATCGCCAAGGACCGGTTCATGACAAAGGAGTTCAGCCAGGCCTCCATCCAACTGATGCGGGGGATCAAGCGGGTCTTTGATCCCCACAATATTTTGAATCCCGGCAGTTTTCTTTAGGCCTAAGAAGTATATCACCGAAAAGGAGTTTTCCGGCACTTATGAAGTAGCTTCAGATTGTAGAATGCAGATCAAGGGGTTCAGAAAATACCTGCGCGGCTACAATCCAAATGAGGCTTGATCATCTGAATTCCTGAATTCCTCAATGCCCAAATTCCTAAATCCCATAATTCCCAAATCCCATAACCCCTGAATGAGAGACACGGATATGATATTGAGTGAAATAGCCAACGAGTTTGATCAATGCATCAAGTGCGGGCTCTGTCTCGCCACCTGCCCGGTGGGAAAGGCCCTTTTCTTGGAAAAATACACGCCGAGAGGAAAGGTCCAGCTGGCCAAACGGTATGCGGCAGGAGATCTTCCCATCAGCGAGCAGTACCGCGATATCTTTGCCAAGTGCCTCCTGTGTGGGGCCT